>NZ_JBVJQR010000091.1:0-1020 GCF_055608425.1 Kitasatospora sp. NPDC036934 | reverse complement strand
GACCAGCTGGTGGGGCTGGCCGTCGGTGGTCGGGACGAGGGTGCGCAGCACCTCGTGCCGGGTGGCCACGTCCTTCAGTGCCTCGGCCAGGGCGGTGGTGTCCACGGCGCCGGTCAGCCGGATCGCGAAGGGGGTGTTGTAGAGAGGGCTGGGGCCCTCGAACTGCTCGATGAACCAGAGGCGTTGCTGGGCGTATGAGAGCGGCACCCGCTCGGGGCGCTCCCGGGTGGTCAGCCCGGCGCGTACCGGGGTGTGGTCCTGGCCGAGGTGCTGGACCAGCGCGGCGATGGTCGGGTGGTCGAAGAGGGCGCGGATCGGCAGTTCGGTGCCGAGGGCGGTGCGGATCCGGCTGACCAGCTTGGTGGCGAGCAGCGAGTGCCCGCCGAGGTCGAAGAAGCTGTCGTCGATGCCGGGTTCGGCCACCTGGAGGACGTCGGCGAAGAGTTCGCACAGGGTCTGCTCGGTGGCGTTGCGGGGCGCCCGGCCGGTCCTGGTGGCGGTGTAGTCGGGGGCGGGCAGGGCGCGTCGGTCGACCTTGCCGTTGGGGGTGATGGGCAGGGTGTCCAGGACGACGACCGCGGCGGGGACCATGTAGCCGGGCAGGTGGTCGGCGGCGAAGGTGCGCAGCTCGGTCGGGGTGGCGTCGCCGGTGGCGTAGGCGACCAGGCGCTTGTCGCCGGGTTGGTCCTGGCGGACTGTCGCGATGACCTGGCGGACGGCCGGGTGGGCGGCGAACGCGCCCTCGACCTCGGCGAGTTCGATCCGGAAGCCGCGGATCTTGACCTGGTCGTCGGTTCGACCGGCGAACTCCAGTTCGCCCGTGGTGGTCCAGCGGGCGAGGTCGCCGGTGCGGTACATCCGGGTGCCGGGGGCGCCGTACGGGTCGGCGACGAAGCGCTCGGCGGTCAGCGCCGGGCGGCCGACGTAGCCCCGGGCCAGGCCGTTCCCGGCGAGGTACAGCTCGCCGGTGACCCCGGCCGGGACGGGCTGCAACCCGTCGTCCAGCACGTACGCCCGGGT
>NZ_JBVJQR010000090.1:0-1023 GCF_055608425.1 Kitasatospora sp. NPDC036934 | reverse complement strand
CGACGGGGGTGCCGAGGGGCAGGTCGGTGCCGGCGCCGAGGCGGGTGTAGAGGGTGGCGACGGCGGCTTGCAGCACCATGAACAGGCTGGCGCGGCTCGCGGTGGCCAACTCGCCCAGCCGCTGGTGCAGTTCGTCGTCCAGGCGGTACTCGACCACCCCGGAGCGGTGGCTCGGGGTGGCCGGGCGCGGGCGGTCGTAGGGGAGGGCCAGCTCCTCCGGGGCGTCGGCCAGGGCCTGCTGCCAGTGGGCGAGTTGCCCGGTCAGCAGGGCAGTGGGCCGCTCCTGGTCGCCGAGGAGTGCGCGCTGCCAGAGGGTGTAGTCGGCGTACTGGACGGGCAGCGGCTCCCACTGCGGCGCGGCGCCGGCGGTGCGGGCCCGGTAGGCGGTGGCGAGGTCGCGCAGCAGGGGGGTGACGGACCAGCCGTCGCTCGCGATGTGGTGCAGCAGGAGCAGCAGCACGTGCCGTTCGCCGTCCAGGGAGAACAGCGAGACCCGCACCGGCTGGTCCTCGGCGAGGCGGAACACCTCGCCGGTGGCCTCGGCCAGGGCGGCGTTCAGCTCCTCCTCGTCGGCCACCGGCCGTGCCCGCAGGATGAGCTGGGCGTGCTCGGCGATCAGCTGGTGGGGCCGGCCGTCGGCGGCCGGGAAGGTGGTGCGCAGCACCTCGTGCCGGGCCACCACGTCGTTCAGTGCCCCGGCCAGGGCGGCGGTGTCGATGGCGCCGGTGAGCCGGGCGACGAACGGGGTGTTGTAGAGGGCGCTGGGGCCTTCGAACTGGTCGATGAACCACAGCCGCTGCTGCGCCGGGGAGAGCGGGACGCGCTCGGGCCGCTCGGCCGGCCGCAGGGCCGGGCGGACGGCGCCGGAGGCGGGCAGGGCCTCGGCCAGCGCGGCCACCGTCGGGCTGTCGAAGAGTGCGCGGATGGGCAGCTCGACGCCGAGGGCGGTGCGGATCCGGCTGACCAGTTTGGTGGCGAGCAGGGAGTGGCCGCCGAGGTCGAAGAAGCCGTCGTCGATGCTGA
>NZ_JBVJQR010000089.1:0-1030 GCF_055608425.1 Kitasatospora sp. NPDC036934 | reverse complement strand
CTGAGGACAAGCCCTCGGCCTATTAGTACCGGTCAACTCCACCCCTTACAGGGCTTCCATATCCGGCCTATCAACCCAGTCGTCTACTGGGAGCCTTACCCTCTCAAGGAGGTGGGAGTGCTCATCTCGAAGCAGGCTTCCCGCTTAGATGCTTTCAGCGGTTATCCCTCCCGAACGTAGCCAACCAGCCATGCCCTTGGCAGGACAACTGGCACACCAGAGGTTCGTCCGTCCCGGTCCTCTCGTACTAGGGACAGCCCTTCTCAACACTCCTACGCGCACAGCGGATAGGGACCGAACTGTCTCACGACGTTCTAAACCCAGCTCGCGTACCGCTTTAATGGGCGAACAGCCCAACCCTTGGGACCTACTCCAGCCCCAGGATGCGACGAGCCGACATCGAGGTGCCAAACCATCCCGTCGATATGGACTCTTGGGGAAGATCAGCCTGTTATCCCCGGGGTACCTTTTATCCGTTGAGCGACGGCGCTTCCACAAGCCACCGCCGGATCACTAGTCCCTACTTTCGTACCTGCTCGACCCGTCAGTCTCACAGTCAAGCTCCCTTGTGCACTTACACTCAACACCTGATTGCCAACCAGGCTGAGGGAACCTTTGGGCGCCTCCGTTACTCTTTAGGAGGCAACCGCCCCAGTTAAACTACCCACCAGACACTGTCCCTGATCCGGATCACGGACCCAGGTTAGACATCCAGCACGACCAGAGTGGTATTTCAACGGCGACTCCACAACAACTGGCGTTGCTGCTTCAAAGTCTCCCACCTATCCTACACAAGCCGAACCGAACACCAATATCAAGCTATAGTAAAGGTCCCGGGGTCTTTCCGTCCTGCTGCGCGAAACGAGCATCTTTACTCGTAATGCAATTTCACCGGGCCTATGGTTGAGACAGTCGAGAAGTCGTTACGCCATTCGTGCAGGTCGGAACTTACCCGACAAGGAATTTCGCTACCTTAGGATGGTTATAGTTACCACCGCCGTTTACTGGCGCTTAAGTTCTCAGCTTCGCC
>NZ_JBVJQR010000088.1:0-1035 GCF_055608425.1 Kitasatospora sp. NPDC036934 | reverse complement strand
CGTCGGCTACGAGATGGCCCTGCTCGTCGACCGAGCCGGCGCCGTCCTCACCCCCGCACTCCGCGCGGAACTCCAGGGCAGTCTCCTGCACTGACGGTTCGTCGGATACCGTCCAGGTATTCGAAGTACCTCCGCGTCCTTCCCGGGCCCGCTTCGGCGGGCTCGGGTTCGGACGTTGTACGGCCTTCGCACCACCGGCTCCGGACTCGTACCGAAGCTCGCACCGCACCGCCGCACCTTGTGAGGAGAGGAACCGTGACACCGCCCGACGACCGCAGCGGCCAGTACGGCGTTCCGTACCCTGGCACAGGCCATGACGCCTTCGGAGCACCCGGCGCCGGCCACGGTCAGCAATACGGTCGGCACCAGTACGGGCAGCAGCCCCAGCAGCACCCGTACGCCCGGCCCGAGGAGCAGTACGGCCCGTACGACCCGTACGCCCGGCAGGAGCCCGCCTTCGACGCCCCGCCGCCCGGCTACCCGGCACCGCCCGGCCCGGCGCCCGCCGCGGCCCCCGGCCGGCAGCCGGCCCAGGAGCCCGGGTACGTCGAGGAGTTCGAGGACGAGCCGGACTCCGGCCCGCTGATCCGGCCGTTCGCCATGACCGGCGGTCGCACCCGGCCCCGCTACGAGCTCGCGCTGGAGGCCCTGGTCTCCGCCGACGTCGACCCGCAGCGCCTGGCCACCCTCCTCCCGGAGCACCAGCGGATCTGCACGCTGTGCCGGGAGGTCAAGTCCGTCGCCGAGGTGTCCGCGCTGCTCTCGCTTCCCCTGGGAGTGGCCCGCATCCTCGTGGCCGACCTGGCCGAGGCCGGCCTGGTCGCCATCCACCAGCCCGCTTCCGGGGGCGAATCCGGAAACCAGCCCGACGTCACGCTGCTCGAAAGGGTCCTCAGTGGACTTCGCAAGCTCTAACGCGGCCGCCCCCACCCGCGCCACCACCTCCGCGAAGATCGTCATCGCGGGCGGCTTCGGTGTCGGCAAGACCACGCTCGTCGGCGCCGTCTCCGAGATCAACCCCCTGCGCACCGAAGC
>NZ_JBVJQR010000087.1:0-1086 GCF_055608425.1 Kitasatospora sp. NPDC036934 | reverse complement strand
AACCACCCAACTCACCCACGCCCTCGCCCACACCTGGACCCACAACACCCCCACCACCACAACCACCAAAACCCCCACCCCCCACCACACCCCCCTCCCCACCTACCCCTTCCAACACCAGCACTACTGGCTGGAAGCGGCGGCCGGGGCGGGCCTCGACGATGCCGCGTCAGCCGGACTGGACGACGCCGCGCACCCGTTGCTCGCCGCCGTGGTGGAACTGCCCGAGAGTCAGGGCGTGGTGGCGACCGGCCGGATCGGCATGGAGAGCCACCCTTGGCTGGCGGGGTACACGCTCCAGGACACGACGGTCCTGCCGGCGGTGGCCGTGCTCGACCTCGTCCTGTCCACCGGAGACCGTCTGGGCCTGCACCACCTCGATGAACTCGCCCTGGACCGGCCGCTCGTCCTGCCGGAGGAGGGCGGGGTCGATCTGCGCGTCCACGTGTCCGGCGCGGGCGAGGACGGGAAGCACGCCGTCACCGTGCACACCCGACAGGCCGACGGCTGGACGCGCCGCGCCACCGGTGTGCTGAGCGCCTCGGGCGAGGTGGCCGAGACCGGTTCCGGCCGGGCGGCCGGGGTCGAGCCCGACCAGTTGGCCGAGCGGCTCGCCGCGGCCGGCTACGACCACAGCGGGACTTTCCGAAGCATCCGCGGGTTCTCCGGCGGGCACATCGAGACAGCCCTTCCGGAGGAGGCCACCCCGGACGGATTCGGGCTCCACCCGGCGCTGTTGGCTCCCGCGCTGGACGCCGTCCTGGCCGGTCAGTCGGGAGAGACGGCGTTCCCGCACCGGTTCACGGACGTGACACTGCACGCGACCGGCGCCGCCGCGGCCAGGATCCGGGTGACCGCCCAGTCCGACGGCACCCTGTCCGCCGGTGTGGCGGACACGACCGGAGCGCCCCTGCTCGGCATCGGCTCGGTCGCCAGCCGCGCGCTCACCGCGCCGGACCTGGCCGCCGCCCAGGGCGGTCCGCTCGACTCACCGCTGGTGTTGGAGTGGGTCCCCGTCACCACCGACACCACACCCACCACCACACCCACCACCCCCGACCTCCTCGTCATCCACCCCCAGGACGA
>NZ_JBVJQR010000086.1:0-1142 GCF_055608425.1 Kitasatospora sp. NPDC036934 | reverse complement strand
CCACCAGCGACGACGAACACGCCGTGTCCACCGTGATCGCCGGACCCTCCAGACCCAGGGTGTAGGCGATCCGGCCCGAGGCCACGCTCGCGGCGCTGCCGGCCAGCAGATAGCCGCGCAGGTCGTCGGCGCCGGAGTCCATGTCCGTGTAGGACTGGCCGGCGAAGCCCAGGAACACCCCGGTCCGGGTGGAGCGCAGCGAGGTCGGGTCGATGCCCGCGCGTTCGACGGCCTCCCAGGCCGTCTCCAGGGCGAGGCGCTGCTGGGGGTCGGTGGCGAGGGCCTCGCGGGGTGACATCCCGAACAGGGCCGCGTCGAACTGCCCGGCGTCGTACAGGAATCCGCCCCGGGTCGTGTCGGAACGGACGGCCAGGTCGGCGAGGTCCCAGCCGCGGTCGGTCGGGAACTCGCCGATCGCGTCCACCCCGTCGGCGACCAGCCGCCACAGGTCTTCGGGCGACTGCACGCCGCCCGGGTAGCGGCAGGCCGCGGAGACGACGGCGATCGGATCGTCGGAGGCCTCCGCCCGGGCGAGGCGCTCGCGGGTGCCGCGCAGTTCGGCGGTGACCCGCTTGAGGTAGTCGGCGAGCTTCCGCTCGTTGGGCGTGGTCGCGGTGGTCACGGCGGTCAGCTCGCTTCCGGGCCGAGTTCGCTGTCGATGGACGCGAACAGATCGTCGAGGGACTCTTCGGTGTCGGGGCTCAGGCGAGCCCGCAGGTACTCGGCGAGGGCGCTCGGCGAGGGATGGTCGAAGACCAGGGTCGCGGCGAGCGTCAGACCGCTCATCCGGTTGACCCGGTTGCGCAGTTCCACCGCCGTCAGCGAGTCGAAGCCCAGCTCGGCGAACGGCCGGTCGGGGTCGATCGCGCGGACGTCGGCGTGGCCGAGCACGGCCGCGGTCTGCTCGGTGACGACGTCCAGGACGTGTCCGGCCCGGTCGGCCTCGTCGAGGTCGGCGAGTTGCTCGGCCAGGCCGGCCGAGGCGGCCTCCGGTGCGACGGACTCGACCGGTGCGACGGCGGTCCGGTGCGCCGGGCCGTCGGTGATCCAGTAGTGGTGGTGGTCGAAGGCGTACGTGGGCAGGTCGACGGGCCGTGCACCCCGCCCGGTGAAGAACCCCGACCAGTCGACCGGAACACCGG
>NZ_JBVJQR010000085.1:0-1159 GCF_055608425.1 Kitasatospora sp. NPDC036934 | reverse complement strand
GACTTCGATCTCTTCCGTATCTCCGAGGAGCACGAGATGCTCCGTGAGGCGGTGCGTTCGCTGGCCGAGGCGAAGATCGCTCCGTTCGCGGCGGAGGTGGACGAGCAGGGGCGGTTCCCGCAGGAGGCGTTGGACGCGCTGACGGGCAACGATCTGCACGCGGTGCACGTGCCGGAGGTGTACGGGGGTGCGGGTGCGGACGCGCTGGCGACGGTGATCGTGATCGAGGAGGTCGCGCGGGTGTGCGGCTCGTCGTCGTTGATCCCGGCGGTGAACAAGCTGGGGTCGCTGCCGGTGCAGTTGTCGGGTTCGGAGGAGTTGAAGGCGAAGTACCTGGGGGCGCT
The DNA here is from genome assembly GCF_055608425.1 of Kitasatospora sp. NPDC036934. Classification (NCBI taxonomy): domain Bacteria; kingdom Bacillati; phylum Actinomycetota; class Actinomycetes; order Kitasatosporales; family Streptomycetaceae; genus Kitasatospora; species Kitasatospora sp. NPDC036934. The sequence continues at coordinate 815 of NZ_JBVJQR010000085.1, read as the reverse complement.
GGCGCGGGGTGAGGGGATGTTCTCGTACTGCCTGTCGGAGCCGGAGGCGGGTAGTGACGCGGCGGGGATGAAGACGCGTGCGGTGCGTGACGGTGACTTCTGGGTGCTGAACGGGGTGAAGCGCTGGATCACCAATGCGGGGGTGTCGGAGTTCTACACCGTCATGGCCGTCACCGACCCGTCGATGCGTTCGAAGGGCATCTCGGCGTTCGTGGTGGAGAAGGGCGACGAGGGGGTGTCGTTCGGTGCGCCGGAGAAGAAGCTGGGGATCAAGGGTTCTCCGACGCGTGAGGTGTACTTCGACGATGTGCGGATTCCGGCGGACCGGATGATCGGTGCGGAGGGTACGGGTTTCGCGACGGCGATGCGGACGCTGGACCACACGCGGGTGACGATCGCGGCGCAGGCGGTGGGTATCGCGCAGGGGGCGTTGGACTACGCGAAGGGCTATGTCCAGGAGCGCAGGCAGTTCGGGAAGGCGATCGCGGAGTTCCAGGGTGTGCAGTTCATGCTGGCGGACATGGCGATGAAGCTGGAGGCCGCGCGGCAGATGACGTATGTGGCGGCGGCGAAGTCGCAGCGTGGGGACGCGGATCTGACGTTCTTCGGTGCGGCGGCGAAGTGTTTCGCGTCGGACGTGGCGATGGAGGTGACCACGGACGCGGTGCAGTTGCTGGGTGGTTACGGCTACACGCGGGACTACCCGGTGGAGCGGATGATGCGGGACGCGAAGATCACCCAGATCTACGAGGGCACCAACCAGGTCCAGCGCATCGTGATGGCCCGCAACCTGCCGTAACGACCGCCCGACCGGC
>NZ_JBVJQR010000084.1:0-1228 GCF_055608425.1 Kitasatospora sp. NPDC036934 | reverse complement strand
TGGCGGTTGTCCGCGAAGACACCCACCGCACTACGCGACCACGCCCGACGCCTCACCGAACACCTCCACCACCACCCCCACCTCACCCCCCAAGCCGTAGCCGACACCCTCGACACCCGCACCCCCCACCACCACCGCGCCGCCACCTACGGCACCACCCGCAACGAACTCCTCGACGCACTAACAGCACTGGCCAACGACCAACCCCACCCCCGACTCCTCCAAGCCACCACCACACCCGGCAAAACCGTCTTCGTCTTCCCCGGCCAAGGATCCCAATGGCCCGGCATGGGACTCGAACTCCTCAACACCTCACCCGTCTTCGCCCACCACCTCCACGCCTGCGCCCAAGCCCTCCAACCCCACACCGACTGGTCCCTCCTCGACGTCCTCCACGGCAACCCCGACGCCCCCGACCTCAACCGCGTCGACGTCATCCAACCCGCCCTCTTCGCCCTCATGGTCAGCCTCGCCCGCACCTGGCAACACCACGGCATCCACCCCCACGCCGTCATCGGCCACTCCCAAGGCGAAATAGCCGCCGCCCACATCGCCGGCGCCCTGACCCTGAACGACGCCGCCCGCATCATCACCCTCCGCAGCCAAGCCCTCCTCACCATCGCCGGCACCGGCGCCATGGCCTCCATCCCCCTCCCCCCCGACCAGATCACCCTCCCCCCCGGCCTCACCATCGCCGCCCACAACTCCCCCCACACCACCGTCATCTCCGGCGACCCCACCACCCTCCACACCCTCACCACCCACTACCAACACCAAGGCATCGACGCCAAGATCATCCCCGTCGACTACGCCTCCCACTCCCACCACGTCGAACCCCTACGCGACCACCTCCTCACCACCCTCGCCGACCTCCAACCCACCACCCCCACCATCCCCTTCCACTCCACCACCCACCCCGGCACCACCCCCACCCTCAACGCCCACTACTGGTACGACAACCTCCGCCACCCCGTCCAACTCCACACCGTCACCCAAAACCTCCTCACCACCGGCCACACCCACTTCATCGAAACCAGCCCCCACCCCGTCCTCACCACCCCCATCCAACAAACCGCCGACACCACCAACACCACCGCCCACACCACCGGCACCCTGCGCCGCAACACCCCCGAAACCACCCAACTCACCCACGCCCTCGCCCACACCTGGACCCACAACACCCCCACCACCACAACCACCAAAACCCCCACCCCCCACCACACCCCCC
>NZ_JBVJQR010000083.1:0-1237 GCF_055608425.1 Kitasatospora sp. NPDC036934 | reverse complement strand
TGGCAGTTGCACCGGTGACGGCCGAGCCGCTGCTGGGGGACACCGGGGCGACGGTCGAGCCGGCGCCGGAGGGCGCAGCGGAGGGCTTGCCCTGGGCCGCGGGGGCAGCCGCCGGGGTGGCCGTGGGGGTGCTGGTCGCGGCAGTGGCCACTCCCCCCACGGTCGCGATGGTTGCGGCTGCGGCGGCGATGAGCACGATCGGGCGGATACGCATGAATCCGTGTCCTTTCCTGCGGGCGTCCGGTTTGATGCCCGCGCCCCTGAACGCCGCCCGATGCCCGGCAGGTCGCACCCCGCACACGTGATCCAGGTCATAGGCCGCGGGTGCGACCCTGGGACGGCGCTCGTGCGTACAGGCCGGGAGGCTCCGCCCAGGTCGCACGGCTCCACCACCGCGGCCGAGGAGTGCTTCCTCGCGAGCCGTCTGTGCCGCGAGCTGACGGACAGCCCCGGAGGAGAGGCCCTTGATGACGCCACAGGAGTTCGACGCGTTCTACGCTGCGTCCTTCTCCCGCCTGACCGGGCAGCTCTACGCGCTGACCGGCAACTGGTCCGAAGCACAGGACGTGGTCCAGGAGGCCTTCATCCGCGCGTGGGACCGACGGCGCACCTTCGACCCGAACAGCGCCCCGGAGGCATGGATCCGGACCACGGCCCGGCGGCTGGCCCTCTCCCGCTGGCGACGTCTGGCCCGCGGCCTGCACCTGGCCGGGCGCCACCACCGCCAAGAACCACCCACCGTCGAGCCGCCCACCGAGGAGCACCTGATGCTGGTCACCGCGCTCCGCGACCTGCCCGAGGCACAGCGGAGCGCCCTGGTCCTGCACCACATGTGCGACCTCTCCGTCGAGCAGGTCGCGGCCGAGACCGGCGCCAGCATCAGCGCCGTCAAGAGCCGCCTCGCCCGCGGTCGTTCCGCACTAGCGGCCAAACTCGCCGACCAGTCCCCCACCAGCGAGGAAGGAAAGCTCCGTGTCTGACCCCGTCCACGACACCCTCGGCGACCGGCTGCGGCTGCTCGGCTCGCAGCTTCCCGCACCGGCCCTGCCCGCTGCGGAGGTCCGCCGACGCGCCGACCGGCGCCGCCACCGCCGGCACGTCCTCACCGCGACCGCCGCCACCGCCTGCATCGCGGCCGTCGTATGCCTGGCACTCCCGTCCGCGCCGCACTCGCCGGGCCCACGACAAGGCGCAGCCACCACAGCCGCCCCCTCCGTGTCGGCTTCCCCCTCCCAGC
>NZ_JBVJQR010000082.1:0-1237 GCF_055608425.1 Kitasatospora sp. NPDC036934 | reverse complement strand
AACCACCCAACTCACCCACGCCCTCGCCCACACCTGGACCCACAACACCCCCACCACCACAACCACCAAAACCCCCACCCCCCACCACACCCCCCACCACACCCCCCTCCCCACCTACCCCTTCCAACACCAGCACTACTGGCTCCACCCGGTCGCCGACACCGGCGACTTCGGACGGCACAGCACCGGACACCCGCTGGTCGGCGGCGCCATCGAACTACCGGGCAGCGACGCCCTGGTGCTCACCGGACGGGTCTCCCTCGAAGCGCAGCCCTGGCTGGCCGACCACGCCGTCCTCGACACCGTCCTGCTCCCCGGCACCGCGTTCCTCGACATCGCCCTGCGGGCGGGGTCCGAGGTCGGCTGCACACACGCGGAGGACATCACCCTCGACAACCCGCTGCTCGTGCCCGAGAACGGCACGGTCGACCTTCAGATCCAGGTCAACTCGCCCGGCGATGACGGCAGTCGGCCCTTCACGATCCACTCCCGCCTCGGCGACGCCGAGTGGATCCGGCACGCCACCGGCGTACTCTCACCCGAAGCGCCGCCGGCACCGCCGACTCGGCCGCACGCGGCCTGGCCGCCTCCGACCGCCACGCGCCTGCCGATCGCGGACCTCTACGGGCAACTGGCCGGACGCGGCTACACCTACGGACCCGCGTTCCAGGGCCTTCGGGCCGCCTGGCAGGACGCCGACGGCCTGTACGCCGAAGTGGAACTGACCGAGGACGTCAGCGAGGCCGGCTTCGGGGTCCACCCCGCACTGCTCGACGCGGCGCTCCACGTGCGGCTCGCGTCCAGCGGTGACGGCATGGACCTGGAGCTGCCGTTCTCCTGGTCGGGCGTCAGCCTCCACAGCTCCGGTGCGCGAACGCTCCGCGCCCGGATGACCCTCGCGGACGACGCCACGATCGCCCTGGAGGTGACGGACCCGGACGGCAAGCCGGTCCTCACCGTCGACGCCCTGGCCACACGGCCGGTGGACGCGGCGAAGCTCGTGTCAGGCGACCTCGCGCCGCTGGTGTTGGAGTGGGTCCCCGTCACCACCGACACCACACCCACCACCACACCCACCACCCCCGACCTCCTCGTCATCCACCCCCAGGACGACACCACCCCACTCCACGACCAACTCACCACCGCCCACCACACCGCCGAACACACCCTCACCCGCATCCAGGAATGGCTCGCCCAGGACCGCACCGACGACGCCCACCTCGTCATCATCACCCGC
>NZ_JBVJQR010000081.1:0-1335 GCF_055608425.1 Kitasatospora sp. NPDC036934 | reverse complement strand
CGCCTGACAGTGAGGATGTGACGTGATGATGTTGCCGGTGGGTCTGACCCTCCGCCTGACTGACGTCTCGACTGTCCTGTTTGGGATTTGTCGGCCCGCCGGGCATCACCACGCACGCGGCCGGACGGGCGTTTGTGACTTTATAGGAGCTTGGTCCAGAAGCCCCGTCACTGTCTTGTCCACCCGCCCGACCGGCGCGTGCCGCCCTCGGAACGGACTCGCAAGGACGGACACGACAAGCATGACGCATGACGCGCGGGAGATCACCGGCGGAGTCGACACCCATGGCCTCACCCATCACGCGGCGGTGATCGACTCCATCGGCCGGCACCTGGCCGACCGGGAGTTCCCGGCCACGATCCGTGGCTACCGGGACCTCCTGGACTGGATGCGCTCGCACGGCACGCTGAGCGCGGTCGGAGTAGAGGGCACCGGCGCCTACGGCGCCGAACTCGCCCGGGTGCTGACCGCCGCCGGGGTCACGGTCGTCGACGTCGACCGCCCCGACCGCAAGACCCGGCGAATGAAGGGCAAGTCCGACCCGATCGACGCCTACGCCGCCGCCACCGCCGTGCTCTCCGGGCGGGCCACCGGCGTCCCCAAGAGCCGGGACGGCGTGGTCGAGGCCGTGCGGGTGCTGCGGATCGCCCGCCGCAGCGCGGTCAAGGCCCGCACCCAGGCCATGAACCAGATCCGCGGCCTGCTCGTCTCCGCTCCCGCTCTGCTGCGCGAGCAGTTCGCCGGCCTGTCCCGCACGGAGCTGATACGCACGCTCGCCCGGTTGCGGCCCGGCGAGGACCTCTCGGGTCCGGTGGCGGCGACCCGGGCGGCACTGCGGCGGCTGGCCCGACGCCACCTGGCACTGGACCAGGAGGTCAACGAACTCGACACCGAGATCGGCCCACTGGTCCGGCAGGCCGCTCCCGCGCTGCTGGAACTGTTCGGTGTCGGCCCCGAGACCGCGGGCCAGCTCCTCGCCTCCGCCGGGGACAACCCCGAACGGATGCGCTCGGAGGCCGCGTTCGCCCACCTGGCCGGCGTCGCACCGATCCCCGCATCCTCCGGCCGCACCCACCGCCACCGCCTCAACCGAGGCGGTGACCGGGCCGCGAACAACGCCCTTCACACCATCGTGCTGACCCGCATGCGCTTCGACCCACGCACCCGCGCCTACATCGAACGCCGCACAAAGGAAGGCCTGTCCAAGAAGGACATCATGCGCTGCCTCAAGCGATTCGTCGCCCGCGAGGTCTACCGCGCCCTGACCAGCACACCCACCACACAAATCACTCAAACCGACCTCGCCCCTGCGGCTTGACAGCCATAGGAGCATCC
>NZ_JBVJQR010000079.1:0-1433 GCF_055608425.1 Kitasatospora sp. NPDC036934 | reverse complement strand
GGCCGTGACTGCGTGCCTTTTGAAGAATGAGCCTGCGAGTTTGCGGTGTGTAGCGAGGTTAACCCGTGTGGGGTAGCCGTAGCGAAAGCGAGTCCGAATAGGGCGGTTGAGTTGCATGCCCAAGACCCGAAGCGGAGTGATCTAGCCATGGGCAGGTTGAAGCGCGGGTAAGACCGTGTGGAGGACCGAACCCACCAGGGTTGAAAACCTGGGGGATGACCTGTGGTTAGGGGTGAAAGGCCAATCAAACTCCGTGATAGCTGGTTCTCCCCGAAATGCATTTAGGTGCAGCGTCACGTGTTTCTTGCCGGAGGTAGAGCACTGGATAGGCGATGGGCCTTACCGGGTTACTGACCTTAGCCAAACTCCGAATGCCGGTAAGTGAGAGCGTGGCAGTGAGACTGTGGGGGATAAGCTCCATGGTCGAGAGGGAAACAGCCCAGAACACCGACTAAGGTCCCCAAGCGTGTGCTAAGTGGGAAAGGATGTGGAGTCGCAGAGACAACCAGGAGGTTGGCTTAGAAGCAGCCACCCTTGAAAGAGTGCGTAATAGCTCACTGGTCAAGTGATTCCGCGCCGACAATGTAGCGGGGCTCAAGCACATCACCGAAGTCGTGTCATTGCAGCATATAGGGCCAACGCCTGCTGTGATGGGTAGGGGAGCGTCGTGTGCCGGGTGAAGCGGCCGAGGAATCGAGTCGTGGACGGTATACGAGTGAGAATGCAGGCATGAGTAGCGATACAAGAGTGGGAAACTCTTGCGCCGATTGACCAAGGGTTCCTGGGTCAAGCTGATCTGCCCAGGGTAAGTCGGGACCTAAGGCGAGGCCGACAGGCGTAGTCGATGGACAACGGGTTGATATTCCCGTACCCGCTTTGAAGCGCCAACGCTGAACCAGGTGATGCTAAGGCCGTGAAGCCGTCCCGGAGCCTTCGGGCAAAGGGAAGTGGTGGAGCCGCTGGTCCAAGTCTGTAGTAGGTGAGCGATGGGGTGACGCAGGAAGGTAGTCCAGCCCGGGCGGTGGTTGTCCCGGGGTAAGGGTGTAGGCCGAGTGATAGGCAAATCCGTCACTCATTGAGGCTGAGACCTGATGCCGAGCCGATTGTGGTGAAGTGGATGATCCTATGCTGTCGAGAAAAGCCTCTAGCGAGTTTCATGGCGGCCCGTACCCCAAACCGACTCAGGTGGTCAGGTAGAGAATACCGAGGCGTTCGGGTGAACTATGGTTAAGGAACTCGGCAAAATGCCCCCGTAACTTCGGGAGAAGGGGGGCCATTCCTGGTGACGGCACTTGCTGCCAGAGCTGGGGGTGGCCGCAGAGACCAGCGAGAAGCGACTGTTTACTAAAAACACAGGTCCGTGCGAAGCCGTAAGGCGATGTATACGGACTGACGCCTGCCCGGTGCTGGAACGTTAAGGGGACCGGTTAGCT
>NZ_JBVJQR010000078.1:0-1439 GCF_055608425.1 Kitasatospora sp. NPDC036934 | reverse complement strand
CAATGCCGGTGACTTAGGTTGTGGCGGCTCTGCTGGTGATCGTGATGACGGCCGGGAGCGGTGGTGGCCAGTCGCGGTGTTGGGCGCGTTTGAGGGGCCAGTTGGACATCTTGCGTTTGATGACGCGGGGGCAGGTCCGCCGGCGTCGTTCGGGTAGCAGACGTTCGGTGATCTCAGCCAGCGTGCGGGTCAGTGCCCTGGCGAGTCTGCCGGGGGGAAAGCGCCGCCTGGGCTGGGACCTGGCGGCGTACGACCCGCAGACTGCGGGTGAACGAGAGCCGGTCGGGGTCCACACCCTCGTGAAGGGCTGCCCGGTGCATCAACTGTCGGATCGCGTGGTGGACGAGCAGGAGTCCGTAGACCTCCTGCTCGACGCCCCAGGGGTACTTCGAGCGCAGGACGAGCCTGGGCCCGCGCTGGTGGGTCTTGATCTCGTCCAGCGTGGTCTCGATCTCCCAGCGCTGGGCGTAGAGGGCGGCCAGCTCGGCGGCGGGTGCCTCCTCGGGGTCGAGAAGGGTGGTGACCAGGCGGTAGACGGTGGTGTCCCCGGTGCGGGCCAGGGTGTATTCGACGACCCGCACGGTCACCGGGTTGCGGCGGTTCCTGCGGTCGGGCTCGGCGTGGACCGTGCTCAGGTAGGAGCCGTCGCCGAGGACTCGCACGACGGGCAGGTTCGCGTTCTTGCGCACCCGCCACAGCAGGTCCGCTCCGGTGGCCCGCGCATGCTGCCACAGCTCGAAGCCGTAGAAGCCCCGGTCCGCCAGCAGCAGCATCCCGGCTTCCAGACGGTCGAACAGCCGCCGGGAGAGCGTCTGCTCGCTGACCGACAGCGGACCCGCCTCGGCGGCGAACACCGCGTGGGTGCCGCACTCGGCCAGCCCCACCACCCGGGCCTGCGGAAACGCGCCCCTGCCCCGGCCTGTACCCGGACGGCCGAAGAAGGCGTCGTTGTCAGCGGTGTCCGCCAGGTCCAGCGCGGTCCCGTCGACCGCCACCACGCGCCAGCGCCGGTACCAGGCGCCCGCCGTCTCGGGCACCGCCAACGGACGGCACACCCGCGCGAACAGCAGCCGCAACGGCTCGACGCCCAGCCGCCGACGGGCCCGACCGATCGCGGCGGTCGTGGGCACCCGCCACGACCGCCGCCCGTCCCCCAGCCCCTCACCCAGCAGCCGGGCGACCTCCTCATAGCCCTGCCCGAAGAACAGGCACATCGCCAGCACGAAGTAGACGACCACCCGGGCCGGCAACAGCCGGCTCCGCTTCTCGCCGCGCCCGGTCTCAGCGATCACCTCATCGACCAGACCCGGCGGAAACGCCTGAGTCAGCACCCCGATCGCGATCCGATCCGACAACCGCTCACCCGCAGGCGACTTGACCTGCCCCACCCTCGCCACACCACCATCAACGAGGCAGAGACAGCAAAGTCACCGGCATTG
>NZ_JBVJQR010000077.1:0-1537 GCF_055608425.1 Kitasatospora sp. NPDC036934 | reverse complement strand
CGGTACATCCGGCCGCCCTTGTCCCCGTACGGGCAGGCGACGAAGCGCTCGGCGGTGAGGGCCGGCCGGCCGGCGTAGCCCCGGGCCAGACCCGCACCGGCGATGTACAGCTCACCCGGGACGCCCACCGGGACCGGCTGGAGGGTGTCGTCCAGCACGTACGCCCGGGTGTTGGGCAGCGGGCGGCCGATCGGGACGGCGGTGGGCACCTCGCCGGCGGTGGCCATCCGGTGGCGGGTGGCGAAGGTGGTGGTCTCGGTGGGCCCGTAGCCGTCGACCACGGTGAGGCCGGGGCAGGTGGTCAGCACCCGGCGGACGGCGGCGGGGGAGACCACGTCACCGCCGGTCCACACCTCGCGGAGACCGGCGAAGGCGCCCGGATCCTCGGTGGCCATGACGTTGAACAGGCCGGCGGTGAGCCAGGCGGCGGTCACCGCGCCCTGGTCGATGGTGGCCGCGAGTTCGGTGACGCCCAGACGCCCGGGCGGGGCGAGTACGAGGCTGTCGCCGGAGAGCAGCGGGGCCCAGAGCTCGTAGGTGGAGGCGTCGAACGCGGTCGGGGAGTGCACCAGCACGCGTGCGTGGCCGCCGCCGGAGAAGGCTCCGCCGAGGGCGAGGTCGATCACGGAGCGGTGGGTGACGCCGATGCCCTTGGGCCTGCCGGTCGAGCCGGAGGTGTGCATCACGTAGGCCAACTGATCGGCGCTGACGTCGAGTTCGAGATTGTCGGCGGTCTCCGCGCCGACCCGGAGGGTGGTCAGCCCGGCCAAGGCGGGGTGCTCGGTGTCGGTGACGGCGAGCGTGGCGCCCGCGTCGGCGAGAACGGCCCGCAGGCGCTCCTGGGGCTGGGCGCTGTCGAGCGGGACGTAGCTGCCGCCGGACTTGAGGATGCCCAGCAGGGTGACCACCAGCGCGGGGGAGCGCTCCAGCAGCACCGCCACCGGGGTCTCGGCAGTGACGCCCGCCGCGACCAGGCGAAGCGCCAAACCGTTGGCGCGGGCGTTGAGTTCGGCGTAGCTCAGCGTCTCCGAGCCCGCCATCAGGGCGACGGCCTCCGGCGTGGCGGCGGCCCGGGCCTCGAACAGCCGGGGCACCGCCGCCGTCGGCAGCGTCGCGACCGGGCCGCTCCAGCCGGTCAGCAGCTGCTCCCGCTCGGCGGGGCTGAGGATGTCGATGTCCCCGATCGGGGCGTCGGGGTCGGTGGCGGCGGTGTCCAGGACGCGCAGCAGGCGCTCGGCGAGGGTGGCGACGGTGGCGTGGTCGAAGAGGTCGGCCGCGTACTCGATCGCGCCGGAGAGCCCGGTCGGCTCGGTGTGTCCGCTTGCTTCGGAGAACCCGAAGGAGAGGTCGAACTTGGCCACACTTAGGTCGAACTCCAGCTCGCTGCAGCTCAGTTCGCCGAAGGTGCGCGGCGCCTTCTCCTGGTTGTCCAGGGCGATGAGGGTCTGGAAGAGCGGGTGGCGGGCGGGGACGCGGGTGGGGTTGAGCTGTTCGACCAGGCGCTCGAAGGGGATGTCCTGGTGGTCGAAGGCGTCCA
>NZ_JBVJQR010000076.1:0-1605 GCF_055608425.1 Kitasatospora sp. NPDC036934 | reverse complement strand
CCGGTGCCGTGGGCCTCGACCACGTCGACGTCGGCGGTGGTGAGTCCGGCGTTGGCCAGGGCCTGGCGGATCACCCGCTGCTGCGCGGGGCCGTTCGGCGCGGTGAGGCCGTTGGAGGCGCCGTCCTGGTTGACCGCCGTCCCCCGGACGACCGCGAGGATCTGGTGGCCGTTGCGGCGGGCATCCGAGAGCCGCTCGATCAGCAGCAGGCCGACGCCCTCGCCCCAGGAGGTGCCGTCCGCCGACGCGGCGAAGGACTTGCAGCGCGCGTCGGCGGCCAGGCCGCGCTGCCGGCTGAACTCGATGAACGACGCCGGGGTGGCCATGACGGTCACGCCGCCGGCGAGGGCGAGGTCGCACTCGCCGTTGCGCAGTGACTGTGCGGCCAGGTGCAGGGCGACCAGCGAGGAGGAGCACGCGGTGTCGACGGTGATGGCCGGGCCCTCCAGGCCGAAGCTGTAGGACAGCCGCCCGGAGGCGACGCTGCCCGCGCTGCCCGTGACGAGCTGGCCCTCGAAGCCCTGTGGCTGCTGTCGCATCAGGCGTGAGCCGTAGTCGTCGTACATGACGCCGGTGAAGACGCCGGTGCGGGAGCCGCGCAGCGCCTCGGGGTCGAGGCCGGCGTGCTCGAACACCTCCCAGCCGGTCTCCAGCAGCAGCCGCTGCTGCGGGTCCATCGCCAGCGCCTCGCGCGGGCTGATGCCGAAGAACGCGGGGTCGAAGTCGGCGGCGGCGTCCAGGAATCCGCCCTCCCGCACGTACGACTTGCCGGGTGCGTCCGGGTCCGGGTCGTACAGGCCGTCGACGTCCCAGCCACGGTCGGCGGGGAACCCGGCGATGGCGTCGATGCCCTCGGCGGCCACCCGCCACAGGTCCGCCGGGGACCGTACGTCTCCGGGGTAGCGGCAGGCCATGCCGACGATCGCGATCGGCTCGTCGGCCGCCACGGGAGCGGTCGCGGTGGCCGGGGCCGTCGGAACGGCGGGGTGCTCGGCCCCGGCGGGAGCGGTGAGCAGGAGGTCCGCGAGGTGTCGGCCGATCGCCGAGGTGGTCGGGTGGTCGAAGACCAGGGTCGAGGGCAGGCGTCGGCCGACGGCGCTGCTCAGCCGGTTGCGCAGCTCGACGGCGGTCAGTGAGTCGAAGCCCAGCTCGCTGAACGAGCGGTCGGGGTCCAGCTCGGCACCACCGGAGTGCCCCAGGACGGCGGCGACGTGCCGGGTCACCAACTCGTGGATGAGTTCAGCCTGTTGCGGTGCCGCGAGGTCGGCGAGCCGCTGTTCCAGGGTGGTGCCACCCGGGTCCGTGGCGGCGGCGACCCGGCGGGGCCTGGCGCGCACGAGCTTGCCGAGCAGGGGCGGCAGGGTGCCCTCGGTGGACTGCCGCTGGAGTGCCGACACATCCAACTCGGCTGTCACCAGTACCGGTTCGGTCGAGGCGAGCGCGGTGTCGAACTGGGCGAGGGCCCGCTCGGCGGACATCCCGCGGAACCCCTGGCGGGCCAGCCGGTCCCGGTCGGTTTCGGTGAGGGTGTTGGTCATGGTGCTGGTGTCGGTCCAGAGTCCCCAGGCGAGGCTGGTGGCGGGGAGTCCTTGGGTGTGGCGGTGG
>NZ_JBVJQR010000075.1:0-1735 GCF_055608425.1 Kitasatospora sp. NPDC036934 | reverse complement strand
TCGCGGCCGCGCGGGCCTCGAACAGCTCGGGGACCGCGCCGGCCGGCAGCGTGGTGACCGGGCCGTGCCGGTCGGAGAGCAGCTGGGCCCGCTCCACCGGGCCGAGGACCTCGATCGCCCCGATCGGCGCGTCCGGGTCGGTGGCGGCCGCCCGCAGCACCCGGGCCAGGCGCTCGCCCAGGGTGGCGGCGGTGGCGTGGTCGAAGAGGTCGGCGGCGTACTCCACGGCCCCGGTCAGGCCGTTGGCGGTGCCGTCGGCGTCGTGCTGCTCGACGAAGGCGAACGAGAGGTCGAACTTGGCCAGGTGCTGTTCGAGGACGTACTCCCGGCAGCTGAGGCCGGCGAAGTCGGCGGGGAGGTCCTCGTCGCTGTCCAGGGTCACCATGGTCTGGAACAGCGGGTGACGGGCCGGGAGCCGGGCCGGGTTGAGCTGTTCGACCAGGCGCTCGAAGGGGACGTCCTGGTGGTCGAAGGCGTCCAGGTCGGTGCGGCGGACGCGCTCCAGCAGTTCGCGGAAGGTCGGATCGCCCGACGTGTCGGTGCGCAGCACCACGGTGTTGACGAAGAAGCCGACCAGGTCGTCCAGCGCCTCGTCGGTGCGTCCGGCCACCGCGGTGCCCAGCGGCAGGTCGGTGCCGGCGCCGAGCCGGGTGTAGAGGGTGGCGACGGCGGCCTGCAGCACCATGAACAGGCTGGCGCGCTCCTCGGCGGCCAACCGGGCCAGGGCGGCGTGGAGTTCGGCGTCCAGGCTGAGGACGGCGGAGCCGCCGCGGTGGCTCGGCGCGGCCGGTCTCGGCCGGTCGCGGGGGAGGTCCAGCTCCTCCGGGGCCTCGGCCAGGGCGCTCTTCCAGTAGGCGAGTTGGGTGGAGAGCTGGCTCTCCGGGTCGTCCTCGGCGCCGAGTACCTCGCGCTGCCAGAGGGTGTAGTCGGCGTACTGGACGGGCAGCGGCTCCCACTGCGGCGCGGTGTCGGCCAGCCGGGCTCGGTAGGCGTCGTCCAGGTCGCGGAAGAGCGGTGGGACGGACCAGGCGTCGCTGGCGATGTGGTGCATCAGCACCAGCAGCACGTGCTCCTGGTCGGAGAGCGAGAACAGGCTGCAGCGGACCGGGAGTTCGGTGGCGAGGTCGAAGACGTGCCGCATCGCCGCGTCCAGCCGGACGGATAGCTCGGCCTCGTCGGCCACCGGCTCCGCCGCCACCGCGGCGGACCGGACGGCGGGGCTGTCCGATCCGGCGATCGACTGCTGCGGCCGGCCGTCGGTGGCCGGGAAGGTGGTGCGCAGCACCTCGTGCCGAGTGAGTACGTCCCGGAGGGCGAGGGTGAGCGCGGCGGTGTCGATCGCGCCGGTCAGCCGGACGGCGAACGGGGTGTTGTAGAGCGCGCTCGGGCCCTCGAGCTGTTCGATGAACCACAGCCGCTGCTGCGCGAACGACAACGGGATCACGGTGTGCCTCCGGCGGGTGACGTGCTGAGTTGGGGACGTGACGGTCGGGCCACCTGGGACGGCCGGTGGCGTGCGTGACCTACGAGGCGCTGCCGGGCCGGCGCATCGGCCGGAGGGCGGGGCGGGCCTTGCGGGCCGCGGGCAGCGCGGTGGAGAGTTCGCCGACCGTGGGGTGGTCGAAGAGGGTGCGGATCGACAGCTCGACGCCGAGGGCGGTGCGGATCCGGCTGACCAGTTTGGTGGCGAGCAGGGAGTGGCCGCCGAGGTCGAAGAAGCCGTCGTCGATGCTGA
>NZ_JBVJQR010000074.1:0-2056 GCF_055608425.1 Kitasatospora sp. NPDC036934 | reverse complement strand
CCGGCGCGTACCGCGGGCACGGTCGTCAAGGACGAGGGCGAGGGCGGCAAGCAGCTCGCCACCTTCCTCGCCGACCAGAAGTTCATCTGAGCCCCGGCTCCAGACGCTCACCCCCAGACCCAGCGAAACACGGAGACATAGAGCAATGGCTGAGATTCTCGTCCTGGTGGACCACGCCGAGGGTGCGGTCCGCAAGCCGGCCCTGGAGCTGCTGACCCTGGCCCGTCGGATCGGCGAGCCGTCCGCGGTCGTCCTGGGCGCCGGTGCCGCGGCCGCCGACATCGCCGCCAAGGCCGCCGAGTTCGGCGCCGCCAAGGTGTACGTCGCGGACGGCGCCGAGTTCGCCGACCAGCTGGTCGTCCCCAAGGTGGACGCCCTGGCCCAGATCGCCAAGGCGAACGACGCGGCCGCCGTCCTGGTGACCTCCTCCGGCGAGGGCAAGGAGGTCGCCGCCCGCGTCGCGCTGCGCCTCGGCTCCGGCATCATCACCGACGCGGTGGACGTCCGCGCCGGCGACCAGGGCCCGGTCGCCACCCAGTCGGTCTTCGCCGCCTCGTACACCGTCGACTCCCGCGTCAGCAACGGTGTGCCGGTCATCACGGTCAAGCCGAACGCCGTCGCCCCGGAGGCCGCCGCGGCCGCCGGCGCGGTGGAGAACGTGTCGGTGGAGTTCACCGGCAACGCCGCCAAGGTCACCTCGCGCACCCCGCGCGTCTCGACCGGCCGTCCCGAGCTGACCGAGGCCGCGATCGTGGTCTCCGGTGGCCGCGGTGTCGGTGCCGCCGAGGGCTTCGGCGTGGTCGAGGAGCTCGCCGACGCGCTGGGCGCCGCGGTCGGTGCCTCGCGCGCCGCCGTCGACGCCGGCTGGTACCCGCACAGCTCGCAGGTCGGCCAGACCGGCAAGCAGGTCTCGCCGCAGCTGTACGTCGCCAACGGCATCTCGGGCGCCATCCAGCACCGGGCCGGCATGCAGACCTCGAAGACCATCGTGGCCGTCAACAAGGACCCCGAGGCCCCGATCTTCGAGCTGGCCGACTACGGCGTGGTCGGCGACCTCTTCGCGGTGCTGCCGCAGCTCACCACCGAGGTGAAGGCCCGCAAGGGCTGATCCCCCGGAGCAGCGCGGAGGGCGTGGCACTCGGTACCCCCGGTACCGAGTGCCACGCCCTCCGTCGTTCCCGGCCGTGCGGACCACGCGGGCCGTACGGGCCGTTCGGACGGTACGGACCACGCGGACCCACGCGGACCCACGCGGATCACCGGACCCGCAGGGCCTGCACGGCCGCACGGCCCGCGCCGATTACTCGGCGAAGGCCGCGAGGTGCTGGGTGAACCCGCCCTGGGCCGGCGGCAGCGGCCGCGGCTCGACCTCCTGCTCCTGCTGCGGCTCCTCCACCGGCAGCAGCCGCAGTTCGGGCTGGTCGGAGCCGGGGGAGGGGAACAGCCGCACCCGGGTGCCGACCGGGACGGTGCTGCGCATCCCGTCCACGATGCACCAGACGTCGAACCCCTCCGCCATCCGGATCAGCGACTTCTGACGGACCAGCGGCGTACGGGCCTGCTCGACCGCGCAGCGCCGGACGACACCGGTGCCCTCGCTGGGCTCCAGCCGCAGTTCGGTGGAGCCGCAGGTGGGGCAGAGCAGCCGCTGGAAGGTCGGGTTGTTGCACCAGGTACAGCGCTGGAAGTACAGCGTCGTACTCCGGGTGTCGGCGTCGATGGCTGAGTGGACCACGTTGTCATCTCCCTGCGCTCGGACCGGCTCCGTCGGGCGGTGGTACGGCAGAAGTCCGGCGGAACCACGGCAGTGGTGCGGCGGTGGTCCGGCGGTAGTTCGGCAGGAAAAGGATAGGGAACTCAGTGCCGCCCTGTGAAGGCACTGAGTTCCCTTTTTGCCGCGTGCGTGCATAATGAAGGGTACTGAGTACCGTCGTGAAACAGGAGTGGCGATCATGAGCCAGGACTTCGATCTCTTCCGTATCTCCGAGGAGCACGAGATGCTCCGTGAGGCGGTGCGTTCGCTGGCCGAGGCGAAGATCGCTCCGTTCGCGGCGGA
>NZ_JBVJQR010000073.1:0-2246 GCF_055608425.1 Kitasatospora sp. NPDC036934 | reverse complement strand
TCAAACGCGCCCAACACCGCGACTGGCCACCACCGCTCCCGGCCGTCATCACGATCACCAGCAGAGCCGCCACAACCTAAGTCACCGGCATTGGGTCTAGGACCCACTGCGGGCGAAGCGGCGAGCCGTCCGGGTTGGCGAAGACGAGGCCCTCCAGGCGTCCCTCGGGGTGGGTGCCCATCTGGAGGGCGGCTTGGCGGTGGAGGGCGGCCATGGCTCTGGGGGAGAGGCTGATCCAGGCACAGCTGGCCTCGGTCTTGGGCTCGCGGAACAGACTCTGGTGGTTGTTGACCGCGGCGAGGGTCCAGCGGACGTAGAGCTTGCGGTCCATGAGGTGCACGTCGGACCAGTGCAGGGCGAGGATCTCGCCGCGGCGCATGCCGGTGCCGAGCATGACCTCGAACAAGTCGCCCAGCCGGTCGGCGTAGTGCTCGGCGCCGTGGCGCAGGAACGCCGCGGCCTCCTCGGGGGTCCAGCAGGTACGCTCGGCAGCGCGGGGTTTGGGCGGTACCGAGTACTTGGCGGGGTTGTAGCGCAGCCGCCAGGAGCGCACGGCCGCGTTCAGCGCGGTGCGCAGGGTCGCGGCGACCCGGTAGACCGTCACACGCCCGCGCTTGGCCTTGCGCTGGGCGTGGACCCAGTCGTCGACGTGGGTGGGGCGAAGGTCAGGCAGGCGGTGGTGACCGAAGGCGGGGATCAGGTCCCGCTTGACGCAGTCCGCGTACCCGGCCCACGTGTTCGGCGCCAGCCGCTCCTTCACCGAGTCCAGCCACTCGCGCAGGTAGCTCCCGACGGTGGTGCGGCGGTCCTCGTACACCCCGCGCAGCTCACCGTCCAGCACCGCCGCCATCTCCCGGACCGCCTCCGCACGGGTCGCGAAACCGCCCCGCCGCCGGGTGCGCCGCCGGCCCTCCACCCGAGCCAAGTCCACGCTGTACGTCCACCTCCCATGACCCTCCTCCGCAGCCAACCGCAGACACCACGGACCCAACTGCTTCCCACGCCCGTCCGAACAACCACACCGCCGATACACCCGACCCCGCTGCGCACGCTGTCCCATGAGCTTCCCCTTCTCTCGGACTGGGTGGTGCTTATGGGGCAATAGTGGCTGCTGTGTCGGGTGTGGCGGCAGAGCGTGTTGGGGGGTGCGCGAAGCACTCAGAACCACCTGGCGAAGACACGCTCAAGACGACACACCGCCCGGAAGATCACCATCCGTAGCCAATGGGTAGGCGACCGTGATCCGCCCGCCGGCGCCGGTCGGCTAGCGGCATCGAGGCGAGGGTAGGTGAGCTGCTGTGGCGCAGCTTCCTGAAGGCTCGACAGATCCCGATCACGACAGTACGTGCGGCGGGGTGGTCGGCCTGGGGACCATTTGGGGACCACGCCTGATGAGCGCCCATGCTGGGGGTCAAGGGGTCGCAGGTTCAAATCCTGTCGTCCCGACAGTGATGTCGGAAGGCCGTTGGCCGGGAGAAATCCCAGGCCAGCGGCCTTTTTTGTTGATGCTCCGGCAGGTGGTGGGCGGCTGCGGCGCCGTAGCTTTGTGATCTTGCTGGGGGCCAGCCGGGGACCGCAGCCCTTGGACGACGGGCCGCCGCGACCTGGTGCGGCGGCCGCGCGTTCGCGCCTACACCAGGTCGCCGGCCTGCCAGCCCGGGGGGACCTTGGGCAGGTCGATCAGGGCGTCGATGTTCAGGTGCTCGGCGAGCAAGGCCTTGAGGTCGCGGTCGTCGATAGCCATGCGACAAGCGCAGCGCCCTGCTGCAGGGATGGAGCACCGCCTCAGTGCCATCAGTGCCCATGAGGGAGACCGACTTGCATCGCTCCGTGATGCTGGCGGTAGGGCTCGAAGCGCTGCTGGACAGGGTGGCTGCTCCTGCAACGGACCCACAGATCGGGACCGTTACGAGGGCAGCCAACGCTGACCCCTCCTATGGCATAAAGCCGTGACGGCCCGATCAGCCTGACCACGGAGACCTCGCGATAGTCAGTTGTCCGTTCACCAGGGAGAGATTTAGCGGCAGTCCGCTGTCGAGCACGGCGAGAACGTCGACCTGGTGCTGGACCTGGATGTATCCCGCGTAGATCGGTCCGACGAAGATGCTGAGCGTCGGCGAATCGGGGGTCGGCCGCTCTATGGTGGCTTCGCCTGAGTGGCTGTTGTCTTTCCGGGGTTGAGGGCTGCGTTTTCGCTGATCAGGCATGGGATCGGCGGTGTCGGGGAGTGGTGATGTGTCGTGTCG
>NZ_JBVJQR010000072.1:0-2419 GCF_055608425.1 Kitasatospora sp. NPDC036934 | reverse complement strand
CGGTACATCCGGCCGCCCTTGTCCCCGTACGGGCAGGCGACGAAGCGCTCGGCGGTGAGGGCCGGCCGGCCGGCGTAGCCCCGGGCCAGACCCGCGCCCGCGATGTACAGCTCACCGGGCACCCCGGCCGGGACGGGCTGCAACCCGCCGTCCAGCACGTACGCCCGGGTGTTCGCCATCGGGCGCCCGATCGGCACCACGTCCGGTACGGACTCCGCTGTGGGCAGGACGAGTTGGGTCGCGCAGAGGGTGATCTCGGTCGGGCCGTAGAGCACCCGGACCCCGATGCCCGGCACGGCCGCCAGCACCTTGCGGACGGCGGGCGCCGAGACCACGTCCCCGCCGGTCAGCACCTCGCGCACCCCGGCGAAGACACCGGGCTCCTCCTCCGCGATGACGCGGAACAGTCCGGCGGTGACGTGGACGTGGGTGAGCCGGTGGGCCCGGACCAGGGCGCCGATCGCGGCGGCGTCCAGGTTGCCCTCGGGGGCGACGACCACCTGCCCGCCGGAGAGCAGCGGCGCCCAGAGTTCGTAGGTGGAGGCGTCGAAGGCGTGCGGGGCGTGGAACAGCACCCGCAGACCGTCGGGGTGCTGCCAGCACGGGTCCGAGGCGAGCTGGACGACGTCCCGGTGGGTGACGGCGATGCCCTTGGGCAGGCCGGTGGAGCCGGAGGTGAACATCACGTAGGCGAGCTGTTCCGGGTGCAGCGGCGGGCGCTGGGCGCGCTGCCTGCGCGGGCCGTCGAAGCCGAAGGAGTCCGGGGCGAGCGGCAGCACGGGGCAGGGGGCGTCGGCGGCCAGCGGGTGGTCCCGGTGGGCCTGGTCGACCAGGACGAGCGCCGCCCCGGTCTCGGCGGTGATCTGCCGCAGCCGCTCGGCCGGGTGCCGGTCGTCCAGCGGGACGTAGCTGCCGCCGGCCTTGAGCACGGCCAGCAGGGCGACCACCAGCTCGGCGGAGCGGTCCATCAGCAGGACCACCGGGGTGTCGGCGCCGATGCCGGCGTCGGCGAGGTGGGCGGCCAGGTGCTCGGCCCGGGAGTCCAGTTCGGCGTAGCTCAGTGTCCCGGTGTCGGCGACCACGGCGGGCGCGTCGGGGGTGGCGGTGGCCCGGGCCTCGAACAGCTCGGGCAGGGTGGCGTCCGGCACGGGCACGGCGGGGCCGTTCCAGCCGGTGAGCAGCTGCTCGCGCTCGGCCGGGGCGAGCAGGTCGATGCCGCCGATCGGGGCGTCCGGGTCGGCCGCGACGGCGCTCAGCACCCGCAGCAGCCGCTCGGCCA
Source organism: Kitasatospora sp. NPDC036934 (assembly GCF_055608425.1). Classification (NCBI taxonomy): domain Bacteria; kingdom Bacillati; phylum Actinomycetota; class Actinomycetes; order Kitasatosporales; family Streptomycetaceae; genus Kitasatospora; species Kitasatospora sp. NPDC036934. The sequence continues at coordinate 1,140 of NZ_JBVJQR010000072.1, read as the reverse complement.
GGGTGGCGGCGGTGGCGTGGTCGAAGAGGTCGGTCGCGTACTCCAGTGCCACCGTCAGGCCGGCCCGGGAGCCCTGCTCGGTGGACTCGGTGAACTCGGTGAAGCGGAAGGACAGGTCGAACTTGGCCACGTCCAGCTGGAAAGGGTGTTCGGCGCAGGCCAGGTCGCCGAAGGCGGAGGACACCGCCGCGCGGCTCTCCAGGGCGATGAGGGTCTGGAAGAGCGGGTGGCGGGCCGGGACGCGGGCGGGGTTGAGCTGTTCGACCAGGCGCTCGAAGGGGATGTCCTGGTGGTCGAAGGCGTCCAGGTCGGTGCGGCGGACGCGGTCCAGCAGTTCGCGGAAGCTGGGGTTGCCGGTGGTGTCGGTGCGCAGGACGAGGGTGTTGACGAAGAAGCCGACCAGGTCGTTCAGGGCCTCGTCGGTGCGTCCGGCGACGGGGGTGCCGAGGGGCAGGTCGGTGCCGGCGCCGAGGCGGGTGTAGAGGGTGGCGACGGCGGCCTGCAGCACCATGAACAGGCTGGCGTGCTGGGCAGCGGCCAACGTGCTTAGTGCGGCGTAGAGTTCGGCGTCGACGTTGGCCTCCGTCAGGCCGCCCCGGTGACTGGGGACGGCCGGGCGCGGGCGGTCGTAGGGCAGTGCCAGCTCCTCCGGGGCGTCGGCCAGGGCCTGCTGCCAGTGGCCGAGTTGCTCGGTCAGCAGGGCGGTGGGCCGCTCCTGGTCGCCGAGGAGTTCGCGTTGCCAGAGGGCGTAGTCGGCGTACTGCACCGGCAGCGGTGGCCAGTCGGGGGTGCTGCCGGTGGTGCGGGCCCGGTAGGCCTCGCCCAGGTCGCGGAAGAGCGGGGCGACGGACCAGCCGTCGCCGGCGATGTGGTGCAGCAGGACCAGCAGCACGTGCTCGTCGTGCGGCAGCGAGAACAGGGTGGCCCGGACGGGGAGTTCGGTGGTGAGGTCGAAGACCCGACCGCCGGCCTCGGCCAGCGCGGTGCGCAGCTCCGTCTCGGTGGCCACCGGCACGGCGTGCAGCGGGAGTTCGGCGGCCTCCGTGACCAGCTGGTGGGGCTGGCCGTCGGTGGTCGGGACGAGGGTGCGCAGCACCTCGTGCCGGGTGGCCACGTCCTTCAGTGCCTCGGCCAGGGCGG
>NZ_JBVJQR010000071.1:0-3812 GCF_055608425.1 Kitasatospora sp. NPDC036934 | reverse complement strand
GCAGCCTGGTCTCGTCGGAGATCGGGCGCTTGCCGCTGAGGGCGTAGCTGACCGTGCTGGACGAGACGCCGGCGTGCCTGGCCACATCGGCGAGTGTCACCATCGTTGTGGTTCCTTCGTGTCGGTTCGGGTGAGGTGTGTTCCCGTTCGTACGGTGGAGGAGGCCCGGGGAGGGACTGCTCCGGTGCGTGGGGCCCGTGGGGCCCGGTGCGGACTGCTCAGCCCCTGATCGCGCCGGTGCGGACACCGGTACGCAGGTGCTTATGTATGAACGGGTACAGGGTCACCAGTGGTACCAGGGGGAGGACCGTCACCGCCATCCGGTGGCCGACCGTGTAGGAGAGCGCGGTGACGGCGGAGACGGCAGAGTGCGCTGACGTCGGCCGCGCAGTCCCTGCGGCGACACCGTGGGGATCGCTGATCCTGCGGTGCGACCCGGATCGCATGGTGGTCCGGCTCCTCCTCACCGAAGCGTCGAAGCGCTTGAATGTTTCGGCGAGACTAACGACGCGTCACCAGTTGGGGCAAGAGGCTGGACAAAAGCAGAATCCTTGGTTTCCACGGTAGTTGACAGATCCGTACGGGTCGTGTCAGCGTCGAGGCGCTTCGACTCGTGATCGCCGAGCCCAAGCGCGCCCCACCCGGAGGAAGCCCCATGCCCGTCACCGACTTCGGCATCGACGAACTCGTCGGCTGCCGTCCCGAGTCGACCGTTCCGGAGGACTTCGACGAGTCCTGGCAGCGGACTCCTGCGCCTCCGGCTCTGTTCAGCGTCGCTCTGATGGACCCGGTCTGCCCGCCGCGGACGGTCTACGCCGCCTTCAACCACTACGCGGGCGAGGACCGGACGATGACGGTGTGGCAGTTCGCCGACCACGCCGGCGGCTGCGGCTCGAACCCGCCCGTCCAGCCGGCCTGGCTGCGCGAGCGCGGGCCCGCGCCCACGTGGTGACCGCACCACCGCGACCCGTGTCCGAACTGCCCGAGACCCCATGAGGTGACGTGACTATCCAGGACTTCCCGGAACTGCCCCCGGGCTTCCGCTTCGGCGCGGCCACCGCCGCCTACCAGATCGAGGGCGCCCACGACGAGGACGGCCGGGGTCCGTCCATCTGGGACACCTTCAGCCACACCCCGGGCCGTACCCTCGGCGGCGCCACCGGCGACACCGCCTGCGACCACTACCACCGCTACCCCGAGGACATCGCCCTGCTCCGCGGGCTCGGCGTCGACGGCTACCGTTTCTCGATCTCCTGGCCGCGCCTGCTGCCGAAGGGCAGCGGGCCGGTCAACGCGAAGGGCCTGGGCTTCTACGACCGGCTGATCGACGAACTGCTGGCCGCCGGCATCGCACCCGCCGCCACGCTCTACCACTGGGACTTGCCACAGGCCCTGGAGGACCGCGGCGGCTGGCGGGTCAGGGAGACGGCCGAGGCCTTCGCCGAGTACGCGAACGTCGCCGCCGACCGCTACGGGGACCGGGTCGAGCGCTGGATCACCTTCAACGAGCCGTTCTGCTCCGCCTTCGTCGGCTACGCCGAGGGTCGGCACGCACCCGGCGCCCGGGAGGGCCGCGGGGCGCTGGCCGCAGCCCACCACCTCATGGTCGGCCACGGACTGGCCGTCCGGGAGCTGCGGGCCGTCGGCGCCCGCGAGATCGGCATCACGCTCAACCTCGACCGCCTGCACGCCGCCTCCGACCGGCCCGAGGACCTCGCCGCCCTGCGCCGCGCCGAGGTGCTGCACAACGAGGTCTGGACCGAGCCGCTGTTCGCCGGCCGCTACCCCGGGCACGAGACCGAGACCTGGGAGGGCCTGGCCGACGGCCCCTGGCGCCGACCGGGAGACCTGCAACTGATCGGCACGCCGCTGGACTTCGTCGGCATCAACTTCTACCGGCCGATCACCGTCGAGGCCGCCCCGCACCGCGAGGCCGACCCGGAACTGCGCACCGCCACGGACATCGGCGTCGCCGAGCCGAACCCGTACGGCACCCGGCTCACCACCATGGGCTGGCCCGTCGTCCCGTCCGCGTTCACCGAACTGCTCCGCGACCTCGACCACCGCTACCCGCAGCTCCCGCCGATCTGGATCACCGAGAACGGCTCCGCCGAGGCCGACAGCGTCACCCCCGACGGCAGGATCCACGACGCCGAGCGGATCGACTACCTGGCCGGCCACCTCGCCGCCGTCGCCGACGCCATCGCGGCCGGGGTCGACGTGCGCGGCTACTACGTCTGGTCGCTGCTGGACAACTTCGAGTGGGCCCGCGGCTACGATCAGCGCTTCGGCCTGGTCCGCGTCGACTACGACACCCTGACCCGAACCCCGAAGGACAGTTATGACTGGTACCGGGGCCTGATCACCGCGCATCGTGCGCGGACGGAGGAAACCGCCCGATGAAGTTCACCGACGGCTACTGGTTGATGCGCCCGGGCGTCACGGCGCGGTATGCCACCGAGGTCGGCGATGTGCGTGCCGGCGAGGACCGGTTGACGTTGTTCGCTCCGGTCAGGCATGTGCGTGGTCGTGGTGACACGCTCAACAGCCCGCTGTTGACCGTGGAGTGCTGGTCTCCGGCGGAGGGCGTGATCGGGGTGCGTACCACCCATCACGCCGGCTCGGTCAAGCCCGGTCCCGAGTTCGTGCTGCCCGGCGCGGAGCGGGGAGCCGGCAAGGTGTGCCGTGACGGCGACGTGGTCGAACTGAGTTCCGGTGAGTTGACGTTGCGGGTGGATGCGTCCGAGCCGTGGCGGCTGGAGTTCAGTGCGGGTGGCCGGGTGCTGACGACGGTGGGGGAGCGGGGGACGGGTTTCGTCACCGACGCGGACGGCCGGCACCACATGCTGGGCCAGTTGTCGCTGGGGGTGGGTGAGTTGGTGTACGGCCTGGGGGAGCGGTTCACGCCGTTCGTGCGCAACGGTCAGGTGGTGGACATCTGGCAGGCGGACGGCGGCACGAGCAGCGAACAGGCGTACAAGAACGTCCCGTTCCACCTGACCAACCGGGGTTACGGCGTTTTCGTCAACCATCCGGGCAAGGTCAGTTACGAGGTCGGTTCCGAGTCGGTGGGGCAGGTGCAGTTCAGTGTCGAGGACCAGTCGCTGGAGTACTTCGTCGTTCACGGTCCGACTCCCAAGCAGGTCCTGGAGCGCTATACCGGGCTCACCGGCCGTCCCGCGCTGCCGCCGGCGTGGGCGCTGGGTCTGTGGCTGACGACGTCGTTCACCACGGACTACGACGAGGCCACCGTCAACCGCTTCGTCGGGGGTATGGCCGAGCGCGGCATCCCGCTCAGTGTCTTCCATTTCGACTGTTTCTGGATGCGCGGGTACCAGTGGAGCGACTTCCGCTGGGACGAGGAGACGTTCCCGGACCCGGCGGGCATGCTGGCGCGGCTCAAGGAGCAGGGGCTGCGTATCTGCCTGTGGATCAACCCGTACATCGCGCAGAAGTCGGAGCTGTTCGCGGAGGGCATGCGCGAGGGCTACCTCGTGCGGCGGGTGGACGGCAGTGTGTGGCAGTGGGACCTGTGGCAGCCGGGCATGGCGCTGGTGGACTTCACCAACCCCGCCGCCACCGCCTGGTACACGGGCAAGCTGCGCGCCCTGCTGGATGTGGGGGTGGACTGTTTCAAGACGGACTTCGGCGAGCGGATCCCCACCGATGTGGTGTGGCACGACGGTTCCGATCCGGAGCGGATGCACAACTACTACACCCAGTTGTACAACGAGGCGGTGTTCGGGCTGCTGCGTGAGGTGCGGGGCGAGGGGGAGGCGATGCTGTTCGCCCGTTCCGCCACGGTGGGCGGG
>NZ_JBVJQR010000070.1:0-3965 GCF_055608425.1 Kitasatospora sp. NPDC036934 | reverse complement strand
TCCGCGGAGACCACCACGGTGTGGGACACCCCGGGGGTGTTGTCCACGAAATTGGTGATCAGCCAGTTCAGGTTCTGTGCGGCCTGGCTCATCTGAGTCAACTCAACGCTCCTGGTGGTTCGAGCCGCCGAAGAGATCGGTGCTCCGGTTCTGTCCGTTGCCGGACTGGTCTACCTGATCGGGGTCGATCCGGAAGCTTCCGGTGTTGCCGGCGCTGCGGCCCTGTTCCACACCGCGGCGCAGGTTGGTGAGGCGGCCACGGACCTCCTCGGGGCTGCGGGAGACCTGCGGCCCGTCCTGCGGAGTGGGCTTGGCGTTGCCGGGCACCAGGTTCTGCTTGGGCACCCGCCGGGGCAGTCCGGCCCCGGTGGTGCCGGCGGACGAGGGCTCGCGCAGCTGCTCGGCGCGCTGCCAGTCACCGTCGTTCGGCGACTGCCAGGGGGAGGCGGTCGGGCCGGTCGGGCCGTATCCGCCCAGGGCGGACACGTCGTGGCCGCGGGTCTCGACGGGCGCCGAGGTGTCCTTGGCGCCGGCGAACCAGTTCGGGCTCTCGCCGGTCGGGCTGCTGCTGACGGCCGGGGCACCGCCCAGGTTGCCGCCCGCCAGCTGCTGGCCGGGGCGGCGCTGGGGCAGCCCGGACGGCAGGGTGGGGGTGGGCTCGGCGGCGGGCAGGGCGGGCGGCTCCGGGGCGTACGGGTGGCCGGCCGGGGCCTCCTCGGCCTGGTGGCCGTACTGGCCGGCGTACTCGTCCTGCTGGTAGCCGTCCTGCTGGTAGCCGTACTGCTCGTCGTTGCCGTAGCGGTCGTCGGCGTAGGCGGTCTGGTCGTAACCCTGCTGCGGGTACTGGCCGTAGCCGTCCTGGGCGTACTCGCCCTGCTGGTAGCCGTACTGCTCGTCGTTGCCGTAGCGGTCGTCGGCGTAGGCGCCCTGCTGGTAGCCCTGCTGCTGCGGGGCGTACTGGTCGTAGCCCTGCTGGTAGTCCTCCTCGACCTCGGCGTCCACCACCGGCGACTCCGGGGCGCTCTCCAGGGCCGCGCGGCGGACCTGGTCGAGGCGCTGGGAGCGCTGGACGGCCTCCAGGGCCGGGCTGAAGCCGGAGGAGCCGGCGTTGCCGATGCCGGTGAGGTGGTCGTCGAAGCCCAGCTCGGCCGCGCTGCGGTTGTCCGGCGCCCACTCGGCGGCCGGCTCCTGCTCGGCGAAGATCCGGGAGACGGTGAACTGCTCCTCGTCCGGCTCCGGCACGGCCGCGGAGCGGGTGACGAACGGCGGGAGCATGACCAGCGAGGTGGTGCCGGCCGACTCGCCGGACGGGCGGAGCTGGACGCGGATGTCGTGCCGCTGGGAGAGCCGGCCGACCACGAAGAGGCCCATGCGGCGGGAGATGGTGGCGTCGACCGTGGGCGGCTCGGCCAGCTTCTCGTTGATCTCGGCGAAGTCGTCGGCGGTGAGGCCGATGCCCTTGTCGTGGATCTCGACCAGGACGCGGCCGTCCGGCAGGCGGGTCGCGTTGACCAGCACCCGGGTCTGCGGGCTGGAGAACGAGGTGGCGTTCTCCAGCAGCTCGGCGAGCAGGTGGACGAGGTCGGTCACGGCGGCGCCGACGACCTCGACCTCCGGGATGCCGGACAGCTCGACGCGCTCGTACTGCTCCACCTCGGAGGCGGCGGCGCGCAGCACGTCGACCAGCGGGACCGGGGTGTTCCAGCGGCGGCCGGCCTCCTCGCCCGCGAGGACGAGCAGGTTCTCACCGTTGCGGCGCATACGGGTGGCCAGGTGGTCCAGCTTGAAGAGGTTCTCCAGCTGGTCCGGGTCGGCCTCGTTGTTCTCCAGGTCGGTGATCAGCGCCAGCTGGCGCTGGATCAGGCCCTGGCTGCGGCGCGACAGGTTGGTGAAGATCGCGTTGACGTTGCCTCGCAGCAGCGCCTGCTCGGCGGCGAGCGCCACGGCCTGCTGGTGGACCTGGTCGAAGGCCCGGGCGACTTCGCCGATCTCGTCCTTGCCGTGCAGCGGGATCGCGCTGACCGAGGTGTCGACCCGGTCGGGGTCGGTCTTGGAGAGCTTCTCGACCAGGTCCGGCAGGCGGTGGTCGGCGATCTCCAGGGCGGCGCTGCGCAGGGTGCGCATGCCGAGGATCATCGAGCGGGCGACGTAGCCGGTGAGCAGGCCCGCCAGGATCAGTGCGGCGACGACGATGACCGTGTTGAGGATGGCGTCGTAGAGCGCGTTGTCCTTGAGGTCGCGGGACTGGGTGAGGACGTCGTCCAGCAGCGCGAGTTCGGTGTTCCGCAGGGCCTGGATGTGCGTTCCGGCGGCCTGGTTCCAGTTGTCCGGGGTCAGACCGGAGTTCTTGGCCTCGGCGTACGCGGCGTCGGCCGCGGCCTTGCCCTTCTGCTGGCCGGCGGCGGCGGCCTCGGCGTAGTTGCCGGCCAGGGACAGCAGGCCCTGCATGGTGGGCGCGCTGCCGTTCGGCATCTTGTAGGCCGAGCGGTCCTGGGCGGTGGCCAGCGCGACCTGGGCGTCGCCGTACTTCTTGGCGTCGACGGGGTCGGCACCGGTGTTGAACTCGGAGAGGGAGACCTGCTCCAGCTTCTCGGCGACCAGGATCTGCTGGGTCATGTCCTGGTTCTCGTAGCGCGTGGTCACGCCCTGCGAGATGCCGACCAGCAGGCTCAGCATGAGCGAGCGCTGGGTCGAGGCGGAGGCCTTGGCCAGCGACATCGCGTAGATCGCGCGGCCCTTGCTGGTGGCGTTGGCGGAGCCGTTGCCGACCGAGTTGTCGTAGGCCAGCAGCGGCGCGAACATCGCCGAGTAGGCGTTCGCGGTGGCGCTGGCGAACAGCTCCTTGCCGTACGCGACCTGGCGCAGGTGCGGCAGGTCGCCCACCAGGCTCTGGAAGGCCTCGTGGCGGCGCGGCAGCTCGCCGGACTTGTCGGACGCGTCGTACGCGGCGTTGTAGGCCTTCATCGCCGCGTCGGTGTCGGCGCGACGCTTGGTGACCTCGTTGTTGGGGTCCTGCCCGGTGATCAGCGGTATCAGGGTCTTGTCGCGCTCGTTCTCGAGCGCCTCGGCGAGTTCGGTCGCCGCCTTGGCGAGCTCGGCGGTCTTCTCGGCGCGGGAGGCCTTGATGTAGCCGTCGACCGAGGTGTTCACTCGCAGACCGCCGAAGACGAGACTGATGATCACGGGGATCAGCAGGATCGCGATCAGTCGGGTCGGTACGCGCCAGTTGCGCGGGCGGAGGAAGTCGTACCGGCTGGCGCCGCCGTCACCCGGTGAGCCCGCCGAACCGGAGCCGGGCCGCGGTTCCTTGCCCGCCGTCTGGGGCTTGGGGGCCGGGGTGGCCTGGGCGCGCTCCTCGGTGGGAGTGAACGCGGAGAATCCGGCCTGTTCCGCGGCGCTGCCGTTCGGCGCGCTCTGGCGGGGCTCGGAGCGCCGCTGCGGGGCGGGTTGCTGCTTACGCCTCACTCGACAACTACCTCTCGGCCGACTAGCCGGCCATGGATCAATCCAGCGCTACCCCCGGGGCCCTGGCCCGGCACCGGACGGCCGACGCGGGATGTTCAGGGGTAGCTGGAATTTCAGCACGTGCAGGGATGGGGGACAAACAGCCGCCGCATGGCACCCGTGCCGGAACAATACGGACAATCAACGACATGCCGGAGCAAATCCGTGGTGATCTGGCGCTGAGTGACGCTGATTCGCCACGCTGCGTCATTGTTGATCACAAAATGCCTACCGAACTGTTATCCGCTGCTTATACACGGGTCTTGCGCGCGGCCCCGGGAGGACACCGGCCGGTAAAGCACCGCCGCCCCGGCGACCCGTCAGTGTGACGGTTCACCGGGGCCGATCGGTTCCCGTGCTCGCTTCCGGGCCGTGGCTGTGGTGGTCAGCGGAGTCGGGCGAGGAGGGCGTGTTCGACGAGGGTGATGAGGGCGCTCTTGGCGCTGTCCCGGCGGCGGGCG
>NZ_JBVJQR010000069.1:0-4211 GCF_055608425.1 Kitasatospora sp. NPDC036934 | reverse complement strand
CACACCCTCCCGGTCAGTGGTGTGGTCGTCCGCGAAACGACGGTCACCCGTCGCGTCCGGCACGTACTTCACACAGACGACGATCCTCAAGCTCACGGCCTTGTCTCCTGTACTGGTCTCGTCCGGCGGCTGCGACGTGCAAGCGGGTGCGAACACGCCACGCACCCGCTCCGGGCAGCGAGTTTCCCGTGCCGGTCCGGAACTTCCTGGCAGCATACTCGCCGGTAGTCCAGTGGTCACTACTGGCCAGTAGCTTAGGGCGGAGGGCGCGCGCCGCCGCTTGCGCCCATCCTGCCCCAGCCGGAGGCCGGGTCCACCTCGCGGGGCGGCGCGAACCGCGACGGCAAACGGATAACAGCTAACAGCTAACAGAGAACAGAGAACAGAGAACAGATTTCATCATCTGTTTGCTGTCAGCTGTATCCGTCAGCCTTTTCCCCGCCGACCCGTCACCCCTCAGCCGCTCCCCACGAATCACACCACCTGGCCGAGCGCCGCGATCACGTCCGCCTTGCGCGGCATCCCCGCCGCCCGGCGCACCACCCGGCCCCCCGCGTCCAGCACCAGGACGGTCGGCGTCCGCAACACCTCCAGCCGGCGGACCAGCTCCAGCTGGGCCTCGGCGTCCAGCTCGACGTGCGCGACCCCGTCGACCATCTCAGCCACCTCGGCCAGCACCCGTCGGGTAGCCCGGCACGGTTGGCAGAAAGCGGTGGAGAACTGCACCAGAGTCGCCCGCTCACCGAGCGGCCCGCCCAGCTCCGCCTCCGACAGTCGTACCGCCCCGTCCTTGGTGCGCACCCTCAGCCTCCCGTCGCGCCCGGCCCTCGACAGCCCGGACACGGTCGCCGCCGCCAGCACGACGAGGCACACCACCAGTCCGGTCATCCCTCCAGTCTGCGACAGCACGGCCGGGCTCCGAAAGGGTGGTCGACCTGCCGACACCAGCCCCGTACGATCGGCGGGTGGACTCCGACCGCCCCTCCCCGCCGCTGCTGACCGTCCGTCGCGTCGTCGACCTGGGGCTGGCCACCACCGCCCGCTGTCGCTGACGCGCCCCACCACAGCCGTCCGTCGCGACCCTCCCGGAGCCCCCTTGCAGACCGACCCCCGCGGTCACCGCTTCGCCGCCGCGCTCACCACCCTGGTGCTGGCCGCCGCCCTGATCACCGGCAGCGGCCTGCTGCTGGCCGCCCAGGCCCTGGTGTTCGTGCTCGGCGCGGCCGGCGGCCCCCGACTGTCCCCGTACGGCTGGCTTTTCCACACCTTCGTCGCACCCCGCCTGGCGCCGCCCACCGCGACCGCGGACGAGCGCCCGCTGCGCTTCACCCAGGGCGGCGGTGCGGTGTTCGCCACCGTGGCCGCCCTCGGCTACTTCACCGGGGTCCTCTGGCTCGGCCTGCTGGCCGGCGCCTTCGCCCTGGCCGCTGCCTTCCTGAACGCCGCCTTCGGCTACTGCCTGGGCTCCGAGATCTACCCGATCGTCCGCCGCGCCCAGGGCCGGCTCGGCGCCGGGGCCTGAACTCCGACGGGTCGCCGCGGGCCGGGCAACGGAAAAGTTCCACCCCGGCTTCATCACGGACATCACACCGTGAATATTCGCTTGACCGCACGGCTCAGGTGACAGCAGGCACTCGTTCGGGGGATCATCTCCGTGTATCACCCGTGACCGCCGCGGCGTGCCGTGCTCCGGTCGGCTCCCACGCACGGCTCGGGTACCCGCCGTACCGGGCCCCGGCCCGTGGAAGTCAGGACTGACCGTGGCAGAGTTCGTCTACCCGCCGGTGATCGGCGCCGCACTCACCGCTTTCCGTGCGCTCGACGTGCGGATCAAGATCGTCGGCGCCGAGCACATCCCCGCCAGGGGCGGAGCGGTGCTGGTCAGCAACCACATCAGCTACCTGGACTTCCTCTTCGCCGGCCTCGGCGCCTACCGCGGCGGGAAGCGCAAGACCCGCTTCATGGCCAAGGACGACGTCTTCCGGCACAGCATCTCCGGCCCGCTGATGCGCGGCATGAAGCACATCCCGGTCGACCGCACCGACGGCCAGCCCGCCTACGAGGCCGCCGTCCGGGCCCTGCGGGCCGGCGAGGTCGTCGGGGTCTTCCCCGAGGCGACCATCAGCCGCTCGTTCATGCTGAAGAAGTTCAAGACCGGCGCCGCCCGGATGGCCGCCGACTCCGGCACCCCGCTGCTGCCCGTCATCCTCTGGGGCACCCAGCAACTCTGGACCAAGGGCCGCCCGAAGACCCTCACCAAGCGCCACGTCCCGGTGACGATCATGATTGGCGAACCGATTCACCTGGAGCCGGGCGACAAGCCCGTCATGGTCACCAGAAAGCTGCGCGCCGCCATGAGCGAGATGCTCGACCGGGCCCAGCGCGAGTACCCCGGCAAGCCGTCCGGCCCGGACGACTCCTGGTGGCTGCCCGCCCAGCTCGGCGGCACCGCGCCCACCCTGGAGGTCGCCGAGGCCGAGGACGAGGCGGAGGCCGTCGCCAAGGCCGAGCGCCGCGCCGCCCGGGACTGACCCGCCCCGCCGCGCCCCACCCACCCCGTCTACTCCGTGTGACCGAGCGAATGCGATCCGTCGCGTGTCGCCCCGGCCGTCGACACACCCCGTCTGACACAGTGACAGCTCGTTCCAGGGCCTTCCTCCTGGATGCGTCCTGCGTCCCTCCCACATCGGAGTCGGGCACACGTCGGAGCGGTCGGAAAGGTCGAAGACGGAGATGACACGGATCACCGGCACACGGCAGTCCCCCACCAGCAGCAAGGCCCGCACCCGCGCAACCGCCGGTGCGGGCCTCCTGCTTGTGGGCACCCTGCTCACCGGGTGCGGGGCCGAACCCGGCGACATCCCGCTCTCCGAGATTCGCCCGGAATCACCCACCGCCTCGCCCGACCCCAGCCCGTCCGCGGCCCCCGGCGTCGTCGGCGCCGCGAACGCCGAGGCCCACAACGGACTGATCGTCAGCCGGGCCTACACCGACGCCACCCGCGCCACCAGCGCCATCGTCACCCTCGGGCCCGACGGCGCCGGCCAGCACCAGATCACCCAACCGCCCGAGCGCGCCCGCGATGACCGCCCCGACTGGTCCCCCGACGGCACTGCCATCGCCTTCGACCGCACCGACCCCCTGACCGGCTCGGCCCGCCTCTGGACGGTCTCCGCCGACGGCGACAACGCCCACCAGATCAGCCAGCTGTGCGACAGCGGCAGTGCCACCGCCGACTGCGCCAACGAGGACGAGCGCGCCCCCGCCTTCTCCCCGGACGGCAAGCAACTCGCCTTCAGCCGCTCCTGGGGGGCCCTGGACCAGGCCCACAACAACCAGGTCCAGTACTCGGACCTCTATCTGATGAACCCCGACGGCACCAGCGTCCAACGGCTCACCTTCCTCACCAACGACAAGCCCTACTCCGGTGCCATCAGCAATCCCAGCTGGTCCCCGGACGGCAAGCAGCTCACCTTCGAGTACCGCACCAGCGCCACCACACAGCCCGCCAACAGCCGCGCCATCTACGTCGTCGGCGCAGACGGCACCGGCCTGCGCCAGCTCACCCCTTGGGAACTGCGCGCCGGCGACCGCGCGGCCTGGTCCCCCGACGGCACTCAGATCCTCTTCACCACCTATCCGGCCGGGCCCGACAACGCCCCCGGTGGCGGCATCTACACCGTCCACCCCGACGGCACTGCCATCGGCGCACTCACCCCCGCCCCTTCCACCGCCTTCTACGGCTCGGCCACCTACGCGCCCGACGGCAAGTCCATCGTCTTCGCCCAGGCGCCCGCCGGCTCCGGCGCGGACCTGTACAGCATGCGCCCGGACGGTACGGACGTCGCCCGGCTCACCAACAGCGCGGACAAGTGGCTCGACCGGCCGTCCTGGGGAACGGCGGCCGTGCCGACGGCCCAGGCGACCCCGGCCGAATCCCCGGCCGCGGGCGCGTCCGGGGACCCGTCGGCCTCCGCGGTACCGGCGGCGCCCGGGGCACCGGCCGGGGCGACGCCGTCCGGTGCCCCGACCGCTGAGGCCACGCCGGCCCAGGCCCAGGGGCAGCCGAAGACCGACGACACCCAGCCGCAGGACGACGAAGACAACTGAGCGCGAAACGGAAATGCGAAAAGCCCCTGATCCAAAAGGATCAGGGGCTTTTCTGAAGAATTGTTCGGCGGCGTCCTACTCTCCCACAGGGTCCCCCCTGC
>NZ_JBVJQR010000068.1:0-5172 GCF_055608425.1 Kitasatospora sp. NPDC036934 | reverse complement strand
ACATGCTCCGGATCCTCTCCCCCCTCCCGCGGGGAGTCCCCCGGCAGCAGCGCCGCCACCGGCACCACCACCACCTCCGACAACACCGGCACCCACTCCCCGGACAACCGGGACACCGGGCGCTCCTGGGCACGGACGGCTGCGCTCTCAGGCTTCACGACGAGTCCTCCGACAAGCGACACGGACCGAAGGGGGCATGCATCGCAGCGATGCTAGGAGATCCACATACCTTTGGGAAGGTATTTTAATCGGGCCGTAACGTACCGCAGCGGGGTCGACACGGAGAGGAAGTGCGAAGTCGGGGGTCAGTGGTCCGCGGCACCGGCGAACAGCGCCCCGCCCGCGGGCAACAGCCGGGCCCCGGGGATCCGGTCGGCCAGTCCGCGGTCGCCGACCACCACCGGGTGGCCCACCGCGGTCAGCATCGGCAGGTCGGACACGTGGTCGCCGTAGCCGTAGCAGTCCGCCGGGTCGACGCGCGGGTACGCCCGGAGCAGGGCGCGCACGGCCCGGCGCTTCTCCTCGCCGATCACCGGCTCGCCGACCAGCTCGCCGGTGAGGACTCCCCCGCGCACCGCCGGCCGGCTGCACACCACGTGGGCCGCGCCGATGTCCCGCGCGACGGGCTCGACCAGTGCCGGGAAGGAGCCGGAGACCAGCACCACCGGATCACCCGCCGCCCGGTGCCGCGTCAGAGCCTCGCGGGTGGCGGCGAGATAGAAGCCGGCGCTCCGGGAGCGAAGGGCGAACCACTCCCGGCCGGCCGCGACGACCGACTCCTCGGACACCCCGGCCCACACCCGGTAGTAGGCCCGGTTCGCCTGCTCACGCGACGCCCCGCCCACCACCAGCGTGCTCAGCTCCGCCCGCACCCGGGCGGCCCGCTCGGCACCCGACGGCCCGTACCGACCGCCGAGGTAGAAGTCGAGGAAGTCGAACATGCTCTTGCAGTTGATCAGCGTCTCATCGACGTCACTGAAGGCCAGCCGGTCGGACGGGGTCAGCCGGTCGGACGGGGTCAGCCGGTCGGACAGGGGCATGGCGGGGCTCCTCGGGGGCCGGGGTCACCTCGGGGTGACGTGGCGGTCGGGGTCGGCCGCGGACCCCGGGAGGGCGCGCAGCGCGGGGAAGAGGGTGTCGCGCACCTCGCGCCAGCGTTCGGCGAAGTCGGCGCGGCCGTGCAGGTTGTCGGAGATGTGCTGGGCGCCGAAGAAGGCCGCGACGGCGACCCGGGCGGCCACGTCCGGGTCGACGTGACGGGCCAACTGCCCCTGGCCATGGGCCTCGTGCATCAGCGTCGAGATCAGGTTGGTCCAGTCGACGTAGGGCAGCGGCAGTTCGACGTCGACGGCGTCGCGCTCGTTCTGCAGCCGGGTGCCGGCCTGCATGATCGGGTCCTCCAGGAACGCGGCGGTGGCCGCGTTGAACATCTCGATCACGGTGTCCAGCGGCGACAGGCCCTTCCCGCGCACCGCCTCCAGCGTCACCGGCCAGCGTGAGTACAACTCGTCGACCACCGCGACGGCAAGGGCCTGCTTGTTGGGGAAGTGGAAGTACACGGCGCCCTTGGTCATCGCGACCTCGTCCGCCACGTCCTTGATGCTGGTCTGCTGGTAGCCGCGCTCGGCGAAGATCCGCGCGGCGCAGTGCAGGATCTGTTCCCGCGTCCGCTCCGCCCGTTCCTGACGGAGCATCGGACCGGCCGCGCCCGCAGGCCGGATCGTCGGAGCAGGCCATAGCGGTTCCACAGCAACACCCTTGTTCTGACTCACAGTTCGCCAATCCTCTCTCGCGCCCCAGCGCTTCTAGCTTTATACCTTCGCCCAGGTATATTTTCGGGCCGGGATCAACGGTCACCCGACATGACCCTCGCCCGCAGATGGGGTGGCACCACCTTAGGGAACGGCACACCAACGGGGAGACGCACTCGCATGTCCATCTTCACCGCATCGCCAAGGTACCCGTCGTCCGACCAGGCAGCACTGCTCGCGCCCGGCCGCGGACTCTCGTTCCGGCACCGCCTTCCGGCCGGCGCCGTCCACAAGACCTCCCCGACGGAGGTCCTGCTCACCGATGCCGTCCGCGACGACGACGGCCATTTCACCGTCGGTGCCCTGTGGCACCGGGACCGCTTCCTGCACGGATTCCTCCACGACGGCGGGGACGGCCGCGCGCCGGATCCGCTGCTGCTGGCCGAGACCGTCCGGCAGACCCTGATACACCTCTCGCACCGCTTCCACGGCGTGCCCCAGGGGCACCCCTTCGTCCTCGACCGGCTCGACCTCGATCTGACCGGCGACACGGTCACGGTCCGGCCGGACCGTCCGGCCCGGGTCGTCCTGGACGTCGTCTGCACCCGGCGGCTGACCACGCCGCGCCGGGCCGGTTTCGCGCTCCAGGCGGCGATCTCCGTCGAGGGCGTCCGGATCGGCCTGGCCGACGTCCGCTGGGAGGTCCTGCACCCGAACTTCTACCAACTGATCCGCCACCGCGACGTCCGCGCCAAGGAGGCCCCGGCGGCCGGCGCGGCATTACCGCCCGCGGCGCCCGCCGGCGGGCTGCAACGGCTCGGCCAGCGGGAGGTCGGCTACCCGGAGGGCCGGCACGTCCTGCTGGCCCGGGACGAACGGGGCGCCCCCGGCCAGTTCTGGTTCGACGACGACCCCGACCACCCGGTGCTCCACGACCACCCGTCCGACCACATCGCCGGCATGGCCCTGCTGGAGGCCTTCCGGCAGGCCGGCCGCGCCCTGGGCGCCCCGCTGCACCCCGCCGCCGTGCGCTCGGTCTTCACCGCCTTCGCCGAACCGGACGCACCGGTGGCGATCACCGTGACGCCCGGGCCGGGGTGGCGAGCCGGACCGCGCACGGCCGAGGTCACCGCCGCCCAGCACGGCATCGTCCTCGCCAGCGCCCGGCTCGCCTACCGCGACCCGCGACAGAAGTCGGCAGCCCGTCAGGAGGCGTCGTGAGCAGAGACGGTGCGAGCCTCTCCGGTCCGGCCGTCGAGCAGGTGGTGGACGCGGCCCTACGCGACCTGTCCGCGGTGGAGGAGCGGCGCCGGCTCGGCGCGGAAACGGTGGCCGCCGTGGTGGCCGCCGGGTTCCCCCGGCACTTCGTCCCCCGCGAGTACGGCGGCGCGGCGGGCGGCTTCGCCGAACTGCTGGCCGCCTCGGCGGCGGTGGCGCGCACCTGCCCTTCCACCTCCTGGTGCGCCACGCTGTTCGCGGCGCACGGCCGCCTCGCTTCCTACCTGCCGGAGGAGGGCCGGAAGGAGCTGTGGGCCCACTCGCCGGACGCGGTGATCGCCGCCTCGATCATGCCGCCGCAGGGCGAGGCGGTCCGGGAACGGGACGGCTGGCGGATCCGGGGCCGATGGGAGACCGCCAGCGGAGTGGACCACGCGGACTGGCTGCTACTGGCCTCCTGGACCGGCCCCCCGGACCGGCCCGAGCACCGGATCTTCGCCCTCCCCCGGGCGGACTGGAGCGTCCTGGACACCTGGCGCAGCCTGGGCGTGCGCGGGACGGGCAGCAACGCGGTGGAGGTGGCCGAGGCCTTCGTCCCCGACCGGCTGTCCTGCACCCTGGAGGACCTCCAGCGGCCGCTCGGCGGGGACGCGGCCCGGTGCCACCGGGTCCCGATCCACCTGGCCGGCGCGCTGATGTTCGCGGCCCCGGTGCTCGGCGCGGCCGAGGGGGCGCTGGACGCCTGGCGACCCGCCGTCGCGTCGCGGCTGGGCACGCTCTCCCCCGGCCGGCGGGCGGCGGCAGAGCTGGCGCTCGCCGAGGGATCGGCGCAGGTCACGGCGGCCCGGCTGGTTCTGGAGCGGGCCGCGGAGCGGGCCGACCGGGCCGAGGTGACGCCGCTGCTGGTGGCGGAGAACCGGCGGGACGCCGCGCTGGCGGCGGCCTGGTGCGCCGCCGCGGTCGACCGGCTCTTCCACGCCGCGGGGTCGCAGGCGCTGCGCGCGGACTCCGCCTTCCAGCGGTACTGGCGGGACGTGACCACCGCGGCCGCGCACGGTGTGCTCGGCGCGGAGGCAGCCGCCGCCGACTACGCCGCCGTGGTGCTCCGCCCCCGGGGCTGAACCACATGCCGCACGCCGCACCGACGTCCACGCGCCGGGGCCGGCCACCCTTCGAAGGGTGGCCGGCCCCGGCGTTCGAGCGGGTTCCGGTGCGCCGGGGGCCGGCGCGGGCCGTCACCGGTCACTGGGCAACTGCGGCACCGGCCCCGGTCGCACGGGCACGGGCTGCGGTCAGACCCGGCGGGACTCGCCGATGGCGCTCTCGATGCCCTGGACCATCCGCCACAGCGGGGCCCGGCGGCTGGCGACCAGCACCACCACGTCGTCGGACCCGCCCTCGCCGTCCGGGGCGGGCTCGGCGGGGCGATCGCTCCAGCTGGAGGTCACGAAGGCCATCGCCGCGTCCACCTCGGCCACCCAGTCGCTCTCGCCGCCCGAGCGCAGCCAGGTGCGCAGGGCGTGGTTGTGCGCGGCGACCACGGCGGCGGCGATCACGGTGGCGCGCAGCGGGCCGTCCGGGCGGTCGGCGAAGCGGGCACGCAGGTAGGCGGCGAGGGTGTGCTCGTAGCGCCAGACCACCGACAACTCGTACGCGCGCAGTCCGGGGACCTTGCGGGTGAGGCGGTAGCGCTGGACGGAGAAGGAGGGCTGCTCTGCGTACATCCGCAGGACCAGGCGGGCGGCGTCGCAGGCGTGCTTGACCGGGTCCTCCTCGCCGGTGCCGGACTCCAGGAACTCCGTCATCTCGGCGAGGCTGCGCTCGTGGTCGGGGAAGACCACGTCCTCCTTCGCCGGGAAGTAGCGGAAGAAGGAGCGCCGGCCGACGCCGGCGAGCGAGACGATGTCGTCGATCGTCGTCTGCTCGAAGCCGCGCTCCAGGAAGAGCTCGAAAGCCGCGGCCACCAGCGCCTCACGCATCGCCGGCTTCGAGGGCCCGTCGTTCATGGGCTGGTCCTGCTCTTCCTTCTCGCTCATTCTCCGGAACTTAGCATCGGCGCCGCGGGGCGGCCCCTGACGGCCGGTCGGCGGACCGGGCCGGCCGTCGGTGCCGGTCGGGCGGTCGTTACGGCAGGTTGCGGGCCATCACGATGCGCTGGACCTGGTTGGTGCCCTCGTAGATCTGGGTGATCTTCGCGTCCCGC
>NZ_JBVJQR010000067.1:0-5661 GCF_055608425.1 Kitasatospora sp. NPDC036934 | reverse complement strand
CTACAGCGACGCGCTGCACAAGCCCCACCTCACCGCTGCCGACCTCTGTCGCCGCCATCTCGCAGCTGCCTCAGAGCAGGACCGACCCACCAACCGCGTCCCCAACCTCACGGGTCAGAACAACTAGCGCGCCCATCCCGCGCCGGGTCAGGACTGAGAGCAGGGCCGCGAGGGCCGGGCGGCGCGCCCGGTGTCAGAGCCACCCCCGGTGGGCGGCCTTGATGCCGGCCTCGAACCGGCTGCTGGCGCCGAGGCGTTCCATGATCGAGGACATGTGCCGGCCCACGGTGCGCGAGGAGATGCCCAGGCGCTGGCCGACGGCGTCGTCCGTGAGGCCGGAACTCAAGAGGCGCAGCAGCTCGCGCTCGGTCGCGGTGAGGCTGGTGCGGGGATCTTCGGGCTGGGTGGCTCCGAGGGGGACGGCCGTGTTCCACGCCTGCTCGAAGAAGTCGAGCAGGGCGGAGAGGATGCCCGGCTCCGTGACGTACAGGGCTCCCTTGCGGTTGTCCGCCGGGTCGATCGGCACGAGCGCCTGCGCCCGGTCGACCATGACCAGCCGCTGGGGGATCGTCGGGGCGGTGCGGACCTCGCTGCCCCGCCCGAGGAGCCAGTGGGCGTACGCGGCGACGTGGGGCTGGCTGCGGGTGGCGTCCTGGTAGAGGGTCCGCATGGTGATCCCCCTCCCGAGCGCCTCCGCGTCGGCGGGGCGGCCGGCGTCGAGGTCCTCGGGGCGCTGGTTCCCCGGCTGACTGCTGAGCACCTCGGTGGTGGCCTCGTGCCCCATCCGTTCGAGCCGGCTCTGGATGGCGTCCATCCCGAGGAGGCGCTCTCCGTGACCGGCGCGGTGCTCGGCACGGTCGGCGACCATGCGGGTGACGGCCGCACGCGAAGCCGCCAACTTGGCCTGTTTGGAAGCGAGTTCGGCCTCCTGTGCGGCGATCACCCCGGCGAGCCCGATCTCGGGGCTCACGGCCCGCATCTGCCCGGGGCGGTCCGCGGAGACACGGATCAGGGTGAGCCGGTTCAGTTCGTCGAACTGGTCGTGCACCTGTATGGAGGTCAGGCCGCAGTGATCGGCGATCTCGTCCACGCCGAAGGCGGGGTGGTCGAGCATGGCCTGGTACACGGCTGTGGCCGGGGCCGTCAGGCCCAGCACCTCGAGCATGTGTTTCCCCCCAAGTAGCCCCGTGGGGCGCCTGTGCGAACGACTCCATCCAAACAGTCTTTCGATACTTCGATCAAGAAGGACCCTGTCCCCCTTTGGGTCGTCTCGCACCATTCGCACACGAGCCGCCATGCAGGCTACCCCTCGAATTGACGCAGGCTCGTCAACTCTGTCGGACTCCGGACAGTCCGATTGGCGACAGCCCGAACACCTTCCGACGGGCTCGACGACCGACGAAGCTAGTCGTCGTCGCCAGGGAAACGGCCCGGACGACAACCGGACGGAGCGCCAACCGCGGGGCGCACCACCCGTCCAGGACACGCCACCCCCTCACCCTCGGAAGGACTTCCACCATGCTTCGCACCCGCCTCGCCCAGGCCGCCGCGGTCGCCGCCGTCGCCCTCAGCGCGATCGTCCTCGTGCCCTCCGCCGCCACCGCCGCCTCCACGGCCGACCCGGTCGGCACTCCCACCCCGGCGGTGAGCCAGGACAGCCTCACCTGGGGCGGCTGATCCCGCCGTGGAGATCGTCCACGTCACCCTGATCCCACGGCCGTCCGAGGACGACGTCCACGGGCCGAGCGCCGAGGCCGAGATCGTTGACGCCCTGTGGGCCCATGCCCTGCCCGCCGACGGACTCCAGCACGTCAACGCCCGCACCGCACCTGAGCGGGTCGACCTCCTGCTCTACCTGCTCACCCCCGATTCGTCCGATGCACCCCCCGCGCTCCGGCGCGCCCACGACCTGATCGCCCGCAGTCATCGGACCTCGCCCCGGTTCAACCGGCACTACCTGCCGCCCGAGCCGCTCACGGCGCCCGACGTCACCGGCACCGACTGAGAGCCGCGCCCGTCGAGCCACGTGCTCCGGCCGGCGCCCGGTCGGTACCCGGAACCGCCCCACCGGGCTCCTGCGCCCGCCTTCCGCAGGACAGTCACCGCCCGCAGTGCCACGGCCGCCCGGCCTCGCACCGCCGCGCGTCCGACACCCCGCTTCGCTCACCACCACCTCATCGGAGACACCCATGCCTTCCGCACGCCTCGCCCTCCGCGCCGCCTCCGTCCTGCTCGCCGCCGCCCTGCCGGCCCTCGCCCTCACGGCCACCCCCGCGACCGCCCAGTCCGACCCGACCTCCGCGGCCGCCGACGGCACCAACGACAAGGGCGGCGCCGGCCAGCCGGCTCCCGCAGCCTCCCCCCGGCTGGCCCGCTCCCTCGCCGCCGGGCCGACCGTCACCCGCTCCGAGGTCATCGCCCGTGCCAACACGTGGGTGGGCCTGGGCCTCCAGTACACCAAGAGCGGTGAGACCTACCAGGGTTACCGCAAGGACTGCTCCGGTTACGCCTCGATGGCGTGGAAGCTCTCCACCGCGTACGGGGGCCTGGACACCACGAGCTTCGTCCCCAACGGTGTCGCCTCCTGGCTCGGCAGCAAGGACGACCTCAAGCCCGGCGACGCGATGCTGAACGACCAGGCGTTGTACAGCGGCCACATCGTCATCTTCGACCAGTGGGCCGACAGCAGCCACAGCAGCTACATCGGCTACGAGTTCACCGGTTCGGGCGTCCACCACCGCACCATCCCCTACCCGTACTTCTCCGGTTACGGAACCTTCAAGCCTGCGCGCAACAACAGCATCGTCGACGACAGCGGCTCCTCGGTCGGCTCGACGCGGGTCGGTGTGTTCCGCAACGGGGCCTGGGCCGTGCGCAACTCGTCCGGTGGCACGAGCACCTTCTCCTTCGGTCAGCCCGGTGACATCCCGATCACCGGTGACTGGGACGGCGTCGGTCACACCCAGGCCGGCATCTTCCGCCCCAGCACCAACGAGTTCGCCCTGCGCCACGACGACGGCACCGCCACCTCGCTGACCTTCGGCAACCCCGGCGACATCCCCGTCCCCGGCATGTGGGACCGCAACGGCCACGCCCAGATGGCCATCTTCCGCCCCTCCACTAACACCTTCACCATCCGCCACGACAACGGCACCACCGACTCCGCCATCGTCGGCAACACCGGAGACATCCCCATCGTCGGCGACTGGGACGGCGTCGGCCACACCCAGATGGGCGTCTTCCGCGCCGCCACGAACGACAACGAGCAGAACGTCTTCGCCCTGCGCCACGACGACGGCTCCGTCTCCACCGCGACCTACGGCAACAAGGGTGACCTCCCCGTCGTCGGCGACTGGGCCGGCCGCGGCCGCACCACCTACGGCATCTACCGCCCCTCCACCAGCGACTTCGCCCTCGCCAACGCCTACATCGGCACCGCCGACACCACCTTCCAGTTCGGCAACCCTGGCGACATCCCCGTCACCGGCAACTGGGGAGTCTGATCCCCCTCCCCGCGGGGCCGCCACCACGGCGGCCCCGCACCCGTTCCCCCGAACCTCACCGCCACATCACCGAAGGAACCACGATGACCAGCCGTGCGAAGCACGCGAAGACCCGCACCGCCGTCACCCTGCTGGCCGCCGCCGCGATCGCGGGCACGCTGAGCACGGGACAGGCGGACGCCGCATCGGTCGCGACCTGGGACAAGGTCGCCCAGTGCGAGAGCACCGGCAACTGGAGCATTGTCAGCAGCAACGGGCTGTACTACGGCGGCCTGCAGATGACCATGGCCAACTGGCGCTCGTACGGCGGCACCGCCTACGCCGCCCGCCCCGACCTCGCCAGCAAGCAGCAGCAGATTCTCATCGCCGAGAAGATCCTCGCCGACCAGGGCGCTGGAGCCTGGCTCCACTGCGCCCCGGGCACCGGGCTCTCCACGGACCACGCCAACCCGTACCCGAGCACCTCGGCCGCGGAGACGCGGGTCGGTGTGTTCCGCAACGGCGCGTGGGCCGTGCGTACGGCGTCCGGCTCCGTGAACACCTTCTCCTTCGGTCAGCCCGGTGACATCCCGATCACCGGTGACTGGGACGGCGTCGGTCACACCCAGGCCGGCATCTTCCGCCCCAGCACCAACGAGTTCGCCCTGCGCCACGACGACGGCACCGCCACCTCGCTGACCTTCGGCAACCCCGGCGACATCCCCGTCCCCGGCATGTGGGACCGCAACGGCCACGCCCAGATGGCCATCTTCCGCCCCTCCACTAACACCTTCACCATCCGCCACGACAACGGCACCACCGACTCCGCCATCGTCGGCAACACCGGAGACATCCCCATCGTCGGCGACTGGGACGGCGTCGGCCACACCCAGATGGGCGTCTTCCGCGCCGCCACGAACGACAACGAGCAGAACGTCTTCGCCCTGCGCCACGACGACGGCTCCGTCTCCACCGCGACCTACGGCAACAAGGGTGACCTCCCCGTCGTCGGCGACTGGGCCGGCCGCGGCCGCACCACCTACGGCATCTATCGCCCCTCCACCAGCGACTTCGCCCTCGCCAACGCCTACATCGGCACCGCCGACACCACCTTCCAGTTCGGCAACCCCGGCGACACCCCCGTCACCGGCAACTGGGCCTGACGACAACGGCCTGGTATCGACAACTCCTGCTCCGTTCAGCCCCGTTGGCAGTCGAGAGAGAGTGCCGACGGGGCGGTTCCGTTCGTACGGGGGAGACGGGTGATGTGGCGGCGGGTGCGGCAGGTGCTCAGGGGGCTGATGGTGGTGGCCGTCCTGGTGTTCGCGTGGCTGGTCTGGTCGCTCCACCGGCAGATGGAGCCGTTCGATCCCCCGGACGTGGCGAAGATGGCGAACGCGCCCTCGACCCGGGCCGCCGGGCGGGAGGCGGCGGAGACGATGGACGGGCGGATCGCGCAGGTACGGGCGCAGGCGCCGTGGGCGGAGCACCTGGGTACGGCCGTGTTCGACCGGTGCGAATCCAAACCGGACGGGATCTCCTGGGACGACACGATCTGCGAGCGGATCGCCACCGTGCGCCTCGTCTTCGACGGCTGATGATCAGCCATGTCGAAGACCGGGGTGCGGGCCTGGGCAAGGCTCTGAGGCGATCTCCCCGGCCGGCTGACCGAGTTCGACCGGAGCGTCGGCGCCCAGGGCTGGAAGCCCTCCGCAGGGCCGGACACGGGCCTGCCGCTCACTGACCAGTACCGGTATCGCGCCTCACCCGGGCCGTCGGCCACGGCCCCGCCGCTGACAGGGCGGATGTGGTACGCACTCCCCGTGCACGGCGCGGAGGTTGCGCGCCTGAGCGTGGGCGTGTCCCGAGCGCCCACGGTGCCACCCGGCGCAGAGTGGGAGTGGCCCAAGCAGTTGCTGGGGGCAGCGACAACCCGGGAACTCGTCCTGACGGAGGATCTCGTGCGGAAGGCCGCACCCCGGTATGTCGCCCAGTTCACCTTCAGCACCAGGTACTTCATCGACACCAGCACCCACAGCCCCGGCGCGCCGCCTCGCTAGTGCTCCGACCGGGAAGGTTCGCCGGGTTGGTGGGTCGGTCCTGCTCTGAGGCAGCTGCGAGATGGCGGCGACAGAGGTCGGCAGCGGTGAGGTGGGGCTTGTGCAGCGCGTCGCTGTAG
>NZ_JBVJQR010000066.1:0-7551 GCF_055608425.1 Kitasatospora sp. NPDC036934 | reverse complement strand
CTCACCACCCCCACCGCCC
Source organism: Kitasatospora sp. NPDC036934 (assembly GCF_055608425.1). Lineage (NCBI taxonomy): Bacteria > Bacillati > Actinomycetota > Actinomycetes > Kitasatosporales > Streptomycetaceae > Kitasatospora > Kitasatospora sp. NPDC036934. Next base: position 7,532 of record NZ_JBVJQR010000066.1, on the reverse strand, counting down.
TCACCCTCTTCGACACCACCCTCCACACCCCCCACCCCCACCTCCTCCTCACCCCCACCGACCGAAACGCCCTACGGAGGCGGGTCGAGCGCGGTGAACTGCCGCCGATCCTGGGCGGATTGGTGCGGACCACGGGGACGCGTGCCACCGGGGGCGGGACGGGCGACTGGGCGCGCCGGTTCGCCGAGGCCCAGGAGGGCGAGCGCGGCACGCTCCTGCTGGACCTGGTCCGCTCGCACGTCGCGACGGCGCTCGGGCACGGTTCGCCGGAGAGCATCGATCCGGACTCGGCGCTCAAGGAACTCGGCTTCGACTCGCTGATCGCGGTGGAGTTCCGGAACCGCCTCGGCGCTGCCATCGGGCTGCGGCTGCCGGCGACGCTGGCGTTCAACTACCCGACGCCCCGCGCGCTCGCCGAACACCTCGGTGACCGCCTCGCCCGAGAGGCCGCCGCCGACAGGTCCGCCGACGGTGCGGGCCTCGGTTCGGGCACCGGATCGGGCGAGGGCTCCGGGAAGGCGCCGGACGACGCCGCGGCGTTCGCCGAACTCGACCGCTTCGAAAGCGTTCTGCGAACGGTCTCCGACAACGCCCGGGAGGAATTCACGGCCCGGTTGCGCCTGCTGCTCTCCGAACACTCCACCACGCACGCCACGGACGATTCCCTCGCCGTCGCCCTCGATTCGGCGACCGACGAGGAGATGTTCGACCTGATCGACAACGAGCTCGGCACGGCTTGAGACGGGACTGAATGCGATGACGGCTGAGATGACGGTTGAAGAGAAACTGCGGGACTACCTCAAGCGTGTGACCGCCGACCTCAAGAGGACCCGGGCGCGCGTTCAGGAGCTGGAGTCCAAGGAGAACGAGCCCGTCGCGATCGTGGGCATGGCCTGCCGCTACCCCGGCGGCGTCCGCTCCCCCGAGGACCTGTGGCGACTGGTGACCGACGGCGTGGACGCGATCGGCGAGTTCCCCACCGACCGCGGCTGGAACCTCGACGCCCTCTACCACCCCGACCCCGACCACCCCGGCACCAGCTACACCCGCCACGGCGGATTCCTCCACGACGCCGCCGACTTCGACCCCGAGTTCTTCGGCATGAGCCCCCGCGAGGCCCTCGCCACCGACCCGCAACAGCGCCTCCTCCTCGAAACCGCCTGGGAGACCCTGGAGAACGCCGGCATCGACCCCACCACCCTGCGCGGCACCCACACCGGCGTCTTCACCGGCGTCATGTACGACGACTACGGCAACCGGCTGACGCAGGCGGCACCCGACGGCTTCGAGGGCTATCTCGGGACGGGGAGCGCGGGCAGCCTGGCCTCCGGGCGGCTCTCCTACGTGTTCGGGTTCGAGGGCCCGGCCATCTCGGTGGACACGGCGTGCTCCTCCTCCCTGGTCGCCCTGCACCTGGCCGCCCGCGCGCTGCGCAACGGCGAGTGCGACCTCGCGCTCGCCGGCGGGGTCACCCTGATGGCCACCCCCGCCGCGTTCATCGAGTTCAGCCGTCAGCGCGGCCTGGCCCCCGACGGGCGCTCCAAGTCCTTCGCGGCCGCCGCCGACGGCGCCGCCTGGAGCGAGGGCGTCGGCCTGCTGCTGGTCGAGCGGCTCTCCGACGCCCGCCGCAACGGCCACCGGGTGCTCGCCGTGGTCCGCGGGACGGCCGTCAACCAGGACGGCGCCTCCAACGGGCTCACCGCGCCCAACGGCCCGTCCCAGGAGCGGCTGATCCGCCAGGTGCTGGCGGAGGCGCGGCTGCGGCCGTCCGACGTGGACGCGATGGAGGCCCACGGCACCGGGACCGAGCTCGGCGACCCGATCGAGGCGGAGGCCCTGCTCGCCACCTACGGACAGGACCGCGAACACCCGCTCTGGCTCGGCTCGGTGAAGTCCAACATCGGCCACACCCAGGCCGCCGCCGGCGTCGCCGGCATCATCAAGATGATCGAGGCGATGCGCCACGAGGTCCTGCCCAGGACCCTGCACGTCGACGCGCCCTCCCCGCACATCGACTGGGACGCCGGGCGGGTGGAACTCCTCACCGAGAGCCGGGCCTGGCCGCGTACCGACCGGCCGCGCCGCGCGGGAGTCTCGTCCTTCGGCATCAGCGGCACCAACGCCCACGTCATCCTGGAGGAGCCGTCCGCCGCCGACGCGGCGCCCGTCCCGGTGGGACAGGCCGCGCCGCCGGTGGTGCTGTGGCCGCTGTCCGGCCGGACCCCCGAGGCCCTGCGCGCCCAGGCCGCCGGGCTGCGGACGTTCCTGGAGACCCTGCCCGACGACCGACTGGCCGCCGCCGGACGGGCGCTGGCCCTGGACCGGGCCGCGCTGACCTGCCGTGCGGTGGTGACCGGCGCGGACCGGGCGGAGTTGTCCGCCGCCCTGGACGCGGTCGCCGACGGCAGCACCGCGCCGGGCCGGGTGCTCGGCGGCAAGGTCGCGTTCCTGTTCACCGGCCAGGGGTCCCAGCGGCCGGGCATGGCCCGCGGCCTGTACGAGGCCTACCCGGTGTTCGCCGAGGCGCTGGACGCCGTCCTCGCCGAACTGGACGGCCACTACGAGGTGCCGCTGCGCGAGGTGTTGTGGGGCGCTGACGAGGAGGCGGTCCGGCGGACCGGCAACGCGCAGGCCCTGCTGTTCGCGGTCGAGGTGGCGCTGTTCCGACTGGCCGAGTCCTGGGGGGTGCGGCCGGACCACCTGGCCGGGCACTCCGTCGGTGAGATCGCGGCCGCCCACGTCGCCGGGGTGCTGTCGCTGGCCGACGCCTCGACGCTGGTCGCCGCGCGCGGCCGGCTGATGCAGGAGCTGCCCGAGGGCGGAGCGATGGCCGCGATCCGGGCGACCGAGGAGGAGGTCCGACCGCTGCTGTCCGACGCGGTGGGGCTCGCCGCCGTCAACGGCCCGCAGTCGGTGGTGGTCTCGGGCGACGAGGTCGCCGTCGCGGCAGTCGTCGCGCACTTCGCGGAGCAGGGACGTAAGACCGGATCGCTGCGGGTCTCGCACGCCTTCCACTCACCGCTGATGGCCCCGATGCTGGACCGGTTCCGCGCGGTCGCCGAGTCGCTGTCCTACCGGGAGCCGACGATCGCGGCCGTGTCCACGGTCTCCGGCGGTCCGGCCGGGGGCTGGGCGTCGGCGGACTACTGGGTGCGGCACGTCTCGGCGGCCGTCCGCTTCGCCGACGCGGTGCGCGGCCTGCGGTCCGCGGGCGTCACCGCGTTCGTCGAGATCGGCCCGGACGCGGTGCTCTCCGCGGCGGGGCCGGAGTCCGCGGCCGACGCCCTCTTCGTCCCGCTGATGCGCCGGGACCGGCCGGAGGCGGCCGAGCTGGTCGCCGGGCTCGGGCGGCTCCACGCACACGGCGTGCGGGTCGACTGGGCGGCGTTCTTCGGGCCCGCGGACCGCGTGGACCTCCCCACCTACCCGTTCCAGCACCGGTCGCTGTGGCTGCACCCCACGGACAACCCGTCCTCGTCCGGCTCCACCACCCGGCACCCGCTGATCGGCGGGGCGGTCGAACTGCCCGACGGCAAGGGCCGGATCCTCACCGGCCAGGTCACCGCCGCCGCCCATCCGTGGCTGGCCGACCACGCCGTGCACGACGTCACCGTGCTGCCCGGCGCGGCCTTCCTGGACCTCGTCCTGCGGGCGGGGGCCGAGAGCGGGCTCACCCGGGTCGCGGAGCTCACCGTGGAAGCGCCGCTGGTCCTGACCGACGGCGCGCCGTCGCGGCTGCACCTCACGGTCACCCCGGAGGGCACGGAAGGCGGCGCCACGGACGGCGGCCTCCCCCGCGCCGCCGACGGGGGCGCGACCGTCCAGCGGGTCACCATCCACTCCCGTTCCGGCGACGACCCGGAGCGGCCCTGGATCCGCCACGCCGGCGCCGTCCTCACCGGCCCGGACCGCGGCCCCGCCGAGGGCGGCACCGCCGGAGCGGCGGGCGACTGGCCCCCGGACGGCGCCGTCCCCGTCGACGCCGAGGAGCTCGCCGACCGGCTCGCCGGCCTCGGCCACAGCGGGGCCGTCCCGCTGGCCGGGCTGCACGCCGCTTGGCGGGCCGGGGACACCGGCTACGCCGAGGTCAGCCTGCCCGATGAGGCCGGGCAGGGCGGGTACCTGCTCGACCCGCGCCTCCTGGAGACCGCCCTGGCCGCCACCGTCGACCCGACCGACGAGCTGCGCGCGCCGGTGGCGTGGCAGGACGTCACCGTCCACGCCACCGGCGCGCGGACACTCCGGGTCGCGCTGACCCGCACCGGTCCCGACACCGCCTCGGCGTCGGTGCGGGACGCCTCCGGCACCCTGGTCGCCACCGTCGGCTCGGTGACGCTCGGGCCGGTCCGCGCCGCCGGACTCCGCGGCGCGGACGCGGACACCGGGTACCGGCTCGACTGGATCCCGGTGCCGCCGCCCGCCGAGGCCACGACCCGCTGGGCGGTCATCGCCGGGAACGCGGACGACGACGCCCTCGCCGCCCTCCCCGGCGAGCGCCACACCGACCTCGCGGCGCTCGCGCGTGCCGTCCGGGACGGCGCGCATACCGCACCCGACGCGATCCTCCTGACGCTCCCGGACAGCGGGCCGGAGCCCGGCACGGCCGCCGTCGAGCAGGCCGTCCGGGCGCTCGACGCCGTACGGGGCCTGCTGGCCGAGGAACCGCTCGGCGGCTCGCGGCTGGTGGTCGTCACCCGTCGCGCGGTCGCGACCGGCGGCGGTGCCGGTACCGACGGCGGCGCCCCGGAGGACGTCCTCGATCCCGGCCAGGCGGCGGTCTGGGGCCTGCTGCGCTCGGCCCAGAGCGAGCACCCCGGCCGGTTCGTCCTGCTCGACGTCGAGTCGCAGGTCACCGAGGCCGTGCTGAGTGCGGTTGCGGCCGTCGGCGAGGACCAGTTCGCCGTCCGCGCCGACGCCGTGCTCGCGCCCAGGCTGGTCCGCGTGCCGCTCAGCGGGTCGGCCGCACCGGGGGAAAAGGAGCAACAGGCGGGGCAGGCAAGGCCGTTCGACCCCGACGGCACCGTGCTGGTGCTGTCCGGGGCCGCCGGAGACCTCGCCGGTCCGCTCGTCCGGCACCTGGTCACCGAACACGGCGCACGCCACCTGCTGCTCGCCCGCACCGCCGGGGCCGCGCCGCTCGACACCGACGACCTCACCGCTCTCGGGGCGAGCGTGACCACCGCGCCCGGCGGGATCGGCGACCGCGCGGACCTCGCCGCACTGCTGGCCGCCGTCCCGCCCGGACGGCCGCTGACCGCCGTCGTCCACGCGGTCGAGGAGACCGGCGGCCCACTCGCCGCCCTCACCCCCGAGCACCTGGACGCCGCCCTGCGCATCCGGGCCGGCCTCGCCTGGGACCTCCACGACCTCACCGCCGACGCCGGACTCGACGCCTTCGTCCTCTTCTCGTCCGCCGCCGCCGCCCTGGGCGCCCCCGGCCGGGCGGACCGCGCCGCCGCCGGGGCACTCCTCGACGCCCTCGCCGACCGCCGGCGCGCCGAAGGGCGCCCCGTCCTGTCGCTCGGCTGGGCGCCGGAAGAGCCGTCGGGCTCCGCCCGGGTGGAGCCCGCCGCGCCCGACGGGCTCAAGCCGCGCTCCACCGGGCACTCGCTCGACGTGTTCGGCCTGGCGCTGTCCGGGGGGTGGCACGGCAAACTGCTGTCCATCGAACTCGACCACGCCGAACTCCGCAGGCACGCACGGGCGCTGACCCTGCCGCCGGTGTTCCGGAGCCTGGTCCGGGTCCCGACCGCGGGCACCGCCGCCGTCGACAACCGCGCGTGGGCGCGACAACTGCGCGCCCTGTCCGAGGACGAGCAGTTCAGGACCGTCCTCGACCTGGTCCGCAGCCGGATCGCCGCCGTGCTCGGGCACCGGACCCTCGACACCGTCGATCCGGACCGCCCGCTCCAGGAACTGGGATTCGACTCGCTCACCGCCGTCGGCCTGCGCAACCGGCTCCACGAGGCGACCGGGCTCGACCTCCCGGCGACCCTGCTCTTCGACTACCCGACCGCCGCCACGATGGCCGGCCACCTGCGCGCCGAACTCCTCGGCGTCCGGGGGAGCACCGTCGTACCGGTCACCGCGGTCCGGTCCGACGACGACCCGATCGTCATCGTCGGCATGGCCTGCCGCTACCCCGGCGACGTGCGGTCCCCCGAGGACCTGTGGCAGCTGGTAGCCGAGGGCCGGGACGCGATCACCGGCTTCCCGGACAACCGCGGCTGGGACCTCGACGCCCTGTACGACCCGGACCCCGAACACCTCGGCACCTCCTACACCCGTGCGGGCGGGTTCCTGCACGACGTCGCCGACTTCGACGCCGACTTCTTCGGCATCAGCCCGCGCGAGGCGCTGGCGATGGACCCGCAGCAGCGGCTGCTGCTGGAGACCAGCTGGGAGGTGTTCGAGCACGCGGGGATCGACCCGTCCTCGTTGCGCGGCTCCCGCACCGGCGTCTTCACCGGCACCCACGACCGGGACTACGGAACGCTGGTCGCCGAGCACGAGAACCTGGAGGGCTACCTGATCGTCGGCAACTCGGCGAGCATCCTGTCCGGGCGGCTGTCCTACACCTACGGCCTGGAGGGCCCGGCCGTCTCCCTGGACACGGCGTGCTCGTCCTCGCTGGTCGCCCTGCACCTGGCCGCGCAGTCACTGCGCAGCGGCGAGTGCGACCTCGCCCTCGCCGGCGGCGTCTCGGTGCTGGCGACGCCCGCTTCGTTCGTGGAGTTCAGCCGGCAGCGCGGTCTGGCCCCCGACGGGCGCTCCAAGTCCTTCGCGGCCGCCGCCGACGGCACCGCGTGGTGCGAGGGCGTCGGCCTGCTGCTGGTCGAGCGGCTCTCCGACGCACGGCGCAACGGCCACCAGATCCTCGCGGTGGTGCGCGGCTCGGCCGTCAACCAGGACGGGACCACCAGTCAGCTCTCGGCCCCCAACGGCCCCGCGCAGCAGCGGGTGATCCGCCAGGCCCTGGCCAACGCCGGACTCACCACCGCCGACGTCGACGTGGTCGAGGCCCACGGCACCGGGACCAAGCTCGGCGACCCCATCGAGGCCCAGGCCCTGCTCGCCACCTACGGACAGGACCGGCCCGAGGGGGCCCCGCTCCGGCTCGGCTCCATCAAGTCCAACATGGGCCACGCGGCGGGAGCGGCGGGCGTCGCCGGCATCATCAAGATGGTGCAGGCCATGCGGCACGGCGTCATGCCTCCCACGCTGCACGTCGACGCGCCGTCCCCGCACATCGACTGGGCCTCCGGCAGCGTCGAGTTGCTGACCGAGAGCCGGGACTGGCCCACGCACGGGCGCCCGCGCCGCGCCGCCGTCTCCTCCTTCGGCATCAGCGGCACCAACGCCCACGTCATCCTCGAACAAGGCCCCACCACACAACCCGCAACTCAGACCGAGCCCGACCCCGACACCCCCATCACCTGGCGGTTGTCCGCGAAGACACCCACCGCACTACGCGACCACGCCCGACGCCTCACCGAACACCTCCACCACCACCCCCACCTCACCCCCCAAGC
>NZ_JBVJQR010000065.1:0-8327 GCF_055608425.1 Kitasatospora sp. NPDC036934 | reverse complement strand
GTCCTCGCCGGCACGCACATCGCCGACCTCGGTGGCATACCGCGCCGTGACGCCCGGGCGCATCAACCAGTAGCCGTCGGTGAACTTCATCGGGCAGGTTCCTCCGTCCGCGCACGATGCGCGGTGATCAGACCCCGGAACCAGTCATAACTGTCCTTCGGGGTTCGGGTCAGGGTGTCGTAGTCGACGCGGACCAGGCCGAAACGCTGCCCATGGCCGACATCGGGGCCGATCGTGCGGCTCACCCTCATGAGGTCTCTCGTGAGCCGGGCACGGGTCACGGTGGTGCCGTCACCACGTGGGCGCCAGCCCGCGCTCGCGCAGCCAGGCCAGCTGGACGGGCGGGTTCGAGCCGCAGCCGCCGGCGTGGTCGGCGAACGGCCACACCGTCATGGTGCGGTCCTCGCCCGCGTAGTGGTTGAAGGCGGCGTAGACCGTCCGCGGCGGGCAGACCGGGTCCATCAGACCGACGCTGAACAGCGCCGGAGCGGTGGCCCGCCGGGCGAAGTTGACGCCGTCGAAGTAGGCGAGAGTGGCGAAGGCCTGCTGCACGCGCCCCCGGCTGTGCCAGCGCAGGTAGTTGACGAGCTCCTGGTAGGGCCCGTCCAGGGCGGTCTGCGCGCCCTCGCGGTAGTGGCACAGGAACGGCACGTCCGGCATCACCGCCGCCACCCGGTCCCCGCTGAGCCCGGCGACGGCGAGGGACAGGCCGCCGCCCTGGCTGCCGCCGGCCACGACGATCCGGCCGGCGTCGAGACCGGGCAGCTGCGCGACGGCGTCCACGGCACGCACGCAGTCGGTCATCAGCCGCCGGTAGTAGTAGTTCTCGGGGGAGTCGATGCCCTTGGTCATGAAGCCCCCGACCCACTGGGTGCCGTCTCCGATGCCCCGGTCCGGGGTGTCGTGGCCCTGGCCCCGGCTGTCGACGACGAGCTGGGCGCAGCCGGCCGCGGACCAGAACAGGTGCTCGGTGGGCAGCCCGCGGCCGCCGCTGTATCCCATGTAGGTGACGACGACGGGCAACGGGCCTTCCGCGTCGCGCGGGCGCAGCAGCCAGGCGGCCACCGGCTCGCCGTTCCAGCCGGGGAACCGTACGTCGTCGACCTCCACGGTGCGCAGTCCGTACTGCTCGGTGACACGTTCGGCCTTGACCGCGCCGCCGTGGGAGCGGGCTTCGGCGAGGGTCCGTTCCCAGAATGCGTCGAAGTCCTGCGGGGCGGTCGACTCGGGCCGGTAGCCGGCGAGTTCGTCGGCACCGAAGTCGGTGACGGGCATGGGCGATCCCTCCGGATGCTGCGAGTTCGAGGTCAGGTGATGGGGTGTGAGCAGTGACATGCGGGCCGCCTCCGGGCGGCTGGTGACTGCGGGTCGGCGCCCAGGCGGCCGGCGGGATCGCCCCGGGCGGTGAGCCGGGCTGGAACGGGTGGCGGCCCGTCTTCCCTCGGGACGGGCCGCCGGTCTGTGGGGTGGGAGGCCTCAGCCGGCCGCACCGAACCGGAAGGAGGAGAGCCGGTAGTCGCCGTGCAGGGTCAGGCTCAGGTCGTGCACGCCGTCGAGCGGGGCGGCGAGGTCGGCGGTGACCGTCGTCCAGGCGTAGCGGTCGCCGGTCACGGGCACCTCGACCTCGGCCACCACCCGCCCGCCGGACCGGACGTCGAGCCGGGCCGGCCCCGTCTTCCCGCCCTCGCGGGCGGTCTCGACCTCGACCCGGACGGCCCCGGAGAGGTCGACCTCGCGGAACAGCAGCGTCGCGGGCTGCCCGGGGTCGGTGGGGGTCACGGCGTCACCGTCGACGCGGGTGGCGTCGACGATGGTGATGTCGGTGTGGTCGTCGAAGTCGATGGCCTGGACGCTCCGTCCGACGACGGCGCGGGGGGTCGGCGCCGCCCCGGTCACGGTGAGCGGCACGACGAGGACCTCGTCCTCGGCCGACCTCGCCACGACGACCTCGTAGCCGCCGGGGTCGACGGCGAAGGCGCCCGTCGCGACGTCCCAGTGGGCGAACCGCTCGGCCGGCAGCCGGAACGTCAGCTCGCGGGTCTCCCCCGGCTCCAGGCGGACCTTGCGGAAGTCGGCCAGGCGCAGCCGGGGCGCCTCGTAGCGGGCGTTCAGGGCGCGGACGTAGACCTGGACGACGTCGCTGCCGGCGCGCCGGCCGCGGTTCTCCACGGTGACGGTGAGGTCGACCGCGCCGTCCGGGCCGATCGACGGCTGCGACAGCCGCGGGTCCCGGTAGGCGACGTCGGTGTAGGAGAGCCCGTGGCCGAAGGGGTAGAGGGTGGCACCCCGGTGGTACTGGTAGGTCCAGCCGGCCTTGATGATGTCGTAGTCGAGCGGGGCGGGCAGCGGGTCGTCGCCCCGGTACCAGGTCTGCGGCAGGCGGCCGGCGGGCTCGGCCCCGCCGAGCAGCACCGCGGCCAGCGCGTGTCCTGTTTCCTGCCCGCCGTGGGAGGTCCACACCACGGCGGGCAGGTGCTCGTCGGCCCAGTCGAGGGCGTACGGGTAGCTGCTCATCACGACCAGGGCGGTGTCCGGGCGGGCTTCGGCGACGGCGCGCAGCAGTTCCTCCTGCCCCTCGGGCAGGTCGATGTCGGCGCGGTCCTCGGTCTCGCGGCCGTTGATCAGCGGGTGGTTGCCGAGGACGACCAAGGCGACATCCGCGTTCGCGGCGGCCGCCCGGGCCTCGGCGATGCCGTCGCGCACCAGCTCGCGCTGCCAGCGCTCGGCGTCCTCGGCGCTCTCCGCGGTGACGCTCACCCGGCCGTCGGTCGGGTCCACGGCGGCGTAGCGCCCGGTGAAGACCGATCGCAGCAGCACCGTGTCGGGGCCGTCCGGTTCGATCCGGAAGGTCTCCTTGACGAACCAGCTCTTGATCACGTCCTGACCGGCCGCCAGGCCGTCGTCGTCCTGGAGGGACAGGAACCGACCGGTGTCGGCGGCGCGCAGGGTGGTGGCGCCTCCGCCCCAGTCGGTCACGTCGAAGGCGGACTTCCCGAGCAGCTCACCGGTGGTGCGCGAGCGGAGGGTGATGCGGTCCGAGCCCTCCACCGGGACGACCTCGCCGCCGTGGGCGCCGAGGGCCGCGGCCAGTCCGGTGGCGATGCCCACCTGGTACGGCAGGGTGCCGCTGTACCAGTCCTCGAAGAGGGTGTCGGCGAGCGGGCCGATGACGGCGATCCTGGGTGCGCGGGCCGGGTCGATCGGCAGCAGGCCGTTGTTCTTGAGCAGAACGGTCGACTCGGCGGCCGCCCTCCGGGCCAGGGCACGGTGTTCGGGGCTGTCGATCACCTCGGGGCCGATGCCCGTGTACGGGTCCAGTTCGGGGTCGAACTCACCGAGCCGCAGGCGCACTTCGAGCTGCCGCCGGACGGCGCGGTCGACGTCGGCCTCCTCGATCAGGCCGCGCTCCAGCGCCTCGCGCAGCCGGCCGATCACGGTGGCGCTGTCCTCGCCGTGGTCGGTGAAGTTGTCGATGCCGGCCTTGAGCGCGGCCGCGTGGGACTCGGCGTGGTCGTCGAAGTAGTGCTCCGGGTCGACCAGGTTGGAGGGGGCCTCGGCGTCGCTGACCACGAACAGCTCGTGGCCCGTCTGCCGGGCCCAGCGGCGCAGCTCCACCTCGATCAGCGGACTGACGTGACAGGGACGGCCGTTGACCAGGTTGTAGGCGGCCATCGCGCCGGTCGCGGCGCCGGAGGCGACGACGGGACGGAAGGCGGCGAGGTCGTACTCCTGGAGGACGCGCGGGCGCACCCCGGAGGAGGTGGTGCAGCGGTCGTCCTCGTTGTTGTACGCGAGGAAGTGCTTGAGCACCGGCGCGGTCCGCAGGTAGTCCGGGTGGTCGCCGGAGAGGCCCCGGCAGAACGCCTCGCCGACCCGCGCGGTGTGCACCGGGTCCTCGGAGTAGCCCTCCTCGTTGCGCCCCCAGCGCGGATCGCGCAGCAGGTTGAGCACGGGGGCCCAGGCCTGCAGGGAGTTGGGCCCGCGCTCGGGGCTGCCGACTGCCGGCGGGCGGTGGTAGTGGAAGGCCCGCAGTTCGGTCGAGACCGCCTCGGCGACTCCGCGCACCAGGTCCTCGTCCCAGCTGGCGCCGAGGCCGACGGCCTGCGGGAACACCGTCGCCACGCCGAGCCAGGAGACTCCGTGCAGGCCCTCGCTGCCGGTACGGAACGGGCCGAGACCCAGGCGCGGCACGGCCGGCGCGTACTGGTGGAGCATCGCGAGCCGTTCGTCGAGCGTGAGCCGCTGGAGCAGGTCGTCGACACGCTTGCGCGGGGAGAGCGTGGGGTTGCGGAAAGAAGGCAGGTCGGCTGCGGATGCCGGCACGGAACTCACGTGGAATACCCCTCGGACAGCTGGGCTCAGTGGTCAAGTCGAAGCGCCTCGACGCTGACACGACCCAACTGGCCTGTCAACTACCCGGGAAACAAAGGATTTTGATTTTGTTCAGCCTCTTGCTCAACCGGTAACGCGTCGTTAGTCTCGCCGAAACATTCAAGCGCTTCGACGCTTCGACGGAGAGGGGCCACGCCACCATGAGATCCGGGTTGAATCGCAGGAGCTTTCTGACCACCGCCGCCACGGTCGCGGGAGCCGCCGCGATGGCACCCCTGCTGTCCGCCTGCGGCGGCGGCTCGGACAAGAAGGCCGCGGCGAACACCAAGGAAGGCCTCAAGGCCGCCCTCCCGACCTACGTACCCAACACCAACGCGGTCAAGCCGGACATCCCCTCCGTGCAGGGCACCGGCGACGCCGCGACCGACCCGGCCTATCTCTCCTACCCGGCTTCCCCTCCCGCCAGCGTCTCCGGCGTTCCGGGCAAGGGCGGCAGCTACACGGCGATCACCCCGCTGTGGGGCACGGCCCCACCGGTCGACAACTCCTTCTACCAGGCGATGAACAAGGCGCTCGGGGTCGAGCTGACCGTCAAGCCGACAGACGGCATCAACTACAACACGATCATCCCGACGATGACCGCCGCCAAGAAGCTACCGGACTGGATCAACCTGCCGGCCTGGCTGAACTCCAACTTCAACACCGGCGGGCTGGTCGGCACCCAGCTCGCGGACCTGACCCCGTACCTGTCCGGCGACAACATCAAGAAGTACCCCAACCTGGCCGCGCTGCCCACCGGTGCCTGGCAGCACGGCGTCTGGGGCGACAAGCTCTACGGGATTCCCTGTTTCGCCACCAGCTTCGGCATTCCCGGCGCCACCTTCTACCGCCGGGACATCCTTGAGGCCCGGGGCATCACCGTCGACCAGGTGAAGTCCGCCGACGACCTGATGAACCTCGGCAAGGAACTGACCGACGCCAAAAGGGGCGTGTGGGCCTTCGACGACGTGTGGACCTACAACCAGTTCACCTGGAACGTCCCCATGAGGTGGAGGGTCGACAACGGCAAGCTGGTCCACCCGTTCGAGACCCAGGAGTTCCTGGAGGCCCTCGACTGGCACTACCGCCTGGCCACCTCGGGCTACATGCACCCGGACGCCCTCGCCGGCGACGTCTCCAACGGGAGCACCCGCTTCTACAGCGGGAAGACGCTCATCGGCGGCGGCGGCCTCGGCGCCTGGAACCTGTCCGACTACCAGTCCGGCACCGCCGCGGACCCGAATTACCGGCGCGGCGCGTTCAACGCCATCTCCGCCGACGGCAAGGGCACGCCGGTGATCTACATGGGCGCCGCCGCCGGCATGATCAGCTACCTCAACGCCAGTCTGAAGCCGGAGCAGATCCAGGAACTGCTCTCAGTCGCGAACTACCTCGCCGCGCCGTACGGCACGGCCGAGTACACCATGGTCAACTTCGGCGTCGAGGGCGTCCACCACACCCGGGTGAACGGCATGCCGACCTTCACGGAGGAGGGGAAGAAAGACGTCCAGGTGACGACCTACTCGTTCCTGGCCGCCTCCGGCTCCGTGATCAGCAACCCGGGCGGAGAGCAGGTCACCAGGGACTACGCGGGCTGGTCGGCCGCCAACGTCAAGTACCTCACCAAGCCGCCGTTCTGGGGCATGAACCTCAGCATGCCGCAGGCCATCGCCTCGGCCGATGCCGCGCAGAACGTCAACGACACCATCAAGGACTGCTACCACGGCAAGAAGAAGGTCTCCGACGTACAGGACGCCATCGCCAGCTGGCGCTCCGGCCCCGGGGAGCGGCTCAAGCAGTGGATGACCGACAACGTCCTCAACAAGTACGGCACCGGCCAGTGAGCACCGCGGCCCCCAAGCGCCCGGCCGAACCTGCGCGGCTCACCTGGCGGACCAGGCTGCGGCGCGACAAGTCCCTCCTGCTGATGACGGTCCCCGCGGTCGTCCTGCTCCTGGTGTTCAACTACGTGCCGCTGTTCGGCATCGTCACCGCCTTCCAGGAGTACGACCCGCTGGTCGGGGTCTGGCACAGCGAATGGGTCGGTTTCGACCAGTTCCAGCAGCTGTTCGGCGACCCGGCGTTCTGGGCCTCGATGAAGAACACCCTCTACCTCAGCTTCGTCCAGCTGGTCCTGTTCTTCCCGATCCCCATCGCCCTGGCCCTGCTGCTCAACTCGGTGATCAGCGAGCGGATCCGCAACTTCTTCCAGTCCGTGGTCTACCTGCCGCACTTCTTCTCCTGGGTGCTGGCGGTCACGATCTTCCAACAGATGCTCGGCGGCGCCGGCGTGCTCAACCAGTTCCTGCGCCAGCACGACATCGGCACCTGGGACATCATGACCAACCCGCACACCTTCGCGCTGCTGGTCACGTCGCAGGCGATCTGGAAGGAGGCCGGCTGGGGGATCATCGTCTTCCTCGCCGCACTGAGCGCGATCAACAGCGAGCTGTACGAGGCCGCGGCGGCGGACGGCGCCGGACGGCTGCGGCGGATGTGGCACATCACGCTGCCGGGCCTGCGCGGGGTGATCGTGCTGATGCTGGTCCTGCGGCTGGGCAACGCCCTGTCCGTGGGCTTCGAGCAGTTCCTGGTCCAACGCGACGCCGTCGGCCACGAGGCCGCGGACGTCCTGGACACCTTCTCCTTCTACTACGGCATCGCCACCGGCGGTTACAGCTACGGCGCGGCGGCCGGGCTCTTCAAGAGCGTGGTCTCGCTGCTGCTCATCTGGGGCGCCAACAAACTGGCGCACGCCTTCGGCGAGGACGGGCTGTACCGCAAATGACGAACGCACTCACCATGGGATCGCGGGGCGAGAAGCGCCGCGCCGCCACAGCAGCGGCCCGCCGCCGGGCCCGCTCCGCCCGCCCGCCCTGGGACGAGCCGCCCACCGCCGTCGGCCAGGCCGCCAAGGGCCTCACCCTCGGCGGAATGCTCGCCGTCATCCTGGTCCCGCTCTACATCATCGTCCTGACCAGCTTCTCCACCCCCGGCGCCATCAACCGGGCCGGCGGCCTGGTGATCTGGCCGGACGGCCTGACCACCGAGACGTACCGCCAGATGCTCAGCGACTCGACGATCATCACCGCGCTGGGAGTGAGCCTCGGGATCACCGTGGTCGGCACCGCGGTGTCCATGGCCGTCTCCATCCTGTGCGCCTACGGGCTCTCCCGGCCGCGCTCCCTCGGGCACCGCTTCGTCCTCCTGCTGCTGATCATCACGATGTTCATCAGCGGCGGTCTGATCCCGAGCTTCCTGGTCGTCACCGGCCTCGGCGGCTACGGCCAGTGGTGGGCGCTGATCCTGCCGAGCGCGGTCTCCGTCTTCAACATCCTGGTGCTGCGCGCCTTCTACCAGGAGACCTCCTCCGAGCTGATCGACGCGGCGCGGATGGACGGCGCCGGCGAGTGGCGGATCCTGTGGTCCGTCGTCCTACCCACCTCACGCGCCGTCACCGCCGTCACCGCGCTCTTCTACGCCGTGGGCTACTGGAACTCCTTCTTCAACGTCATGCTCTACATGCCGACGGACAGCGAGAAGTGGCCCCTGCAGTACGTGCTGCTCACCTACGTCAACCGGGCCAACGGCCTGCCCGGCTCGGTCAACTCCGGCTTCGGGCAGACCCACGCGCAGACCGCACCGCTGTCGCTGCAGATGGCGGTCGTGGTCCTCACCCTGGTACCCCTGGTGATCGTGTACCCGTTCGTGCAGAAGCACCTGCGCACCGGTGTCCTCACCGGCGCGATCAAGGGCTGAGCGGTCCGCACCGGCTCGCCGCGCCCCGCCGGGCCGGGACCGGAGCGGGACCGGGCCACGCCCTCAACGGAACGACATGGAGGAAGCCGGAGCAATGGTGAAACTCGCCGATGTGGCCAGGCACGCCGGCGTCTCGTCCAGCACGGTCAGCTACGCCCTCAGCGGCAAGCGCCCGATCTCCGACGAGACCAGGCTGC
>NZ_JBVJQR010000064.1:0-8611 GCF_055608425.1 Kitasatospora sp. NPDC036934 | reverse complement strand
TGCCTCCCCATGCCGGTTGGATGTTGGTCGACATCCAACCGGCATGGGCACCTGCATCACCAACCCGGCGAACCTTTGCGGTCAGAGCACTAGCCTGGTCACGGCCCCGAGCACTCGGGGCCGTGACCAGGCGTCATCGGACGTCAGAAAGGTGTGGAACCGTGATCGCAGCTTTTTCGGTGACCCCGCTGGGGATCGGCGAGGACGTGGGGGAGGTGGTGGCCGAGGCCGTCCGGGTGGTCCGGGCGAGCGGTCTGCCGAACCGTACGGACGCCATGTTCACCAGCATCGAGGGGGAGTGGGACGAGGTGATGCCGGTGATCAGGGCGGCGATCGAGGCGGTGAAGGCCCACAGCAACCGGGTCAGCACGGTCATCAAGATCGACGACCGGGCCGGGGTCACCGACGGCCTCACCGCCAAGGTCGCCACGGTGGAGCGGTACTTGACCGAGGGCTGAGTCCGGCCGCGGGGGTCAGCCGGTCGTGGGCGGCCGGGGGCCGGGTTCGGCGGCCGCCGGCCGGCGGGTGGCGAGCAGCCGGTCCAGCGAGTACGGGCCGGAGCCGAGCACCGCGATGGCCAGGAACGCCCAGCAGAACATCACCGAGGGCTCGCCCCCGTTCTGCAGCGGTAGCAGGGCCTGTTCCTGGTGGACGGTGAAGTAGGCGTAGGCCATCGAGCCGGAGCAGAGCAGGGCGGCCGTCCTGGTGCCGATGCCGAGTAACACCAGGGCGCCGCCGAGCAGTTGGATCAGTGCGGCCCACCAGCCCGGCCACTGGCCGAGCGGGAGGCTGCCGCCGCCCTTGGCGCCGCCGAGGACGCCGAAGAGCGAGGCGGCGCCGTGGCAGGAGAAGAGCAGGCCGACGACGATCCGGAAGACCGTCAGCACGAGCGGGCGGGCGGCCTCGACGGCCTGGCGGGGGGTGGGGGGAAAGTGTGCGGGCATGCCGGTGCGCCTCCTGTGGGGGAGGAGGGATGGGGGCGGTAACGCTAGCTTTGGTCTAGTCCACTTGGCAATGCTCCGTCAGGGGTCGGTCCGGATGGCTCGTCAGTCTTTCTTGACCGATCGGTCTGGAAAGGGCTAGCGTTCCCGTCATGGCGCGAACCAAGGAATTCGACCCGGACGCGGCGCTCCAGGCAGCCCTCGAACTGTTCTGGCGGCGCGGCTACGAGGCCACCTCGATGGCCGACCTGGTCGAAGGGCTGGGCATCGCGAGGGCAAGCATCTACGCCACCTTCGGCAGCAAGCACGAGCTCTACCTGCGCGCGCTGGAGCGCTACAACGAGCAGCACGACCCGGGTCTGCTGGCCGAGCTGTCCCAGTCCGGTCCGGTGCTGCCGGCCGTCCGTGCCCTGGTGCGCCGCTACGCGTCGATGGGGGACGAAGACCGCAAGCGCGGCTGCTTCATCACCAACACGGCCGTCGAACTCGCCCCGCACGACGCGGCGGCGGCCCGCCGGGTGGAGGTCAGCTACGGCCACCTGGAGACGGCGCTGACCGCCGCACTGCTGCGCGCCGACGCCCAGGGCGAACTGCCCGCGGGGCGGGAGCCGCGGGCGCTGGCCCGGATGCTGGTGGTGCTGCTGCAGGGCATCCGGGTGGTGGGCAAGACCGCCGACGGCGCACCCCGGGTGCGGGACGCCGCCGAGCAGGCGCTGGTGCTGCTGGACTGACCTCCGGCCGGGTCGACCGGTGTCGAGTGCTGCCCCGTTTCTGGATCGATCGTTCTTGAAAATTTGGTATGGGGGGAGTTTCCATGAGCGTCACCGCGCCGACGACCCGGTCCAGCTTCGCGCTGCTCGGCGTCGTCCAGGCAGTACTGATCTTCACCATCATGATCCTCACCGTGCCACTGCCCCTGGTCGCCCGGGAGCTCGGGCTCGGCCCGTCCGAGGAGTTGCTGCTCAGCGCCGGGTACGGACTCTCCTTCGCCGCGCTGCTGCTGCTCGGCGGGCGACTGACGGACCGCTACGGCGGCCGCCGGATGCTCCGGTGGGGCCTGGCGCTGCTTGCCGCAGCCTCGCTGGCCTGCGCCCTCGCGCCCGACTACCCCGTCCTGCTGGCCGGCCGGTTCGTCCAGGGCGTCGGCGCGGCGCTCATCGCCCCGGCGGCGGTCGCGGTGGTCCGCCGACTGTACCCCCGACCCGCCGCGTACCGGCGGGCGATGGCCACCTGGGGCGGCGTCTCGGTGCTCGGCGCGACCGCCGGCAGCGTGGTGTCGGGCCCGGTCACCGCCGTGGTCTCCTGGCGCTGGCTGTTCGCGGTCCCCGCCCTGGTCGCCCTGGCCGGCCTCGCCCGCTCCGGCGCACTGCCCGCCCCCGCACCCGCCGGCCCCCGCCCGGCACTCGACCTGCGCGGCGCCGCCCTCGCCACCGCCGGTCTCTGCGCGGCGAGTTACGCCCTGGTGGCCTCCACCGACCACGGCTGGCACACCGCCGGAGTGCTCGCCCCACTGGCCGTCGGACTGCTCCTGCTGCTCGCCTTCGTCGGCGCCGAACGCCGCACCGCCGACCCCCTGCTGCCACCCGGCTTCCTCGCCGACCGGCGCCGGGCCACCGCACTGGCCGCCGTGACGGCGACCTCCGCCGGCACCGCCCTGGCCTTCGTCCTGCTCTCGCTCTACCTCCAGCAACTGCGCGACTGGAGCGCCGCCGACACCTCCGCCGCCTTCCTGCCGTACGCCGTCGCCCTGGTGCTCGCCGGCCGGGCGGCCGCGCCGCTGATCGCCCGGTACGGGCCGGTGCCGGTCACCGCCGCCGGCCTCGCACTGGAGGGCGTCGGACTCGCCCTGCTGGCCGGGCTCGACCCCGGCAGCCCCTACGCCACCGGGCTGCTGCCCGCACTGCTCCTGCTGCCCGCCGGAGCTGCCGCGTCCTTCGCGGGGGCGGCCGTGCTCGCCACCGGCGGCGTGGCACCCGAACGGACCGGCCTGGCCGCGGGCGTCTTCAACACCGCCATGGAACTCGGCCCCACCGCCGGGCTGGCCGCCCTGATGGCGCTCGCCGCCACCCGCCCGACCGTCGTCGGCGGCTACGCGGCGGCCTTCGCCGCGGCCGCCGCCGGACTGGCGCTGACCGCCCTCGCGGTCGCCGCACTGCCGCGGAGCGAGCCCACCGGGCCCGGCACCACCAAGGCCCTCACCGCCAAGACCATCACCACCGCACCCGAACACACCACCCAGATCAAGGAGTTCACCTCATGAGCACGCGTTTCGCCGACAAGTCCGTCCTGGTCACCGGCGGCGGCAGCGGCATCGGGCGGGGCATCGCGCTCGCCTTCGCCCAGGAGGGCGCCCGGGTCGCGGTCGCCGGGCGCAGCGTCGGCCCGCTGGCCGAGACCGTCGAGCTGATCGAGCGGGCCGGCGGCAAGGCCGTCGCGCTGACCGGCGACGTGACGAACAGCGCGGACGCCGCCCGGCTGGTCCGGGAGACCGTCGAGCAGTTCGGCGGGCTCGACGTCGCCGTCAACAACGCCGGGGTGTTCGGCGCGGCCGGGCCGGTCGCCGAGATCGACGAGGACGACTTCCGGCGGGTGTTCGAGATCAACGTGACCGGCACCCTGCTGGCGATGAAGCACCAGATCGGCCACATGCGGGCCCACGGCGGCGGCGCCATCGTCAACGTCTCGTCCAACCTGGGCGTCCACAAGCGGCTCGAGGGCGTCGGCGCCTACTCGGCCAGCAAGGCCGCCGTCACCGTGCTCACCCGCTCCGCCGCCCGGGACCACATCGGCGAGGGCGTGCGGATCAATTCCGTCAGCCCGGGCCCGGTGGACACCCCGATGTCGACCCGGCCCGGCGAGAGCGACGCCGACAAGAGCGACCGGATGAAGTCCGAGGTGCCGGTCGGCCGGTCCGGAGCGGTCGCCGAGATCGCCGCCGCCGTGCTGTACCTGGCCTCGCCGGAGGCGGGCTACACCGTCGGCGCGGACCTGGTGCTGGACGGCGGCGTCACGGCCTGACCGGCGCGGCTCAGCCGTTCAACCAGCCCCCGGGCACGGCTCCGTAGAGCTCGTCGAGCGCTTCCGGAGTCCGTGCCCGGACCGCGATCCAGGCGTCCCTGACGGCCTGGACCAGGACGTCCGGGCCCTGGTACCAGCGGCACTCCCGGCCGAGGGCAGGCAACTCCCTGAAAACGTCCGGGAGTTCGACATCGGAATCGAGGAAGTCGGTCAACTCGTCGTCCTCCAGCAGCTTCTCGCTCATCGCCATCACCGCCGCCGCCGTCGAGAAGCGCTCCTCCCAGGGCTCCCACCGCTCCAGCGACTTGTCCGCGAGGTCCGCCCGGCCCACCGTCGGCGGGTCGGCCTGCGCCAGGTCGCCGAGCAGCACGCCCCAGTGGGCGCAGCCCTGGTTCTCCGCCCGGTAGACCAACGCGCCGTCCAGAACGTGGAGCTCGTCCGGCGACAGCAGCACGTCCTGGGAGCTGGTGAGGTCGGCCCGGCGCCCGAACAACCGGTACGCCTCGCGCAGTGCGGTCGGCAGTCGCAGCCCCAGCCGCTGCTCCGCCGCGTGCAGCTCGGCGTCGGTGAAGCCGTCCTGCGGCCCCAGCGGCGCGCCCCAGTACGCGGCGAAGCCCCGGACGAGGGCCCAGGCGCCGTCGCGGCCGCCCGGTGTCGCGGCCATCGCGGCCCGCATGTCGAAGTCGGTGTCGTCCACCGTCGCACCGTACGACACCCCGCTGACAGGCCGTCGCCGTGGCGGTGGACGTGCTTGCACGGACGACCGGCCGAACCTGACGCGAACGCGTAATCCCGCCGACACCGGTTGATCACCGAGGGGTTCCCGCACCGTCGTTCGGGCAAGAAACGGTTTCGGCCGGAACCGACACACGAAAGGCGGACGCGCCAGCAATGCCGACCGCACCGCACCCCGTGCCCCTCCCGGGCCGTCGAAGCCGCTGGGGTGAGCACGGCCTCGCCTGGGCCTTCCTGCTGCCCTCCCTGGTGGTGTTCGTCCTGTTCATCGGCTATCCGCTGGGGCGGACGATCTACCTGAGCGGGCACGCCAACGACCTCTTCGGCGCGCCCTCCCGCTACGTCGGGTTCAAGCACTACACCGACCTGCTGTCCTCGGCCGACTTCGGCCGGACGCTGGTCACCACCGCGCTGTTCACCCTGCTCACCGTGGTGCCGGGGGTGCTCGGCGCGCTGGTGCTGGTGCTGCTCCTGGAGAACCGGATCCGGGGCGTACGGCTGCTGCGCTCCGCCTTCGCGCTGCCCTTCGCCTTCTCCGTGGCCAGCGCCTCGGTGGTGTTCGCAGTGTTCTTCAACCCGGCCAGCGGGGTGCTCAACGGGCTGCTGTCGCACGTCGGCCTGGGGCCGGTCGGCTGGCTCACCGACTCCCGGTACGCGCTGCTCTCGGTGGCCCTGACCACGGTCTGGATGAACCTCGGCTACAACGTGCTGGTGCTCTCCGCGGGCATCGGCTCGATCCCCGGTGAGGTGGTCGAGGCGGCCCGGATCGACGGGGCCTCCGGACTGCGGCTGGCCCGCTCGATCACCGTCCCGATGCTCGGCCCGAACCTGTTCTTCCTGACGGTGGTCTCCACCGTCCACGCCCTGCAGAGTTTCGGCCAGATCCACATCCTCACCAAGGGCGGGCCGGACGGCTCCACCCGGACGCTGGTCTACTCCGTCTACGAGAAGGCCTTCGCCTACGGCTCCAGCGACTTCGGCACGGCGAGCGCCCAGGCCGTGGTGCTGCTGGTGGTCGTCCTCGCCTGCACGGCCGTCCAGTTCGGCGTCCTGGAGCGGAAGGTGCACTACGCATGAGCTCGACCACCACGACCGCCGACGCCCGGCCCGAGGCCGGCGCCTCCAGCCCGCGCCCCCGCCCCCGCGCCCTCGCCGGGCGCTCCCCGCGCGACCTGCTCGGCCGCGCCGCCGTCTACCTGCTGCTCGCCGTCGCCGTGGTCACGGTGGCCTTCCCGGTGTACTACGCGGTCGTCGGAGCCTTCATGGATCCGTCCGAACTCGCCTCCTACCCGCCCGCGTTGGTGCCGCACTCGGTCACCGGGCGGAACTTCTCCGGCGCGGTGGACACCATCCCGCTGTTCCGGCAGTACGCCAACTCGGCGATCACCGCGACCGCCATCACCCTCGCCCAGTTGGTCACCTCGATCCTGGCCGCGTACGCCTTCGTCTTCCTGCCGCTGAAGGCGCGCGCGGTGGTGTTCGCGGTGTTCCTGGCCACGCTGATGGTCCCGTGGGAGGCCATCATCATCCCCAACTACCTGACGCTGTCGGACTGGGGGCTCGGCAACACCTACTTCGGCCTCGTCCTGCCGTTCCTGGCCTCCGGCTTCGGCACCTTCATGCTGCGCCAGGCCTTCCGGCAGCTGCCCGGCGAACTGCGCGACGCGGCCCGGATCGACGGCGCGGGCCACTGGCGCTTCCTGTGGCGGATCGTCGTCCCGCTCAACAAGCCGGCCCTGGCGGCACTGTCGATCTACGTCTTCCTGTCGGCCTGGAACCAGTACTTCTGGCCGCTCATCATCATCCGCACCGCCGACATGCAGACCCTGCAGATCGGTCTGACCTCGCTGCGCGACTCCGAGATGGCCGACCCCGGCCTGATCCTGGCCGGCGTGGTGCTCTCGCTGCTGCCCACCCTCGCCCTGGTGGTCTTCGGGCAGCGCTTCATCGTCCGCGGCCTGACCGCGGGCGCCGTCCGCTGAGCCGGCCGCCGTGCTGGCCGCTGAACCCGCCGTCCGCTGAACCCGCCGTACGTTCCCGACACGTTCCCGATGCCCGACCGGAAAGAAAGAGAACCTCGTGAAGAAGAGTGCACGCGCGCTCGCGGCCCTGCTGGTGGCCGGCCTGTCCCTGACCGCCTGCAGCTCCAGCGGCTCCGGCTCCGGATCCGGTGGCTCCGCCGACGCCGGCGCGCCCGGTGCCCAGGCGCTCGACCAGGCCTCCGGCGTCACCACCGTCGAGTTCTGGCACTCGATGACCGGCAAGAACGCCGATGTGCTGAACGGGCTGGTCAAGGACTTCAACGCGGCCCACCAGGGCAAGATCGAGGTCAAGGCGCAGTTCCAGGGCAAGTACGACGAGCTGGTCACCAAGTACAAGGCCGCGGTGCAGCAGAAGGGCACGCCCGCCCTGGTGCAGGTCTACGACATCGGCACCCGCTTCATGATCGACTCCAAGCAGACCGTCCCCGCCCAGGCCTTCGTCGACAAGGACGGCTACTCGCTGGCCGACCTCGACCCCAACATCCGCAACTACTACTCGGCCAAGGGCAAGCTCGTCTCGATGCCGTTCAACTCCTCGATGCCGCTGCTCTACCTGAACACCGACGCCTTCAAGGAGGCCGGCCTCGACCCGGCGCAGCCGCCCAAGGACCTCAACGAGCTGGCCGACCTGGCCAAGAAGCTGACCAAGAAGGACGCCGACGGCAAGACCGTCCGCTACGGCTTCGGCGCCGCCATCTACGGCTGGTTCGTCGAGGAGCTGCTCGCCGAGTCCGGCACCATGTACTGCGACGGCGACAACGGCCGCAGCGACAAGGCGTCCAAGGTCGTGTTCGACTCCGCCCAGGGCGCGCAGATCGTGCAGTGGTGGGCCGATCTGGTCAAGGGCGGCTACGCGGCCAACACCGGCCGGGTCACCGATGACGCCCAGGCCGCCTTCAAGGCCGGCACGGTCGCGATGCACCTGGAGTCCACCGGCGTCCTGCGCGGCTACACCGAGGCCGCCAAGTTCGGCGTCGGCACCGCGGCCTTCCCGAAGGTCAGCGCCGCCGACCAGGGCGGCCCGATCATCGGCGGCGCCTCGCTGTGGATCAGCGGCCCCGGCCACTCGGACGCCGAGAAGCGCGCCGCCTGGGAGTTCGAGAAGTTCCTCACCGGACCCGAGCAGCAGGCCGTCTGGCACACCGGGACGGGTTACTTCCCGGTCAACACGAAGTCGCTTGACGACCCCAAGGACAAGGAGTGGGTGGGCAAGTACCCGCAGTTCCAGACGGCCGTCGACCAGCTGAAGGCCACCAAGCCCACCCCGGCCACCGCCGGCTGCCTGCTCGGTGTGATGCCGCAGGCCCGCAAGGGCGTGGAGACCGCCATCGAGCAGACCATCGCCGGCAGCAAGTCCGCCCAGCAGGCCCTGGCCGACGCGGCCAAGGAACTCCAGCCCGCGATCGAGAGCTACACCAGCTCGGTCGGCTGACCGGACCACCCCTCGACGGACGACGGCCCGCCGGCGCAGCACGCGCCGGGCGGGCCGTCGCCGTCACGCCGAGAGCGCCGCGCCGTCCTCCGGCAGCGCACACGCGGCGGCCAGCTCGTCGAGGGAGAGGTCGAGCGCGAACGCCAGCGCCGCGATGGTGAAGAACGACGGGGTCGGCGCCCGCCCCGTCTCGATCTTCCGCAGCGTCTCCGCCGAGACACCGGCCACCGCCGCCACCTCGACCATGCTGCGCCCACCACGCGCCTCACGCAGCAGCACCCCGAAGCGCTCCCCGCGCTCGCGCTCCCACGGGGTCAGCGGAGTCCTCACCATGCCGTCGAGTCTAGGGCCAATGCCGGTGACTTAGGTTGTGGCGGCTCTGCTGGTGATCGTGATGACGGCCGGGAGCGGTGGTGGCCAGTCGCGGTGTTGGGCGCGTTTGA
>NZ_JBVJQR010000063.1:0-8700 GCF_055608425.1 Kitasatospora sp. NPDC036934 | reverse complement strand
ACGAGCGCGCCGTCGGCCGCCGCCGCGCGCAGCCGGTGCATCCCGTCGATCACCCGCATGCTCGGCCGGTGGACGATGATCGGCGGCAGCGCCGGCCCGACCTCCGCCAGCGTGCGCACATGCTCCGGATCCTCTCCCCCCTCCCGCGGGGAGTCCCCCGGCAGCAGCGCCGCCACCGGCACCACCACCACCTCCGACAACACCGGCACCCATTCCCCGGACAACCGGGACACCGGGCGCTCCTGGGCACGGACGGCTGCGCTCTCAGGCTTCACGACGAGTCCTCCGACAAGTGACACGGACCGAAGGGGGCATGCATCGCAGCGATGCTAGGAGATCCACATACCTTTGGGAAGGTATTTTAGTGACCAGCTGACATCACTCTTGCCCTCAACTGCTTTCACCGTGGCTTTCCAGCCATATACCTTCGCTCAGGTATATTTTTTGGTGGAGGGCGAAGGCCCTGGAGAAGGCCTGGTCAGTCCGCGTGATCCCCCGTCAGCCCTCTCTCCCGGTCAGCCCCCGTCAGCCCTCCCCCGGTCAGCCCCCGTCCTCGTCGGCCCGGGAGAGGGCGTCGGTGATCAGGCGGGTGGCGAACTCCTGGTCGTCGCCGCAGATCCGGTTGACATACTCGGCGAGCAGGGTGGCGGTGGCCTCCAGGGGGTTCATCTCGGCGTCCGTCCACGGCCCGTACTGCGCGCGCCACAGGTTGGGGCTCAGGCCGCTGCCGGCGGCGACCAGCAGGCCCGCCATGGTGGGGATGACCTCGGGGCGGAAGGTCCTGGGCATCATGCGCATGGTGGCCACCAGGGTCGGCACCACGTACTCGATGACGTCCTTGCCGTGGTCCTCGCAGGCCGTCCGCAGCCAGTTCATGTACAGGTAGATAAGGGTGCAGGCGCCCTCCAGCAGGGCGCTGAAGTCGTCCGGGCCCATGGACGCGGCGAGGTGGTCGACCATCTTGCGGTGTTCCGGGTCGGTCTCGGTCCGGCCGTCGTAGAGGGCCTTGAGCCGGGAGTCGATCACCATGAGCGCCGCGCTCACGTCGCCGGCGGGGGCGTACTGGGGGTCACAGGGCGAGGGCACGGGGACTCCTCCTCCGGGGCGGGGCGGGGCGCCCGGTGCGGCGACGGCGGGTTCCGTCAGCCGCTCCAGGAGACCGGACCGGGGCCGGGCCCGGGGCGGGAACCGCCCCCGCGTCACCCGGACGGGATCCCGGCGGCGGCCGGGCCGTTGACGAAAAAGACTGTACGAACGAACGTGGCCTAGGGTGACGCTCCGTCGATTCCGGCCCGTCCGCCCCTGGAGCCCGCTCACCGATGTCCACGCCCGCCCCGTACCGCTCCCCCCGCACGGACGCCACCGCCGCGACCGTCCTGCTCGTCGCCGCCGGTGCCGCGGCGTTGTTCTCCCTCTACGCCGACGCCCTGATGTTCGTGGCGTCCGACGACCTCATGACCGGCAGCGCCGTGAGCGGCGAGGCGTTCGCCGACGCGCAGTGGTTCATCGGCACCGCCCGCGTCCTCCAGTGGGCGGTACTGGTGTTCTCGGCGATGGCCTTCCTCTCCTGGTTCCACCGGGTGCGGGTGAACGCCGAGTTCCTCGCCCCGCACGGGCACCGCTACGCGCGGGTGTGGGCGATCGTCGGCTGGTTCATCCCGGTCGCCAACTTCTGGCTCCCCCGGCAGGTCGCCGGCGACGTCTGGCAGGCCGGCGCCCGCCCCGACGGGCTCGGGGTGCGCGAGCCGCTGCCCCAGGCGCTGCTCAACCTCTGGTGGGGCACCTTCCTGGGGTCCCACCTGGTCGGCGGGGTGGGCGATCAGTTCTACCAGGACGCCACCTACGCGGACACCTACCGGGAGGCCTCCCTGTGGCTGGGCGCCGCCGACCTGCTGGAGCTGGCCGCCGCCGCCTTCGCCGTCCTGCTGGTGCGGAGGCTGACGGCCGCCCAGGAGCGGCGCCTCGCCGGGCTCCCGGCCGGGCCGGTGTACGGGGTGCACGTCTCGGCCGTCGAGGGCTGAGCCCGAAGCACGTGCGAGGGGTCCGCGGCGTCGCCGTGGGCCCCTCGCACGTGCCGGCGGAGCCGGGTCAGGGCTTGAGGGCGACGCCGGCGTAGAAGGAGACCTGGGCGTCGGTGACGTCGGCCGACAGCAGTTCGGCGGTGCCGTCGGTACCGTCGGGGTGCCAGCGGTGGGCGGGGACGATGCCCGGCTCCAGCAGTTCCAGGCCCTCGAAGAAGGTGGCGAACTCGGCCTCGGGGCGCAGCCGCAGGGAGGTGCCGGCCTGGTTGTAGATCTCCTGGACCTTGGGCGCGCCGAGCGGGTCGAGTTCGGCGGTGGCGTGGGAGAGGACCAGGGCGGAGCCGGCCGGCAGGGGGTCCAGGAGGTGCTTGACGATGGCGTGGGCGTCGTCGAGGTCCGGGACGAAGTGCAGCAGGGCGACCATCGACAGGACCACCGGCCGGGTCAGGTCGAGGGTCTGCGCGACCTGGGGGGTGGCCAGGATCGACGCGGGGTCGTGGACGTCGCCGTGGACGTAGGCGGTGCGGCCCTGCGGGGTGCTGGTCATCAGGGCGCGGGAGTGGGCCAGCACGACGGGGTCGTTGTCGGCGTAGACCACCCGGGCGCGCGGCTCGACGGCCTGGGCGACCTCGTGGAGGTTGGGCGAGGTGGGGATGCCGGTGCCGATGTCCAGCCACTGGTCCAGGCCGCGGCGGGCCAGGGCGCGGGTGGCGCGGTGCATGAAGGTGCGGTTGGCGCGTACGGCGGTGCGCATGGTGGGGAAGACGGTCAGGACACGCTCGGCGGCTTCGCGGTCGACGGCGAAGTTGTCCTTGCCGCCGAGGAAGTAGTCGTACATCCGGGCGCTGTGCGGGATGTCCTGGCGTATCTGCGGCGACGCCGGCTCCGCAGGGTCGGGTTCGGTCGCGGTCATCCAGGTTCCCCCCATGATCATCCCTGTCCTTTCTTGATCACACCGGGCCGGGGCAGTCTAGCCAACTCGCCGGTACCGCGAGGCGAGTCGGCGGTGAACGGCGGCGTGGACGGCGGTGAACGGCGGCGGGGCGGCAGCGCTCGTCCCGCGGCGCGCCCGGCGGGGCGGGGGCGGGACTCGGCCGTACCGGGCAATTCCACCGCCTCCGGCGGCCGGTCGCGTGCGGGCGGCCCGGGGATGTGGCACTCAGGAGGGCGGCGGCCCCAGTGGGCGCGCCCCTCCCCCAGCGCCCCCTGTGACCGAACGGAGCCCCCATGCGCCGACGCCACGGCGTCCTGCTGACCGCCGCCCTGCTGGCCCGGATCGCCGCCGGGCCGCCCTCGTACGCCGCGCCGGACGCCGGGTGGGAGCCGGCCGACCAGTGCGGGGTGGTGCGCAGCGGCGACACCCCGCTCGGCGGGGCGCAGGTGACGCTGTACCAGGCCGGGGAGGGCGAGGGCGGGCGGGCGCGGGTGCTGGCCCGGGCCCGTAGCGGCGAGGACGGGCGGTTCGGCCTGGAGTTCCGCCGGCCGCGGGACGCGCGGGCGGTGCTGTACGTCCTGGCCGACCTGCCGGGGCCCTCCGAGGAGAGGGCGGACGGGCCCGGCCGGGGCGGGCCCGTGACGCTGGCCGCGGTGCTCAGCGGCGCCGCCGCCCCGCCCGAGCTGGTCGTCAACGAGCGGACCACGGTGGCCACGGCCTACGCCCTGGCCCGGTTCACCGGCCCGGACGGGGTAGCCGGTTCCTCCCCCGGGCTGCAGAACGCCGCGGCAGTGGCGCACAACCTGGCCGACACCGGCACCGGTGGCGTCGCTGCGCTGCTCGCTGCGCCACCCAACGGCGAACTCACTTCCACCATGGCCGAGTTCAACACCCTGGCCAATCTGCTGGCGTCCTGCGTCAGCGGCGACTCCTGCGACCGGCTGCTGGACCTGGCCCGCCGCCCGGGCCGTGAGCGGCCGCGCGACACCCTGCTGGCCGCGGTGGACATCGCCCACGACCCGGGCCACCACGCCGCCGAGCTGTTCGCGCTGGCCGGCACCGCGGTCCGCTACCGGCCCGCGCTGTCCGCGGCCCCGGACGCCTGGACGGTGGCGCTGCGCTACCAGGGCAACGGCCATGAGCTGGACGGTCCCGGCAACATCGCCTTCGACGCGGACGGCAACGCCTGGGTCAGCAACAACTACCGCTACGGCCCGGACCCGGCCGTCCCGGTGTGCGGCGCCGACACGGTGCTGAAGTTCACCCCCACCGGGCGGGACGCCCCCGGCGCCCCCTACCGGGGCGGTGGCCTGTACGGCGCGGGCTTCGGCATCACCGTCGACGCGAAGGGCACCGCCTGGGTCGCCAACTTCGGTTTCCAGGGCCGTGGTTGCCCGATCGATCCGGCTCCGCTGGAGCGCAGCGTCTCCCGGTTCGCCGCGGACGGGGCCGTGTTGTCCCCGCCGCAGGGCTGGCGCGGGGCCGGGATCGTCCAGCCGCAGGGCATGGCGGCCGACCGTTCCGGCACGGTGTGGGTGGCCAACTGCGGCTCGGACAGCGTGGCCCGGATCCCGGACGGCGACGCGGCCTCGGCCCGGGAGATCGCCACGCCGGGGCTGCACAAGCCCTTCGGCACGGCCGTGGACCCGGCCGGGCGGCTGTGGGTGAGTGGCAACGGCAGTGACAGCGTCCAGGTGGTGGGCCCCGACGGGGCGCTGGAGCGGACCGTGACCGGGGCGGGCCTGCGCCGGCCGCTGGCCGTGGCCACCGACAGCCGGGGCAACGCCTGGGTGAGCAACAGCGGGATCCTGCCGGTGCCCTGCGGCGACAGCACGGCCGAGGACCTCGCGGACGCGCTGGCCGGTGAGGACGGCCCGCGGCCGGGGACCTCGGTGATCATGATCGGGGCGGACGGGACCCCGGCGCCCGCGCCGTTCACCAACGGCGGCCTGTTCCTGCCCTGGGGCGTGGCCGTGGACGGGGACGACACCGTGTGGGTGGCCAACTTCGGCGGCCACCGCGTCGCCCGGCTGTGCGGCGTCAACCCGGCCGCCTGCCCGCCCGGGACGCGCACCGGCGAGCCGATCTCGCCGCCGGACACCGGGTACACGTTCGACGGGCTGGAGCGCAACACCGGTGTCCGGATCGATCCTTCGGGCAACGTCTGGCTGGCCAACAACTGGCGTACCGTGCCGGTCCAGGCCAATCCCGGGGGGCACGAGCTGGTGGTGCTGGTGGGCGCGGCGGCACCGGTGAGCGCGCCCGGGCCCGGCGGCGGGCGGCCCTGACCCGGCGGACCCCGAACGGACGGCGGGAGCGAACGGCGACGGGAGCGAACGGGGACGGCGGTGATCGGCGGCGGGAGCGAACGGGGACGGCGGTGATCGGCGGCGGGAGCGAACGGGGACGGCGGTGATCGGCGGCGGGAGCGAACGGGGACGGCGGTGATCGGCGGCGGAGGCGGGGCGAGCGGACCGCCGTCGGGGCGACTGCCCACCGGTACGGTCGGCCGGGGGCGGCCCGCCGGGAGCACCGCGCCGGTTCGGCCCACCGCCGCGCAAGGAGACCTCCGGGAGCCGTCCATGCCGCACATCGACACCGAGGGCGCGGGCGAACGGCCGTAGCGGGTCTGGACGAGCGTGTAGGCGGGGGCTGGACGCGAGCGGCCGGCAGGTGGGGCCGGCGGGGGGCCGGTGAGCCCCCGCCGGGCCGGGCCGCTCAGCGGTCAGCGGTCGGCTCTCAGCGGGCGCTGCCGAGATCCCGGTCGTGCTCGCCGCCCTCCAGCAGCAGGGTGGTCTCCTCGATCCGGCGGAAGCGGCCGTCGGGGGCGAACTCGGCGAAGAGGTAGACCTCCATGCGGACGGTGGAGCCGTCGGTCTTGGTGACGGTCATGGTGTGGCGGTCGGCGTAGCGCGCGCCGTCGCAGAGTTCCTCGTGGACCTCGACGGAGCCGTCGGCCACGACCGTGCGCAGGTGGGCGATGTGGGCCAGGAACTGCCCGCGGTCGTCCCAGCGGCCGTCGGTGCGCTGGCGGTAGTCGGGGGCGAAGTGGCGGTCGACGGCCTCGTGCAGGTCCAGACCCGGGGTGAGGAGCAGGTCGGTCAGGGCGGTGGTGATGTCGGTGTGGCGCACGGGATTCCTCCGGAAGGGTGAGCACGGACCTCAGATGCGTGCCTCAAGCACGCAAATCACATTACATGAAAAGCGTGCCCAGCGCACGCTAATCTGAGGGGGTGACGAATCCGACCGGACACCAGATCGCCGAGGCCCTCGGACTGCTGCTGCGCCGCAGCACCCGCACCGGCCTGCACGCCCAGCTGACCGACGGCCTGGGGCAGGCCATCGACGAACTCACCTACCCCGTCCTCAGCGGCCTGGCCCGCACCGGCCCGTGCAGCGCCGCCGACCTCGGCCGCGAGATCGGACTGGACCGCACCACCGTGACCCGCCGCGCCGACCGCCTGGAGGAGGCGGGCCTGCTGCGCCGCGAAGCCGACCCCGCCGACCGGCGCGCCACCCTGCTCGTCCTCACCGACCCCGGGCACGACGCCGTCCGGGCCACCCGGGACCGCCTGGCCGCCCGCATCGAGGACTCCCTCGCCTCCTGGCCGGCCGCCGACGCCGAGGTCTTCGCCCGGCTGCTGCGCACCTTCGTCGACGATGGGCCGTTCCAGGCCTGAGCCCGCGGGCCCGGCACCGCGTCGACGCCGCATCTGCGCCGCTCGACCAGGCGGGTCACGGCGGGCGCGCGGCCGTTTCCGGGGGCCGCCGGCCGGTGATCCCTTGCCGCCGGGGCGGCGGCCGTCGACCGCCGCCCCCGCGTCACCCCACCACCGACCCGCCGAGTCGCCCCTTCGGAGGCCCCGTCATGCCGCTGCGCTCCCACCCCCGCCCGCCGACCCGCCGACCCCGACGGGCGGCGGCCACCGCCCTGCTCACCGCCGCGCTGGCACTGGCCCCCGCCGGCAACGCCGCGGCCGGGAACGGCGGCCGGGAGGACAACGACCGGGCACTGCGGGCCCGGCTGCAGGCACTGGTCGACCGCCCCGACGGCCCGCCCGGGGCCATCGCGGTCCTGCGCGAGGACGGGCGGGTGCGGGTGCTGCAGGCCGGGGTGGCGCAGCTCGGCACCGACCGCCCGCCGCGGGCCGACGACCACATGCGGCTGGCCAGCGCCGCCAAGGCGTTCAGCGGCGCGGTCGCGCTGCGGCTGGTGGACTGCGGGCTGCTCGGGCTGGACGACACCATCGCCGCCCGGCTGCCCTCGCTGCCCGCCGCCTGGGGCGCGGTGACCCTGCGCCAGCTGCTCCAGCACACCAGCGGCCTGCCGGACTACAGCACCGCCCCGGACTTCGGCGACCTGCTGCGCACCGACCCCCACCACGTCTTCGACTCCCGGCGCCTGCTGGACTTCGTCGCCGACCGGCCCCTGGAGTTCGCCCCCGGCACCCGCTACCAGTACTCCAACTCCGACAACATCGCCGTCGCCCTGATGGCCGAGGCCGCCACCGGGCAGCGCTACGAGGACCTGCTGGCCTCCCAGGTCTACCGGCCGCTCGAGCTCGACCGCACCAGCCTGCCCGCCGGCTACCGGCTGCCCAGGCCCTACCTGCACGGCTACGCCGTCCAGCCGCCCGCCGCGCCCCGGGACGTCAGCACCGAGTTCGGCGCCTCCGGCGCCTGGGCCTCGGGCGGCCTGGTCTCCACCCCCGCCGACTTCAGCGCCTTCGCGGCCGGTTACGCGGGCGGCCCGCTGATCGGCGAGGCGACCCGTGAGCAGCAGCGGGCCTTCGTCCCGGGCGCCTCCGAGCCGGCCGGCCCGGGTACCAACCGCGCCGGGCTGGCGATCTTCGAGTACGGCACCCGCTGCGGCACGGTGTACGGGCACACCGGCAACACCGCCGGCTACACCCAGCTCGGCGTCGGCACCCCGGACGGGCGGCGCAGTCTGACCCTCTCCGTCACCGAGCAGGTGAACCAGTCGGGCAACCCCGACCTGCTGCAACACCTGCGGGCCGTCGAGGAGGACTTCGTCTGCGCCCTGCTCTCCCGCTAGCGGGACCCTGGCGAGGGGGCCGGGCGGGTATCCGGACCGGGATCGGCTACGGTCGACGGTCCGGCAGCGGCCGGGCCGGGTGGCAGCGGGAAGGGAGGCGGCGAGGTGGCCGCGGGAGCGGAGAGCGTGTTCCGGGGTGAGGGTGTGCCCGCACGGGAGCGGTTCGACTGCTGGCGGGAGCTGATCGGGCGCACCCGGGCCAGCGAGATGACCAGCGTCCACGCCGATGACTTCCGGGCGGAGATGCGGCGCCTGGAGCTGGGGCCGGTGACCCTCCTGAGATCCTCGTTCCCGCCGACCCGGTTCCGGCGCAGCGCCGCGATGGTGCGGCGCACCGACCCGGAGGTGTACCACCTGACGATGCCGCTCGCGGGCGGGCTCTCGCTCAGCCGCGGCACCGGGGAGCGCACCTTCGGGCGGGGTGACCTCTACCTGGCGGACAGCTCCCACCCGTACGAGGTGCGGGCCCTGGGGGTGCCCGCCGCCGGCCGCGGGGAGCAGCGGACCGAGGCGGTGGGCATCGACTTCCCGGTGTCGCTGCTGCCGCTGCCCCCGCAGCGGCTGCGTGACCTGTTGGGCCGGGGGTTCTCGGTGCGGGAGGGGTCGGCGGCGCTGCTGGCGCAGTTCCTGGTCGGGCTGGACCGGCAGGCCGCCGCCCTGGGCCCGGCGGAGACGGCCCGGCTGGGCAG
>NZ_JBVJQR010000062.1:0-9644 GCF_055608425.1 Kitasatospora sp. NPDC036934 | reverse complement strand
GATCCGACAACCGCTCACCCGCAGGCGACTTGACCTGCCCCACCCTCGCCACACCACCATCAACGAGGCAGAGACAGCAAAGTCACCGGCATTGCGCCTAGCGCTCTTCGCGCCCGTCCACCAGCGCGTTGTAGGCGGCCACCTGGGCGCGCCGGGCGGTGCGCCGCAGCGGGGCCAGCACGGACTGCCGGGCGGCCATCTCGGAGGCGCTCACCGCCGCGCCGTGGCCGCCCGAGGCGATCGACAGCAGGGCGGACACCTGGCGGGCCGACTCCAGCACCCGTACCGCGCGCGGCGGGTAGCCGGGGGCGAGCAGTTCGGCGTGGCCGCGCCGGCGGTACGCCTCCAGGGCGCGCAGCGCCTCCGGGCCGGCGCCGGCCACGTCGAGCCGGGTGAGCAGGAGGGTCGCCTCGCGCAGCCCGTCCGCCAGCTCGCGCTCGGCCTCGTTCAGCGAGGGCACGTCTGCCGGCGGGGTGTCGTTGACCTCGGCGCAGCGCCACAGCACGGTGGCCGAGCGGTCCCCCTCCGTGCCGAACACCGTGATCTCCGGCACCAGCCCGAGCGGTACGCCCACCGCGAGCACCGCCTCGCCCGCCGCCAGGGCGCGCTCGTTGAAGGCCGCCGGACCGGTCAGTCCCAGCGGGTGCCCGGCCGAGGGCAGCGCCAGCCGCAGCCCCTTCACACCCAGCACCCGCAGCCGTCCCAGCGCCCAGGTCAGCCCGTGCAGCTCGCCCGGAGCGTCCCCGGGCAGCCCGGTCACCCGGTGGCCCTCGTCGGCGCCCAGCACGGCCGCGGCGGCGTTGTCGGGCGGCACCAGGCCGCCCAGCAGGGCGTTGCCCCAGGCGGTCAGCCGCCCCGAACGGGGCTCTTCGTACGGATTGTCGGCAGGAGTCACGAGCATCCGGCCAGCCTACGGAATCGGCGGTCATCCGCGTGGCGTAGGTTTGCCCATGCGCGTGCGGCGCACCCACCCCGTGCCCACCGGCTGCCGGAGTGGGTTCGCCGCCCCGCACCGACGGCCGACATTTGTGTATTTGGGGAAGGCGTAGGCATGAGCGACGTGCTGGAGCTGGTGGACGTATCCGTGGTCCGGGAGGGGCGCGCGCTGGTCGACCAGGTCTCGTGGTCCATCTCCGAGGGTGAGCGCTGGGTCATCCTGGGCCCGAACGGCGCCGGCAAGACCACCCTGCTGCAGATCGCCTCCTCGTACCTGTTCCCGACCTCGGGCAAGGTCTCGGTGCTGGGCGAGCAGCTGGGCGAGGTCGACGTCTTCGAGCTGCGCTCCCGGATCGGCCTGGCCGGTGCCTCGATGTTCGACAAGCTGCCGGCCGAGCAGACCGTCCTGCAGACCGTGCTCACCGCCGCCTACGGCATGACGGTCAGCTGGCAGGAGACCTACGAGCAGTCCGACGAGGGCCGCGCCCTCGCCCTGCTCGACCGGATGGGCATGGCCGCCCTGACCGGCCGCAAGTTCGGCACCCTCTCCGAGGGCGAGCGCAAGCGCACCCTGATCGCCCGCGCCCTGATGACCGACCCGGAGCTGCTGCTGCTCGACGAGCCCGCGGCCGGCCTGGACCTCGGCGGTCGTGAGGACCTGGTCCGCAGGCTCGGCGCGCTCGCCCAGGACGAGTTCGCGCCGGCCATGGCGATGGTCACCCACCACGTCGAGGAGATCGCTCCCGGCTTCACCCACGTCCTGATGATCCGTCAGGGCAAGGTGCTCACGGCCGGCCCGATCGACACCGAGCTGACCGCCCGCAACCTCTCCAAGTGCTTCGGCCTGCCGCTCACCCTGGAGCGCCACGGCGACCGCTGGTCGGCGCAGGGCCTGCCGCTGGGCTGACCCCCCGTTCGTCCACTTCGCGACGGCTGTCGGAACCGGTCGCACCTGCGACCGGTTTCCGCCCCTCGACCTGCGGGAACTGTCCGCCTCGAAGGCCCTTCGCTCCCTAGGATGGACGTGTGGACAGCTGGATCTGGTGGCTCCTGGCCGCCGCAGCGCTCGGCATACCGCTGGTGCTCACCGCGATGCCGGAGTTCGCCATGTTCGCGGTCGGCGCGCTCGCGGCCGCCGGCGCGGCCGGGCTGGGCGCCGGAGTGGTCCTCCAGGCGGTGACCTTCCTGGTGGTCTCGGTCGCGCTGGTGGCCTTCGTCCGGCCCATCGCCTACCGGCAGTTGCAGAAGGGCCCACAGATCAAGATGGGCATCGAGGCGCTCCAGGGCGCCACCGCGGTCGTCGCGGAAACCGTCGACGGGGAGGGCGGACGGATCAAACTCAACGGCGAGATCTGGTCGGCCCGTGCGCTCCACCCGGACCAGGTCTACCAGCCGGGGCAGCAGGTCGACGTCGTCGAAATCCAGGGCGCGACCGCCCTGGTCGTCTAGGGGAGAGTCCGTGGAACCCGTCCTTATCGTTTTGGTCGTCCTGGTCGTGGTGGCCTTCATCGCGCTGATCAAGACGATCCAGGTCATCCCGCAGGCCAGCGCCGCGATCGTGGAGCGCTTCGGCCGCTACACCCGGACGCTCAACGCAGGGCTGAACATCGTCGTCCCGTTCATCGACCGGGTCCGCAACCGGATCGACCTGCGCGAGCAGGTCGTGCCGTTCCCGCCCCAGCCGGTGATCACCCAGGACAACCTGGTGGTCAACATCGACACCGTCATCTACTACCAGGTCACCGACCCCCGGGCGGCCACCTACGAGGTCGCGAGCTACATCCAGGCCATCGAGCAGCTGACCGTCACCACGCTGCGCAACATCATCGGCTCGATGGACCTCGAGTCCACCCTGACCTCGCGCGAGGTCATCAACGCCGGTCTGCGCGGGGTGCTGGACGAGGCCACCGGCAAGTGGGGCATCCGGGTCAACCGCGTCGAGCTGAAGGCGATCGAGCCGCCGACCTCCATCCAGGACTCGATGGAGAAGCAGATGCGCGCCGACCGTGACAAGCGCGCCGCGATCCTCACCGCCGAGGGCCAGCGCCAGGCGCAGATCCTCAAGGCCGAGGGTGAGAAGCAGGCCGACGTGCTCCGGGCCGAGGGTGAGGCGCAGGCCGCGGTGCTGCGCGCCGATGGTGAGGCGGCCGCGATCCGGACGGTCTTCGAGGCCATCCACGACGGCGACGCCGACCAGAAGCTGCTCGCCTACCAGTACCTGCAGACCCTGCCCGAGCTGGCCAAGGGCGACTCCAACAAGCTCTGGATCATCCCCAGTGAGGTCGGCGACGCGCTCAAGGGCCTCGGCGGCGCGTTCGGCGGGCTGACCGGCAACGGCGGTGGGATGAACGGTGGCGCGGTGGCGGCGCCGAGCGTGCCGCAGGCGCCTCCGGCGACCACCCAGGTGCCGATCGACCCGGCGGCCGGGCCGCGGCCGGTGGACGTGGAGAAGGGTGCGGCCCGGCCGCGGGTGGACCCGGCGCGGGAGTACCGCAAGATCGACCCGGAGTGATCGGAGCGCTTCTCCGGTCGGGGGCCCGCTGCCTGGTGGTGGCGGGCCCCCGGGCTTTCCGGGGCTTCCGGGGCGTTCCCGGTGCCGGGGCGTCGCGGCGGTGTGGCGTGCGTCCCGAATGATGGTCGGGCCTGGTCGGGCCGGTGCGCGGTCCGGCATGATCCCCTCGGACAGGACCGAGAGGAGAGGTGACCCATGACGCTCTGGGAGGCGATCGCCGTCCTGGTGGCGGGCGTCGGTGCCGGGATGATCAATGTGATCGTCGGCTCCGGCACCCTGATCACCTTCCCGGTCCTGCTCGCCGTCGGCATTCCGCCGGTGACCGCGAACGTCTCCAACTCCTTCGGCCTGGTGCCCGGTTCGCTCAGCGGCGTGATCGGCTACCGTCGTGAACTGGCCGACCAGGGCCGACGCCTGCGGCGGATGGGGACCGCCTCGCTGCTCGGCGGCCTGCTCGGTGCCCTGCTGCTGATCAAGCTGCCGAGCGGAGCCTTCGACGCGATCGTCCCGGTGCTGATCCTGCTCGCCCTCGTCCTGGTGGTGATCCAACCCCGGGTGGCCAAGGCCGTCGCGGCCCGGCGTCGTGCGGACGGCGATCCGGACGGCGGCGCGGTGCTGCTGCTCGGGGTGTTCCTCACCGGCATCTACGGCGGGTACTTCGGTGCCGCGCAGGGCGTCCTGCTGATGGCGCTGATGGGCATGCTGCTCCAGGAGGACCTCCAAAGGATCAACGCGGTGAAGAACGCGCTGGCGCTGATCGTCAACGGGGTCGCCGCGCTGTTCTTCCTGTTCACCTCGACGGTGAACTGGGCGGCCGCCGGGCTGATCGCGGCCGGCTCGCTGGTCGGCGGCCTGCTCGGCGCCAAGGTCGGCCGCCGGCTCCCGCCGGCCGCGCTGCGCGGGGTCATCGTGGTGGTCGGACTGGCGGCCGTCACCAAACTGCTGGTGGGTTGACCGGCCGGCGGGACGAACGTGGGATCGTACATCCGACCGTCTGACCGTACGTGAATCGGAGAAGTGCGCCATGGCCCTGGAGATGCGCGAGACCTGCGAGCGCTGCGAGGTGTCGCTGACCGCCGACAGCCCCGCCTCGATATGTTCCTACGAGTGCACCTTCTGCGCGGACTGCACCGAGGCGATGGCCGCCAACTGCCCCAACTGCGGTGGCGAACTGGTGGTCCGTCCGCGCCGGAAGACCGCCTGACCGGTACCCGAGCGACGACCCCCGGAGCGCACCGATGAGCAGCAGGGCACGACTGAGCGAGGACGAGATCGGGGCGGCCCTGGCGGCCGTGCCGCAGTGGAGCCGGGACGGCGACAGCATCGTCCGCAGCGCCGACGCCCCCGACTTCCCGGCCGCGATCCGGGTGGTCGTCGCCGTCGCCGAACAGGCCGAGGCGCTCGACCACCACCCCGACATCGACATCCGCTGGCGCACCCTGCGGTTCGTGCTGTCCACCCACAGCGCCGGCGGGCTCACCGACCTGGACTTCACCCTCGCCGCCCGCATCGACGGAGCCCTGCACGCAGAGTCCGCCGCCTAGGGGCCGGGGTGGGGCGCCCGGGCGGGGCGCTCGGGAGGGCGTGAGATGCTGACTGCCGCAATCGGCAGGCAGGCGGGGCTGGGAGGGACGGAACGATGGCGCAGGAGCCCTTCGGAGACCCTCATGCCCAGCAGCAGCCCTGGTACCCCCAGGGCCCGCAGCAGGACTGGCAGGGGTACTACGACCCGCAGCAGCCGCCGTCGCAGTCGCCGGCGCAGCCGCACGGGCAGTGGCAGCAGGCGCCGCAGTGGAACCAGCAGCCGTACGACGCCCAGCCGTACGACCCCCAGTCGTACGACGGGCAGGGTGGCTACGGGCAGACCGGGTACGTCGAGGGCGGCTACGCCCAGGGGCACGGTCACGCGCAGGGCGACGGCCAGGGTCACGGCCAGGGGCCGTACGGCGGGCAGGAGCAGTACCAGCCGTACCAGCAGTCGTATCCGGACCACGGGCAGCAGCCGTACGCGGCCGTCGCGCCGCAGGAGCAGCCGGCGGGGGAGGGGCTGTACCTCCCGGCGGGGGCGGAGTACTCGGCCGACGGCTATGTGCAGTTGGAGGAACCCCGGGCGGAGCCCGCGCCCGCCGACGAGGAGAGTGGCGACCAGCCTTCCGGGCCCGCCGAGCCCGCCGGGCGTTCGCGGGCCGCTCGGCGTGGTGACGGCGGCTCGGGTTCCTCCGCCCCTTCCTCGCTGGTGGCCAAGGTCCGCTCGGCCGTCCTGACCGGGGAGCACGTGCCCAACCGGCGGGCCCTGATGGTGCGGGCCGGTGCCGGGGTGGCCGCGCTCGGGGTGCTGATAACGGCCGCGCTGACGGTCGGCGCCGAGGGCGGCGGCAGCGCGGCCGCGACCAGCGGGGGCGAGCCCGGCTTCTCGGTGGCGCACACCAAGATCTGGTCCGCGCAGGCCGCCGCAGCCACCCAGCCCGCGGGGGACGACACGCTGGTCGGCAGCTGGCTGCTGGCCGACGCGGTGGTCCGGGCCGATGGCTCCGGGGTGCACGCGTACGACCGGACGGCGGGCAAGCCGACCTGGACGGTCGAGCCCCCGGCCGCCGGGGCCGTCCCGTGCGGACTGTCCGCGGGCGTGAACCAGGCCGGGCTCGGCGCGGCCCTGTTCCGGCCGCAGGCGGACCCGAAGAGCCCGTGCACACTGGTCGCCGCGGTGGACACCAAGACCGGCAAGACCGCCTGGACCAAGACCCTCTCGGACGCCAAGGGTGCCTACTCGGCGCGGATCGGCGTCACCGAGGACATGGTGGTCGCGGTCGGCGACGACCATGTGGCGGCCTGGGCGTCGGCCGACGGCAAGGATGTCTGGCAGTACACCGGACAGGGCAAGTTCTGCACCCTGTCCGGCGGCGTCACCGGCAAGACCGTGCTGGTCGCCTCCTCCTGTGCGGACTCGACGCCCGCCGACCAGGCCGTCTCCCTGAACGTGGCGGACGGCAAGGTCAGCTGGTGGCGGGGACTGAACAACCAGCCGAAGACGGTCACGGTGCTCTCCGCCGAGCCCGCCGTGGTGCTCACCACCGGCGGGAAGCCCGAGGACGACAGGGTGTTCGGGTGGGGCACCGCCGGCGATCCGGCCGCCGAGATCCCGGTGGTCACCGACGCGGGCCGGCTGGCCGTCACCCACGGAACGTTTTCGGCCACCCCCGAGGTGTTCTTCGAAGGCCGCACCATGGTCGCCGCGATGACCCCGGCGAACCCCGGCGGGCCGGTGTCCGCGGTCGGCTACGACCTGGACACCGGCAAGCAGCGCTGGAAGGCGCCGACCGCCGCCAAGGGCACCGCCAGGGCCGTCGGCATCGACGGCGGCTCGCTGGTGCTGGCCGCCGACGAACGCCGTGACCAGCCCGCCCGCCTCGGCCGCTTCCCGCTGGCGGGCGGCCAGGAGGCGGTCGGCGGCAACTTCCCGCCCGGCACCGGCTCGCTGCTGCTCTCCGGGCGGGTGCTGATCGGCGGCGGGCAGGTGGTCGTCGTCCCCGAGCACGCGACCAACTACGGCACGGCCGCGGGCTACCAAGCGAAGGGCTGAGCCCCCTCAGGCGGCTGGATCCGCCGGACAGGTCTAGGCCGCGGTGACGGGCTGACCCGGCGCGGTCGGCAGCCAGTCGGCCAGCTCCCGGGCCTCCGAGCCGCGCAGGCCGAGCGCCAGCATCAGGGTGGCCTGCGGAGTCGGCACGAACGGCCGCCGCAGCAGCTTCATCCCGGCCTGCTCGGGCGTCCGGTCGGCCTTGCGCTGGTTGTCCTCCGGGCACGCGGCCACGGTGTTCATCCAACTGTCCTCGCCGCCACGCGACTTGGGCTGCAGGTGGTCCACCGTGGTGGCCCGGCGCCCGCAGTAGGCGCACAGGTGCTGGTCCCGGGCCAGGACACCCCGCCTCGACCACGGGGCCTGTTGTCGGAACGGCACCCTCACGTACCTCTGCAACCTGATCACTCTCGGCACCGGGACGGCCACGCCCGTCCCCCGGATCGAGCGCAGCGGGTGCGCCTGCTCCACCACGGCCTTGTCCTGGAGCACCAGGACGACGGCGCGCTGAAGCGACACCGTCGTCAGGGGCTCGTAGCTCGCGTTCAGAACCAGCGTGTTGCGCACTCGGCACACCCTTCCCACGGGCGTGCCACGGCGGCACGACCGTCTCCACACACGTCACTGCCGCCGCGCGGCGGCGGAACCACTCTGAATGGGCCCACAGCCGACGAACAAGGGAATTTCCGGTATCGGGGAGGAGCGTGGGGGAGAGCCGACGTCTGCCCGGTGCCGGCTCGGCGCTCATCTGGCGCTCACCTGGCGCCGACCTGGTGCGGGTCCGACGCTGGCCCGGCCCGGTGCCTCGGGGGAAACTCGCTGGCCGGAACCGCGTAGGCTCTAGCAGGCTGGAGTCGTACCGACCCGGGGCCCGACCGAACCGGGCCACCACCGGGCGGACGCCCGATCGAAGGAGAAGCGTGACCGTGACGGACATCGTCGACGAGCTGCGGTGGCGTGGGCTGATCGCCCTGTCCACCGACGAGGACGCACTGCGCAAGGCGTTCGCGGACGGCCCGGTCACGTTCTATTGCGGCTTCGACCCGACGGCCCCGAGCCTGCACCTCGGCAACCTGGTGCAGATCCTCACCATGCGCCGGATCCAGCAGGCGGGGAACCTCCCGCTCGGCCTGGTCGGCGGCGCCACCGGCCTGATCGGCGACCCGAAGCCCACCGCCGAGCGCGTGCTCAACGACCCCGAGACGGTGGCCGGCTGGGTCGAGCGCCTGCGGGGCCAGATCTCGCGCTTCCTCGACTTCGAGGGCCCGTACGCGGCGCGCATGGTCAACAACCTGGACTGGACGTCCGGGATGTCGGCCATCAGCCTGCTGCGCGACGTCGGCAAGTACTTCCGCGTCAACAACATGATCGCCAAGGAGGCCGTCGCCCGACGGCTCAACTCCGACGCGGGCATCAGTTACACCGAATTCAGCTACCAGATCCTCCAGGGCATGGACTACCTGGAGCTGAACCGCCGCTACGGCTGCGCCCTGCAGACCGGCGGCAGCGACCAGTGGGGCAACCTCACCGCCGGCACGGACCTGATCCGCAAGGCCGACGGCAAGTCCGTGCACGCGCTGGCCACGCCGCTGATCGTCAAGGCCGACGGCACCAAGTTCGGCAAGACGGAGTCCGGCACGGTCTGGCTCGACCCCGAGCTGACCACCCCGTACGCCTTCTACCAGTTCTGGCTGAACGCGGACGACCGGGACGTCTCCAATTTCCTGCGGATCTTCAGCTTCCGCTCGAAGGAGGAGATCGAGGAGCTGGAGCGCGAGACCACCGAGCGCCCCGCAGCCCGCCTCGCCCAGCGCGCCCTGGCCGAGGAGCTCACCACGCTGGTGCACGGCGCCGAGCAGTACGAGCGCGCGGTCGCCGCGTCCAAGGCGCTGTTCGGGCAGGGCGACCTAGCCGACCTGGAGGCCCCGACCCTGGCCGCGGCGCTGGCCGAGGTCCCGAAGACCGAGGTCACCGAACTCCAGCCGGTGGTCGACCTGTTGGTCGCCGTCGGCCTGGCGCCGAGCCGCTCGGCCGCCCGCCGGACGGTCAAGGAGGGTGGCGCCTACCTCAACAACGTCAAGGTGACGGACGAGGAAGCGGTGCCGACCGAGGCCGATCTGCTGCACGGCCGCTGGCTCGTGCTGCGCCGTGGGAAGCGCAACCTGGCGGCCGCGGAGCTGCTGCCGACGTCGGCCGCGGTGTCCGACGCGACCGCGGAGTGACTGAAACCCGACGCCGCTGACCTGCGGCTTCGACGAACGAGGGCGGGATCCAGCCGGATCCCGCCCTCGACGTTTGACGATGTCCTCCAGGTGGCCTAGTGTTGAACGAGTCGCTGGAGCGGCCACCTCACTCAGCAAGACCCACTCTCACACTTCTAAGCCCATTCGATTGGGTTCGTTGGCGTTGTCGTCGACAGGGTGTGAGCGTGAATTTCGAGTAACTCTCGGAATGCGCTAACGTGGTGGTTGTCGCAGAAAGTGGCCCCGGCCAGTTCGGGAAATCCGATGAATGAAACTCCGGAAAACGGAGCGGAAAACGTCTGATAAGCTGGAAACACGAAAGAACGAAGCGCCCGGAGGGCCCGCTGGAAGGCGGTCCGAAGGAAGTGTCCGTTCC
>NZ_JBVJQR010000061.1:0-9994 GCF_055608425.1 Kitasatospora sp. NPDC036934 | reverse complement strand
CCTCCTCACCACCGGCCACACCCACTTCATCGAAACCAGCCCCCACCCCGTCCTCACCACCCCCATCCAACAAACCGCCGACACCACCGACACCGGTACGGAGACCGTCACCACCGGCACCCTGCACCGCAAGCGGCCGGGCTGGACGGCGTTCCTCACCTCGATGGCGCGGCTGCACACCGTCGGCGCGGACGCCGACTGGGCCCGGCTCTTCGAGGACGCGCAGCCCCGGCGGGTCTCCCTGCCGACCTATCCCTTCCAGCGGCGCCGCCACTGGCTGGAGCCCCGAACCGATCGGCGGACCACGGCCGACACGCCGCCCGACGGACCGGCCGAGGACCCGGCCGCGCAGGAGCGGGACACCGCCGCCCCACCCGCGGCGTCCGAGGCACTGACCGCGCTGCCGCCCGCCGAACGGCGCCGCGCGCTCCTGGACCTGGTGCACCGGAACGCGGCCGCCGTCCTCGGCCACACCGGCGACGAGGAGCCCGCCTCCGGACGCTCGTTCAAGGAACTCGGCTTCGACTCCTCGCTCGCCGTGGAGCTGCGGAACCGGCTGGTGACGGCGACCGGCCTGGAGCTGCCCGCCGCGCTGCTGTTCAACCACCCGACGCCGCAACTCCTCGCCGAACACCTGCGCGACCGCCTCGCCGAGGCGCCCCGCACCGCCGCGCCCACGGCCGGGCACCGGCCCGGCCACCCGGCGAACGGGTCGGCCGCCGACGCCGAGGACCCGATCGCGATCGTCGGAATGGCCTGCCGCTACCCCGGCGGCGTGCGCACACCCGAGCAGCTGTGGCGGCTGGTGGAGACCGGGACGGACGCGACCTCCGACTTCCCGGACAACCGGGGCTGGGACCTCGACGCCCTGTTCGACCCGGAGTCGGCGGCCTCCGGCACCTCCTCCGTGCGCCGTGGCGGGTTCCTCCCCGACGCCGACCGGTTCGACCCCGCGTTCTTCGGCATCAGTCCGCGCGAGGCGCAGGCGATGGACCCCCAGCAGCGGGTGCTGCTGGAGGTGTCCTGGGAAGCCCTGGAGCGGGCCGGCATCGACCCGTTGTCGCTGGGCCGGAGCCAGACCGGGGTGTTCGTCGGCGCGATGTCCCAGGAGTACGGGCCCCGGCTGACCGAGGGCGCCGAAGGCCTGGAGGGCTTCCTGCTGACCGGCACGACGGCGAGCGTCGCCTCCGGCCGGATCGCCTACACCCTGGGGCTCCAGGGCCCCGCGCTCACCGTGGACACCGCCTGCTCGTCCTCACTGGTGGCCCTGCACCTCGCGGCCCGGGCCCTGCGCAACGGGGACTGCCCGCTGGCGCTCGCGGGCGGCGTGGCCGTGATGGCCACCCCCGGGATCTTCGTCGAGTTCAGCCGGCAGCAGGGGCTGTCCGCCGACGGGACGTGCAAGGCGTTCTCCGACGCCGCGAACGGCACCGCCTGGGCCGAGGGCGCCGGGATGCTGGTGCTGGAGCGGCTCTCGGACGCCCGGCGCAACGGCCACCGCGTCCTCGCCCTGATCCGCGGCTCCGCCGTCAACTCCGACGGAGCGAGCAACGGGCTGACCGCGCCCAACGGGCCGTCCCAGGAACGGGTGATCCGCCAGGCGCTCGCCGACGCCGGGCTCGGGCCCGCCGACGTGGACGCCGTCGAGGCGCACGGCACCGGCACCAGGCTCGGCGACCCCATCGAGGCCCAGGCCCTGATCGACACCTACGGACGGAACCGGCCCGC
This sequence comes from Kitasatospora sp. NPDC036934, assembly GCF_055608425.1. Taxonomy (NCBI): domain Bacteria; kingdom Bacillati; phylum Actinomycetota; class Actinomycetes; order Kitasatosporales; family Streptomycetaceae; genus Kitasatospora; species Kitasatospora sp. NPDC036934. Next base: position 8,266 of record NZ_JBVJQR010000061.1, on the reverse strand, counting down.
CGACGCCCCGCTGTGGCTGGGGTCCCTGAAGTCCAACATCGGGCACGCGCAGGCCGCGGCGGGCGTCGGCGGCCTGATCAAGATGGTGATGGCGCTGCGCCACCGGTCGCTGCCCCGCACCCTCCACGTGGACCGGCCGACCCGTCAGGTCGACTGGTCGGCGGGCACCGTACGGCTGCTGACCGAGGCGCGGCCGTGGCCCGACACGGCCGTCCGGCGGGCGGCGGTGTCGTCGTTCGGGATCAGTGGCACCAACGCGCACCTGGTACTCGAAGAGGCCCCCGACGCCTCCGACGTCCCCGGCGTCCACGTGGTCCGCGAACCGGCGGCCGACGGGACCGGCACCAGCGGGACCGGCACCAGCGGGACCGGGAGGGACGGCGACCGCCTGCCGCTCGCGGTCGGCGCCGACACCACCGTGCCGTGGCTCGTCTCGGCGCCCGACGAACAGGGCCTGCGCGCCCAGGCCGACCTGCTGCGCCGCCACCTCGACACCGCGCCGGACCACGCGCTGGCCGGCATCGGCCGGGCACTCGCCACCGGCCGCCCCGCGTTCGCCCACCGCGCCGTCCTCACCGGCACCGATCGGGCCGCCCTGGCCGCCGCGCTGGCCGCGCTCGCGGACGGCGAGCCGGCGCCCGGCGTCGAGCGGGGCACGGCAGCCGACCGGGGCAAGGTCGTGTTCGTCTTCCCCGGGCAGGGCTCGCAGTGGGCCGGCATGGCCGCCGGGCTGATGGAGTCCTCCCCGGCCTTCCGGACGGAACTCCTCGCCTGCGCCGACGCCCTCCAGCCGTACCTGGACTGGTCGGTGCGCGACGTCCTGGCCGGGGTACCGGGTGCTCCCGGGATGGACCGGTCGGACGTGATCCAGTGCACGACGTTCGCGGTGGTGGCGGCCCTCGCCGCGCTCTGGCGGGCTGCGGGGGTGGAACCGGACGCGGTGATGGGCCACTCCCAGGGGGAGATCGCCGCCGCGTACGTCGCCGGCGCGCTGTCGCTGCCGGACGCCGCGCGGGTGGTCGCGCTGCGCGGAAGGGAGTTGCTGCCGCTCGCGCACACCGGCGGCCTGCTGTCGGTGGCCCGCTCGCTGGACCAGGTGACCGGACTGATCGCCCGCTGGGACGGCCGGCTGACCGTTGCCGCGCTGAACGGCCCGTCCTCCACCGTCGTCGGCGGCGACCTCACCGCCCTGGAGGAGCTGGCCGCGCACTGCGCCGAGGCCGGTGTCTGGGCCCGTCGGGTGCCCATCGACTACGCCTCGCACACCGCGCACGTGGAGGCCGTCCGGGACCGGCTGGCGGAGGTGCTCGCGCCGATCGCCCCCCGCGCGCCGCGGACCGCCTTCCGCTCCACCGTGCAGGGGGTCCGGCAGGAGCCGTTCGAGACCGGCGCCGAGTACTGGTACCGCAACCTGCGCCACCGGGTCGAGTTCGAGCCGGTGATCCGGGAGCTGGCGGCCGAGGGCTACCGCACCTTCATCGAGATCAGCCCGCACCCGGTGCTGACCCAGGCGATCGAGCAGACCGTGGAGGCGGCGGGCGCCGCCGGCACCGTGGTCGCCGAGTCGCTGCGCCGCGACGACGGCGGCTGGGACCGGTTCGCGGCGGCGCTCGGCCGGGTGCACACCCAGGGCGTGCGGGTCGACTGGCGGGCCGTCCTGCGCGACGCCCCGGCGGACCCCGTCGACCTGCCGACCTACCCGTTCCAGCGGCAGCGCTACTGGATCGAACCGGCCGCGCGGGGCGCCAACGCCCTCGGGCACCGGTTCCTGGACACCGTGACCGAACTCGCCGACGGCGACGGGCACGTGTTCACCGGACGGCTGTCCACCTCGGCCCGGCCCTGGCTGGCCGACCACGCGATGCGCGGCACCGTCCTGCTGCCCGGCACCGCGCTGCTGGACCTCGCCGTCCGGGCCGGGGCGGAGGTGGGCTGCGGCACGGTCGACGAACTCACCCTGGAGGCGCCGCTCGCCGTCCCCGAGGACGGCGAGGTCCGGCTCCAGGTCGTCGTGGGCACCACCGACGAGGCCGGACGCCGCCCGGTGCGGCTCTACTCGCGGCAGGGCGGCGCGGAGTGGACGCGGCACGCGGCCGGGTTCGTCTCGGCCGGTGCGGCGGGCGGCCCCGGTGCGGGTGCGGACGTGTTCCCGGGTGCGGAGTGGCCGCCGCCCGGGGCCGCCGAGCTCGACGTCGCCGAGCTGTACGACCGCCTCCACGAGCAGGGCTACGAGTACGGACCGGCGTTCCGGAACGTCCGGGCCGCCTGGCGGCTGGGCGAGGAGCTGTTCGCCGAGGTGACCGTCCCGGCGGAGCTGCGGACGGACACCGGGCGGGGCGCCCCGCACCCCGCGCTGCTCGATGCCGCACTGCACCCGCTGGCCGCCACCGGGCTGCTCCGGGAGGACTCCGGGCAGATGTTCCTGCCGTTCTCCTGGACCCGCTTCGCCTCCGGGTCGGCGGCGGAGGCCGGCCCCGGCGCGGGTGCGGGCTCCGGTGCGGCCTCGGGTTCGCGTTCGGGTTCGGCCTCGGGTCCGGCCTCCTCGGTGGGAGAACCGCTGCGCGTCCGGCTGACCCCGGCCGGAGCCGACACCGTCGAGTTGACCGTCACCGACGAGACCGACAGCTCGGTGCTCGCCGTCGGCGCCCTCGCGCTGCGGCCCGTCGCCGTCGAACGGCTCGCCCCCGTCCGGACCGTACGGGACCTGTACGCCGTGGAGTGGCGGCCGCTGCCGCTCGGCGCACCCGAGCCCGCCCGGTGGGCCGTCCTCGGACGCGTGCGGCCGGTGGACGGCCCGGCCGCACACTCCTACCCGGACCTCGCCGCACTGCGCGAGGCGGTCGCCGGCGGCGCCCCCGTCCCCGACCTGGTCCTCGCCGGACCTCTGCACGCCGACGACGCCGGACCGGACGGCGCCGGACCGGACGATGCCGGACCGGACGACACGGCACCCGGCACCCCTGCCGACACCGCGCACCGGCTCACCGGGCAGGCGCTGACGCTCGTCCAGGAGTGGCTCGCCGACGAACGCCTCGCCGACGCGCGACTGGTGATCACCACCCGCGGCGCGACCGCCGTGGACGACACGGCGCCGGCCCCCTCCCCGGCGACCGCCGCCGTCTGGGGCCTCATCCGGTCCGCGCAGACCGAGCACCCCGACCGGATCGTCCTGCTCGACCTGGACGACGACCCGGCCTCGGCCCGCGCCGTCCCCGCCGCCGTCGGCACCGGCGAACCCCAACTGGCCCTCCGGGCCGGGACGGTGAAGGTCCCGCGGCTGGCCCCGCTCACCACGGCCGGGCCGCCCGGAGCTCGCCCGACGCCCGACGGCACGGCGCCCGGCGCCCCCGCCCTCGACGGCACCGGCCTCGGAGGCGCCGCCCTCGACGGCACCGTGCTGCTCACCGGCGGCACCGGCGGCCTCGGCGCCCTGGTCGCCCGGCACCTGGTGACCGCCCACGGGGTACGGCACCTCGTCCTGGTCAGCCGCCGCGGCCCCGCCGCCGACGGTTCCGCCGAACGGGCGGAGGAACTGCGCGCCCTGGGCGCCGAGGTCACCGTCACCGCCGCCGACGCCGCCGACCCCGAGTCGCTGGCCGCAGTGCTGGCCGCCGTCCCGGCCGACCGACCGCTGCGCGCCGTCGTCCACCTCGCCGGCGTCCTCGACGACGGGACCGTCACCTCCCTCACCCCCGAGCGGACCGACGCCGTCCTGCGCCCCAAGGCGGACGCGGCCTGGAACCTGCACGAACTCACCCGGGAGCTGCCGCTCACCGCGTTCGTGCTGTTCTCCTCCGCGATCGCCACCCTGGGCGGCGCCGGCCAGGCCAACTACGCGGCCGCCAATGCCTTCCTCGACGCCCTCGCCCAGCACCGCCGTGCCTCCGGCCTGCCCGCCGTCTCGCTCGGCTGGGGCCTGTGGGCCGACTCCGCCGGAATGGCGGGGCGGATCAGCGACTCCGACCAGGCGCGGCTGCGCCGCGGCGGCCTCGCCGCGATGCCCGCCGAGGACGCGCTCGCCCTGTTCGACGCCGCGCTCGCCGCGGGCCGGCCGGTCGCGCTGCCCGCCCGGCTCGACCTCGCGGCGGTCCGGACGGAGCACGACCGGGGCGAGATCCCCCCGCTGCTGCGCCGTCTGCTGCCCCGCACCGGCGGGTCGGGCGGCGCCCGCACCACCAGCACACGGCCCGCCGCGTCCGCCAGGAGGATCGCCGAACTGCCCCCGGCCGAGCGGGAGGCGGCGCTGCTCGGCCTCGTCCGCGCCAAGGCCGCCGAGGTGCTGGGCCACGACGACCCCGCCACCGTCGAACCGGACCGGGCCCTGCGCGAGCAGGGTCTCGACTCCCTCACCACCGTCGAACTGCGCAACCGCGTCAACGCCGCCACCGGCCTCCGGCTGCCCGCCACGGTGGTGTTCGAGCACCCGACCGCCACCGCGCTCGCCCGGTACCTCGGCGAGCGGATCACCGGCACCGGCCGCACCGACGACGTCACGGCCACCCGGGTGCGGAACGAGGAGCCGATCGCGATCGTGGGCATGGCCTGCCGCTACCCCGGCGGCGTCCGCTCCCCCGAGGACCTGTGGCGACTGGTGACCGACGGCGTGGACGCGATCGGCGAGTTCCCCACCGACCGCGGCTGGAACCTCGACGCCCTCTACCACCCCGACCCCGACCACCCCGGCACCAGCTACACCCGCCACGGCGGATTCCTCCACGACGCCGCCGACTTCGACCCCGAGTTCTTCGGCATGAGCCCCCGCGAGGCCCTCGCCGCCGACCCGCAACAGCGCCTCCTCCTCGAAACCGCCTGGGAGACCCTGGAGAACGCCGGCATCGACCCCACCACCCTGCGCGGCACCCACACCGGCGTCTTCACCGGCGTCATGTACGACGACTACGGCAACCGGCTCATGCAGGCGGCACCCGACGGCTTCGAGGGGTTCCTGCTCGCCGGCACCCAGACCAGCGTCGCCTCCGGCCGGGTGTCGTACGCGCTCGACCTCGCCGGGCCCGCACTGACGGTCAACACCGCGTGCTCCTCGTCGCTGGTCGCCCTGCACCTGGCCGCCCGCGCGCTGCGCAACGGCGAGTGCGACCTCGCGCTCGCCGGCGGGGTCACGGTGATGGCCACCCCGAACGCGTTCGTGGAGTTCAGCCGTCAGCGCGGCCTGGCCCCCGACGGGCGCTCCAAGTCCTTCGCGGCCGCCGCCGACGGTGTGGTGTGGAGCGAGGGCGTCGGCCTGCTGCTGGTCGAGCGGCTCTCCGACGCCCGCCGCAACGGCCACCAGATCCTCGCGGTCGTCCGGGGGACGGCGGTCAACCAGGACGGCGCCTCCAACGGCCTCACCGCGCCCAGCGCCGCCGCCCAGCGCCGGGTGATCCGCCAGGCCCTGGCCGGCGCCGGGCTCGCCGCCGCCGACGTCGACGTGGTCGAGGCGCACGGCACCGGGACCAAGCTCGGCGACCCGATCGAGGCGGAGGCCCTGCTCGCCACCTACGGACAGGACCGCGAACACCCGCTCTGGCTCGGCTCGGTGAAGTCCAACATCGGCCACACCCAGGCCGCCGCCGGCGTCGCCGGCATCATCAAGATGATCGAGGCGATGCGCCACGAGGTCCTGCCCAGGACCCTGCACGTCGACGCGCCGTCCCCGCACGTCGACTGGAGCACGGGCAGCGTCGAGCTGCTGACCGAGAACCGGGACTGGCCCACGCACGGGCGCCCGCGCCGCGCCGCCGTGTCCTCCTTCGGCATCAGCGGCACCAACGCCCACGTCATCCTCGAACAAGGCCCCACCGCACGACCGGTGGCCCAGACCGAGGGCCCCTCGGACGCGGCGGTGACGGCGGACGCGGCGCCGGTCACCTGGCCGCTCTCGGCCAGGACCCCTGCCGCACTGCGGCAGCACGCCGAACGGCTGGCGGACCACGTCGAAGCCCACCCCGAACTCACGGCCGCCGCCGTCGCCGCCGCGCTCGACACCCGCGCCGGCTTCACCCACCGCGCCGCCGTGGTCGCCACCACACGTGGCGAACTCCTGGACGGACTAAGGGCGTTGGCCGCCGATCAGCCGGACGGCCGGCTCATCCAGGGCACCGGCGTTCCGGGGAAGACGGTGTTCGTGTTCCCCGGCCACGGCACCCAATGGCCCGGCATGGGACTCGCGTTGCTGGACAGCTCACCCGTCTTCGCCGAACACCTCCACGCCTGCGACCAAGCCCTCCGACCCCACACCGGCTGGTCCCTCCTCGACGTCCTGCGCGCCGAACCCGACGCCCCCGACCTCAACCGCACCGACGTCGTCCAACCCGCCATCTTCGCCATCACCGTCGCCCTCGCCCGCACCTGGCAACACCACGGCATCCACCCCCACGCCGTCATCGGCCACTCCCAAGGCGAAATAGCCGCCGCCCACATCGCCGGCGCCCTGACCCTGGACGACGCCGCCCGCACCATCACCCACCGCGGCCGCATCGCCCACACCATCACCGACACCGGCGGCATGGCCGCCATCCCCCTGCCCCCCGACCAGATCACCCTCCCCCCCGGCCTCACCATCGCCGCCCACAACTCCCCCCACAACACCGTCGTCTCCGGCGACCTCACCACCCTCAACACCCTCATCACCCACTACCGCGACCAAGGCATCCAAGCCCGCCCCGTCCCCATCGGCTACGCCTCCCACTCCCCCCACATCGAACCCCTCCGCGACCAGTTCCTCACCACCCTCGCCGACCTCCGACCCACCACCCCCACCATCCCCTTCCACTCCACCACCCACCCCGGCACCACCCCCACCCTCAACGCCCAGTACTGGTACGACAACCTCCGCCACCCCGTCCACCTCCACACCGTCACCCAGAACCTCCTCACCACCGGCCACACCCACTTCATCGAAACCAGCCCCCACCCCGTCCTCACCACCCCCATCCAACAAACCGCCGACACCACCGACACCGCGGTGGCCACGATCGCCACCCTCCGGCGAAACCACGGCGGCCCGTCGCAGCTGGCGACCGCCCTGGCCCTGGGCCGGATCTCGGGCCTGCCCGTCGCCGGCGCCCCGTACAGCGGCCCGCGTCCGGCCCTGCCCCCGTACCCGTTCCAGCACGGGCCGTACTGGCTGCACCCCGCCGCCACGAGCACCGGTGCCCTCGGGCAGACCGGCACCGACCACCCGCTGGTCGTCTCCGCCGTCGAACTCGCCGACGGCCAGGGGCACATCCTCACCGGCCAGGTGTCCACCACCGGCCTCCCGTGGCTCGCCGACCACGCCGTGCACGGGACCGTGCTGCTGTCGAGCACCACCTACCTGGAGACGGCCCTCCGCTCCGGACTGGAGGTCGGCTGCGGGCACGTCGAGGACCTCACGCTGGAGGTCCCACTCGTCCTCTCCGACGGAGAAGCCGTCCGGCTCCAGGCCGTGGTGGGCGAACCGGACGCCGAAGGCCGTCGGTCCTTCGCGGTCTACTCCCGCCCCTCCGACGCCTCGGGCGACGCGCCGTGGACCCGCCGGGCCGGCGGGTCGCTCACCGCCGAAGCGCCCACGCCCGCCACCTCGCCTTCGTCCGCGCCCCCGCAGTCCGCCGCCTGGCCACCCGCCGGAGCCGTCCCGATCGACCTCACGGACGCCTACGAGCGCCTGAGCGCCAGGGGCTACGACTACGGACCGGCCTTCCAGGGCCTGCGCGCGGCCTGGCGGCTCGGCGACGACGTCTACGCGACCGTCGCCCTCCCCGAGTCCGAGCAGCCCGCGGCCCAGCGCTTCTGCCTGCATCCGGCGCTGCTGGACGCCGCCCTGCACCCCATCGCCCTCGGCCTGCTCGGCGACCGCCCCGAGAGCGTCCTGCCGTTCAGCTGGAGCGGCGTCTCCCTGCACGCCGTCGGCGCGGACGGTGTCCGGGTGCGGCTCTCGCCGGTCGGGACGGGCACCGTGGCCATCACCGTCACCGACACCACGGGCGCTCCCGTCGCGGACATCGCGTCACTCGCCCTGCGCCCGGTCGACCCGGCGCGCCTACGCGCCGGCACGGACCCGGGCCTGCCGTTCCTGGTGGAGTGGTCGGTGGTCGACACACCCGGTGCGACGGAGCCGGCCAGCGGGGCAGCCGAGGTGCTGGTCGTGCGGCCCGAGGGCGACACCGCCCAGGACGCCGATCAGGTCGCCGCCGCCCACCACACCGCCGAACACACCCTCACCCGCATCCAGGAATGGCTCGCCCAGGACCGCACCGACGACGCCCACCTCGTCATCATCACCCGC
>NZ_JBVJQR010000060.1:0-12024 GCF_055608425.1 Kitasatospora sp. NPDC036934 | reverse complement strand
TCGTCACGGTCACGGTTGAAGCCACCCGAGCGCTCGCGGTCACCGAAGCCACCGGAACGGCCACCACGGTCATCGCGGTCACGGTTGAAGCCACCGGAACGCTCGCGGTCACCGAAGCCACCGGAACGGCCACCACGGTCGTCACGGTCACGGTTGAAGCCACCCGAGCGGCCACCACGGTCGTCACGGTCACGGTTGAAGCCGCCGGAACGGCCGCCGCGGTCGTCACGGTCACGGTCCCGGCTGAAGGCCGGACGCTCGCTGCGCGCCTCGCGGTAAGCCGGGGTGCGCTCCTCGGCCTTGGCGGCGGGCGCCTCGGCAGCAGCCGGGGCGTCGGCCGGAGCGGTCGCCTCGCCAGCCTCCTCGGACGCGGCCGGGGCCTCGTCCTCGATGCCCAGGTCGGCCCGCTCGCGCGCCGCACGGGCGGCCAGGCGGTCGGCCTCCTCGCGCAGCTCGGTGGCGCGGCGCTGCGCGCGCTCCAGCTGGCGGGTCATGTCGGCGAGCTCACGCTCGGCGGCACCGGCGATGTTGGCGGCGCTCTCGGCCTGGACCTCGGTGAGCGAGCGGGCGCCGGTGATCTTGGCGACCTCGGCGTCGAAGGCGTGGTCCAGGATGTGGCGGCTGGCGTCGACGCCGGCGTCCTCCATCAGGCGGAAGACACCGCGACGCTGGTGCGGCAGCACCAGGGTGACGACGGCGCCGGAGCGGCCGGCCCGCGCGGTGCGGCCGGAGCGGTGCAGGTAGTCCTTGTGGTCGCCGGCCGGGTCCACGTTGAGGACCAGGTCGATGCCGTCGACGTGGATGCCGCGGGCGGCGACGTCGGTGGCGACGACGACGTTGACGTAGCCGTCCTTGAAGTCGCCGAGGACGCGGGTACGGGCGCCCTGGGTCATGCCGCCGTGCAGCGCGTCGGCCTTCACGCCGGCCTCGATGAGCTGCTCGGCGACGCGGTCGGCCCCCATCTGGGTGCGGACGAAGATGATCGTGCGGCCCTTGCGGGCGGCGATCGCGTTGGTGATCGGCGCCTTGTCCTTGGGCTTCACCACGAGGATGTGGTGGGTCATGGTGGTGACCGCGCCGGCCGACGGGTCGACCTCGTGGGTGACCGGGTTCTTCAGGTAGCGCTTGACCAGGGTGTCGATCTCGTTCTCCAGGGTGGCGGAGAAGAGCAGGCGCTGGCCGCCGGCCGGCACCTGGTCGAGGATCTCGGTGACCTCGGGCAGGAAGCCCATGTCGGCCATCTGGTCGGCCTCGTCGAGCACGACGGTCTTGACGTCGGCGAGCTTGGCGGAGCCGCGGTTCAGCAGGTCGCGCAGACGGCCGGGGGTGGCGACGAGGATGTCGACGCCGCGCTCCAGCGCGTAGATCTGGTTCGACATCGAGGTGCCGCCGCATACGACCTTCAGCTTGAGGCCGAGCACCGAGCCGAACGGCTCCAGGGCGTCGGCGACCTGCATGGCCAGCTCGCGGGTCGGGACCAGGATCAGGCCGCGCGGGTGCTTGGGCTTGGTGCGCTCGCCGTCGGCGAGGCGGGTCAGCAGCGGCAGACCGAAGCTGAGGGTCTTGCCGGAGCCGGTGCGGCCACGGCCCAGCACGTCCTTGCCGGCCAGGGCGTCCGGGATGGTCGCGGCCTGGATCGGGAACGGGGTGGTGACGCCGCGCTTGGCGAGGGCGCGCACGACGTCGTCGTGCAGGCCCAGGTCGCCGAAGGTGATGGTGGGCTCGGCGGCCTCCGCCGGCTCCTCGACGGTCTCGACGGCGTCGGTGGTCTCGGTGACCTCGGCGGCGATCTCCGCAGCCTCGGTGGTCAGTTCGGTGGTGTCGGTGACATCGGCGGCAGCCTCGTTCGCGGGCATGGCGAAGCGGGCGTCGTCAACGAGAGACATGCAAAACCTTCCGGAAGTGGCACGCGCCAAAGTCCGGGGTTCTGTTTCACAACCGCCTCTATGCGGTCAGCCACGGATCGCCGGAACGCGCCAAGGGCGCCAGATGGGAATAGGGCGCCAATCAAATGAATCAAACGAACGATCTACCACCATAGACGACCCCCGGGATCAGAGGCAAATGCGCTGGCCAGCCTCCTAATGCGCACCCGCGTGCGGGCTCGGGGCCGAGGAACCGGAGCTGCCGGCGGAGGGCTCCGGGTTGGGCGGGACGGTCGCGGCGGGCGTGGTGCGCTCCGGCTCGGGGGAGCCGGACGGGCGGCCGCTCGGCGGCGTCGACGGACTCCCCGCCGTACCGCCGCCGGAGCGGCCCTCGCCGGTACCGCCGGTGCCCGCCGAGCCGCCGGCCGAGGAACCGGCGGGGTGCGGCGCGGGGCTGGCGTTCGCGCCGCCCGGCGCACCCTCGGAAGCACCCGCCCCCGGCACCGGCACCACACCGGCCACCGCGCCGTTCGCGCCCGGCGCGAGCTCACCCGGCGCGCTGGCCGTGGCCCCGGCCGGCGCGTTCTCGGCCTGCAGGCCCCCCTGGTGCTCCGCGCGCCCCGACGCGCCCCCCGGGTGTCCGGCGCCCGCCGAGGCCGAGGGACTGCCCGTCGCCCCCGGCCGGCCCGCCGGACCGGCCTGCCCGACCGGCGCCACCCCGCCGTGCTTCTCCTCCGCCGCCGGACCGACCGACATGCACCCGGTCAGCCCCAGCCCGGCCACCGCCAGCACCGCCGCCGCCCGTACCACCGCTCCCGAACGCACCGAAGCCACCGAGCTCCCTCTCCATCGCCCCACCCGGGCCGCCCACAGGCGCGCGGCCGCTTTCGGTGCCCAACGCACGCCGGGCGCACCGGGACACGGGTCGATGGCACAGTTCTCGGCCGCCGCCCCGCGCCGGCCCGGCGGGCGAGGGATCAGCCCCAGAGCGCCGAGGCCAGCTCCGCCCCCGCGTACACCGCGGTCAGCCCGGCCGCCAGGCTCCCGGCCACGTTCGCCAGCGCGTACCGCCCGGCACCGGACTCGGCCAGCCGCAGCGTCTCGTACGAGAAGGTCGAGTAGGTGGTCAGCGCCCCGCAGAAGCCCGTGCCGACCAGCAGTTGGACGTGCGAGGAGGCCGCCCCGGCCGTCACCGCACCGGCCAACAGCCCGAGCACCAGGCAGCCGGACACATTGACCGTGAAGGTGCCCCACGGGAACACCGAGTCGTGCCGGGACTGCACCGCCCGGTCGGTCAGGTACCGCAGCGGCGCGCCGACCGCGGCGCCCGCCACCACCAGCAACCAGTTCACCGCTCGCCCTCCCCCGCACCCCGGCCCCGGCCCCGGTAGTGGACGACCTCGCAGCGGTCCAGCAGCACCAGCCCCTCCGCGACCAGTTCCTCCAGCTGCGGCAGGAACGCCCGCACCCGCTCCTCCTCGTCCACGATCACCACCGCCACCGGCAGGTCCTCGCTCAGCGACAGCAGCCGCGCCGTGTGCACCAGCGACGAGGCGCCGAACCCCTCGATCCCCCGGAACACGCTCGCCCCGGCCAGCCCGGCCGCCCGCGCCCGGTGCACCACCTCGCTGTACAGCGGCCGGTGGTGCCAGGTGTCGCTCTCCCCCACCAGGACGGTCAGCCGCAGCGCCGGCCCGCCCAGCCGGCTCACCGGGCACCCCCGCGGTGGATCAGCCGCCGGGTCAGCGCCGCGGCCGCCCACACCGCGCCGAGGGCGCCCAGCAGGGTCAGCCCCAGGTACGCCAGCCCGGGGCCGAGCCGCCCGGCCTCCAGCAGCCGGCGGACGTCCACCGCGTACGTCGAGAAGGTGGTGAACCCGCCCAGCACCCCGGTGCCGAGGAACGGCCGCAGCAGCGGATGCGCGGGCCGCCCCTCGGTGATCGCCACCAGGAACACCCCGATCACCGCGCAGCCGACCACGTTGATCAGCAGCGTCGTCCACGGGAACGCGGACGGCCCGGTCCCCCAGCCGAGCCCGGCCGCGTACCGGGCCACCGCCCCGATCGCCCCGCCCGCCGCGACCACCGCCACCGCGGACCCCTGCCCGCGCAGCACCGGCGGTCGGGGCGGCGCCGGCGCCGCCGTCACGGTGTCGTCCAACGTGCCCTCCGAGGTCGTCATAGGCCCATCAAACAACGGTGTCCGCCGCCTGGCACAGCGTCACCCCAGACCCGACAATGATCCGGTGGAAATGACCCGGGAAGAGTTCGAGACGCTGGTCAGTGACGCCCTGGACCAGATCCCCCCGCAGCTCGCCGCCATGATGGACAACGTCGCGGTCTTCGTCGAGGACGAACCCGACCCGAGCGACCCCGAGCTCCTCGGCCTCTACGAGGGCACCCCGCTCACCGAGCGCGGCGAGTGGTACGCCGGCGTCCTGCCCGACCGCATCCTGATCTACCGCGGCCCCACCCTGCGGCACTGCGAGACCCGCGAGCAGGTGGTCGACGAGGTCCGTACCACCGTCATCCACGAGGTCGCCCACCACTTCGGCTTCGACGACCACGAGCTGGACGAGCTCGGCTGGTCCTGACCGCCCCGCCGGAGCCCCCACCCCCACCCGGCCCAAACCCGTTTTGGCGTTCGGCCCCACATCCCATATGCTTCTCGACGTCCCCGGGAACGCTGGAAACAGCCGAACGGACCACAAGCCCTCATCGTCTAGTGGCCCAGGACGCCGCCCTTTCAAGGCGGTAGCACGGGTTCGAATCCCGTTGGGGGCACGCAGTACCGTAGTAAAGTGCAGTGCCGCAAGACCTTGGTGGTTCGCCGCCATAAGGTCCCGTGGAGCAGTTGGTTAGCTCGCCACCCTGTCAAGGTGGAGGTCGCGGGTTCAAGTCCCGTCGGGATCGCTCGTCTCGCAAGAGACGGTGCAGTACGGCCAGGTAGCTCAGTTGGTACGAGCGTCCGCCTGAAAAGCGGAAGGTCGCCGGTTCGACCCCGGCCCTGGCCACATAGTCTGACCAGGCACGATGCCCTCGAAGCAGCTCGCTTCGGGGGCTTTTTCGTGCCGTTTGACGCCAACGCTGACGCCAACGGCCCCGAATCGCGGCGAATCCGGGCAGCCCAGCCGGGCTACCCGGGAGCCGAGGCGGCGTGACGCCGATCACAATCCTTCGACTTCGACCATGGTGCCGTCAGGGCCGTACGTGAACATCCGGGGTGGCCCCATCCGGCTGATGATGGCCCGCATCGCGGCTCCCTTCTCCTCCGGAGTCGGCCCGTCCGGATCAGTGAGACGGAAGCCCTGGAGGACCACCTCGTAGGGATCCATGTCCTCCGGCTCCGGCATCCCCTCCAGCACGAAGCCGAAGAAGAACCGCAGCGCCTCCTCCCCCAGGTCGAGGGGGTGGAACGGCAGCGGGTACGGCCCCTTGGTCGGCCAGCCGGGCGTCGGCTCCACCGGGTGCTCGCCAGCCCAGAAGGGCGCTTCGAACGGCAGCGGCTCGCCGATGTTCTCCATCACCCCGCTGCCCGGCGAGACGCTGAGCGAGCGGACCAGCTGTCCGTCCTCCCAGACCGCGAAGGCCAGGAAGTCCACCACGCTGTGCATCCAGTGCACGACCAGTCGGCGCCCCGTGCTCGCGTCGATCAGGTGCTGCGGCAGCCGCGAGGGGTAGTCGCCCACCCAGTGCTGATCGCAGACGATGTCGACTCCGGGGAAGCTGCCGAGGTAGGCGGTCCCGTCCGGCGGGTACGTCGCGTCACCGAGCTCGCACCTGGCCGAATCCGTGATCTCCCACCCGGGGTAGAGGCGGCCGACCAGTTCCCCTGTGCGCTTTGGATCCGCTTCCGTCGGCAGCCGCAGCGGGCCGGACGAAGCAGGGGCCATATATATGAGCAGTCCGGTCTTGGCTCCCACGGATCGGTTCCTCTCCAGAACGGTGAACCCCTCGTTCCGGGGGCAGGCCGCAAGCTACCAACCGCGTAAGACAGTGGTGCCCGGCAAGACCTGGGTCTTGCCGGGCACCGGACGAACTGATGAGCCAGAGCACGAGGCTAGGAGAGCGCCTCCCCGAGGCGGCTCAGGGCCTTGAGGCGCTCGGAGAGGGAGGCGTGCGCGTAGACCTTCATGGTCACGCCGACGTCGCTGTGGCCGGCGATCTCCCGGACGATGTGCGGGGGCACGCCGAGGTCGAGCAGCAGGGTGATGCAGGTGTGGCGGAGGTCGTGGAAGCGGAGGTCGTCCAGGCCGAGGCGCCCGCGGACCGCGTGCCAGCTGCGGCGCAGGTTGTCCGGCTCGTACGGGGTGCCGATCCGGGACGGGAAGACGAGGTCGTTCTCCTGCCAGTCCATGCCGGCGGCGGCCCGCTCGACGGCCTGACGCTCCCGGTGGTCGACCAGGGCGGCGAGGACCGGCGCGGGCAGCGGCAGGGTGCGCTCGGAGGACAGCGTCTTGGGCAGAACGAGCCGCAGCTCGCCATCGACCCGCTGGAGGTTGGTGCTCACCGTGAGGGTGCCGCGCTCCAGGTCGACGGAGCTCCAGCGAAGGCCGAGCAGTTCGCCCCGGCGCATGCCGAGCATCAACGCGAGCACGTACAGGGTGTGCAGGCGGTGGCCGCTCAGCTCCTTGAGCACGAGCTTGGCCTGAGCGGAGGTCAGGCCCTTGCCGATCCGGTAGTCGGGCGCGGGGACCTTCACGAGCTTGGCCACGTTCTTGTGGATCAGCTCCTCTCGGACGGCGTGCTCCAGCGCGTTGCGGAGAACAGCGTGCACGGACTGGATCATCCGCGCGGACAGCAGCCGCTTGCAGCACTCGCCTGCGGCACAGCAGATCGGCTTGGGCCGCTGCGCGTCCCAGCCGCCCTTGCAGCACTGGCACTCGGCGCGCACCCGGTTCAGCCAGACGCGGACCTCCTGGGCGCGCAGGTCGCGCAGCCGCTTGGTGCCGAGGCCGGGTATGAGGTGGACGCGGACCACGCTCTCGTAGCCCTGGTAGGTCTTGGGTCGGCGGTTGGGCAGGACCTCCTCGGCCAGCCAGTAGTTGAGGTACTGGCCGACGTTGGAGTCGGTGTCGGGCAGCGGGATGCCGTTGATGGCGTCCGCCGCACCCTGCCCGCCGACCAGGCCACCCGGCTCCTCGCCGAGGAGAACTGGGCAGCCCTCGCCGCCACCCTCGCCCAAGCCGAAGCCGCTGGCCACAACCCGACCACCCTGCTCACCAACGCCGCCGAACGACGCGAACTCGCCACCGCCGACTCACCCGCCGCCGTCCTCACCTGGCGCATCCGCCGCGACGCCAACCTCCCCACCCCCGTGGCAGCCGCTACCCCCGACGAACTGCGCACCAGGGCAGCCCTGTTCAGGAGCGCTTCCGGCCACCTTGCAGCCTCCGCAACGACCACGGTCGTTCCGCCGCCCGGCTCAAAGGCACCGCCCGTACCCGGCAGCAGCCGCCCCCTGAGGTGATCAGACAGCATCCGCCGCGCGCAGGACAGCTCCGTTGCGCCCGGCGGATGCCGTTCTAGGGCATCGTGCCAGGGCCGTTGAGCAGATCAGTGCGCCTGATGCAGTAGGCAGGCAGACCCGCTTATGTAGGTCGCTACACGCCTGAGCGGGCTTCCCTCCAACGCGCCGCAATGGTCTCATCGACCGCGTAGAAAGCCTCGCTCTTGTAGTCGGGCACACTGCCGTCGCCCCAGGACCACGTCATGGGCCAGTTACCCCGGTCGTAATGGGCGTGGACGTGCCGGGTCAGCGCGGCCAATGACCCACGGAGCTGGTTGCGCTCTGCGCCTAGACGACCGACCAGGGCCGACGTGCTGAACTTCTCGCCCGGCCGCTCGGAAAGGATGTCCAACAGCCGCGCAGTGCGCTCGATCGCCGGCAGCGAAGAGGACGCCAATGATCGCAGGTCCTCCACGGTCCACTCCCTCACCGGCCAGTCCCCTTCAGCCTCAGCACCCTGCGTCCCATCCGGCAGCGGAGGCGTCCCCTCCAAGCCAGCGATTAGCGCGTAGACCTTGGTCACGTACTTGCGCGGTACGGGAACGTTGACGAACTCGTCGCTTGACTCCATGAAACCCACCCCGAACTAAAGACAGACACACCGTCTGCCGACTGGGCAAGCATGCCAGCATCAAAACAAGACTGTCTACTCCTTTAACTAGACAGTCTTGTTTGCCTGTCGACTGCGGTCACGGTCGGGCTCGTCCTCTCATCGACATCTCAGCTGACAGCTGTCCAGCCCCACGGGCGTGGACCGTTCTCCCCCTGCAAGCAGGAGAGGCGGTAATGGGCTTCCGCCCGGTGTCGAGCCGGATCGGCTGCCGCGTGCTGGAGAGCGAAGCAGGTGACCCGGAGCTCGCGGATGCTCCGCAGCACCGGGTAGCCGGCCCAGGTCATCACGTCGGCACCGTACGCCTCGCAGAAGGCGGTGTACTCGCTGTCCGAAACGGTGCCGAAGGTGCCGAAGCCGACGGCGGTAGCGGTCAGGTCCCACTCGGGAGGCCCGAGGGAGGTTCGTTCGAAGTCGAGCAGGTAGGTGGTGGTCGGTGTGACCGCCACGTTTCCGCCCCATGCATCGCCGTGAATGACGCTCGCTGGCAGGCCGGGCGGGAGGCTCAGCCACGCTGCCTGGAGCTCTGCCAAGCGGTCCCGCAGCCACTGCCGCTGTGTGTCGTCGAGGGTGGCGGCCCCGTCGATCCTGGCGGCCAGCCGAACGAACGGGTCGAGCTGGCCCAACGGGAAGTCAGGAACGGAAAGCTTGTGGACCCGCCGCAGGAGCGGCGCGATGTCGGCAGCGGTTCCTGGGCGGTGCTGGGGCAGCTCGTGCCAAAAGGTCACGGGGTTGTTGTCGACATCCACTGGCTCCCGCAGGTGCTCGAGCGGGCGAACTACAGGAACCCCGCAGTCGCGCAGCCAGCGTGCGACCGCCAGTTCGCGGCCAGCGGCAGCCAACTGCCCAGGGCGGCTGATGCGAGCTACGATCCCCAGCGGCAATCGCCACAGTGCGTTCTCCCCGATCCGGATCGGTTCGGCTCCCGCTGCGGACAGGCCGACCGTCGCGCACGCCTTGAGCAGCAGGGAGTGGGAGTCCTCAAGGTTGCTCACGCTGCCACCGTAGCGGCGATCTGTTCCCGCAGGTCTCGGATGTCGCCGAGGTTGCGGTGGCGATGGGCGACCCGACCGAGTTCAGCCAGCTCGTGGTTGGCCCGCAGCGAGCGGAGGTCGCCGACCTCCGCGAGGGCGCTCCGGCCCTCGGCCAACGCCTGCTCAGGGTCGCTGGTGGCCATCTGGAGCGTGGCGAGCTTGGTTCGGGAGAACGCGCGGGATCTGGCGAATCCGTCGCCGTGGCCGTCGACCGCTGCCTGGAGTCGCCGAAGGGCTTCCTGCGGCGGATGGCCGGCGAGGGCGAGGTCGAAGAGGGCGTGGCCGGTGTCGCCGTGGTGCTGGGCGCCGTCGTAATACGCCATCCACGGCCCTTCGGCGGCCGGGGCGATCGAGGTGAACGAGTCGTCGGACGCGCCGATCGCGGCCAGGGTCTGCTGAGCTCGACCCATCTTCGCCAGGGCCCGAGCGCGAGCGTTGTGGAGCATGGACTGCTCCGCGGGGGAAAGCCGGTCGGCGCGTGCCAGGCCGAGCTCGGCGAAGGTGAGCCCGGCGTCGGGGTCCCCACACCAGATGGCCTGGCGGGAGCGGAGGTTGTAGGAGATGGCGCGTAGCGGCCAGTTGTCCACTTCCTCGGCGCACGAGGTGGCGAAGGCGAAGAGCCGGCGGGCGTCTTCGTGGGCGAAGGCGTCGAAGGCCGAGGCGCCGACCACGGTCGCCAGGCGGCTGACGGCTCCGAACAGTTCAGCCCGCAACGGCGCGGGGCAGCGACTCTTCAGGAGACCGGCTGCCCAACGCAGTTGGGCGAGCGCCGTGTCACGGACGACGCCGGCGCCGCCGTAGAGGTTGTCCCAGCTGCGCAGTGTGGTCGCCGCGGTGCGGATCTGCTCGACGTCGGCGGGCCGGACCACTGCGGGTACCGCGGCGGCTGGGGTGGAGGTCAGGAGTTGGGCCAGAGGGCCGGCGGCGAGAGCTGCACTCGTCACGGCAAGGAAGTTGCGTCGTTCCACGGGGTCGGACTCATTCCACTCGGAGGCTGGCGGTGGCATTTCCAGCGTGCCCCCGAGCACCTCCCTTCGGGGAGGCTTGACGGCCCCGTTGCGCCGTTTGTCCATTACCTCTGAGCGGTTGTCCAATTCAGCCGCGGCCAGCACGACGCTTCGCGCGAGCACTCCGCCGGTGTCCAAGACCGCGTCTAACGCCTGGGCGTGGTGGAGCTTGCAGGGCCGCTCCGCCCGCTCGATCTTGCTGATCAGATCCCCACTCAGGTGGACCAACTGCCCGAGCCTGTCCTGGCTCAGCCCCCTGAGCTTCCGCCAGTACTGAAGCTCCGCGCCGAACCAGTGGGCCGCGGATCGGGTGGGGTCCAGAGGCTTGAGTGGTCGCGGCACTTGATCCCCCAGGGCGTCTCTTGTGGACAGCGGTCGCTGTCCGAATGCCGGTACTGGTCGAGCCGTTCGCCGACAGGGCTGAATGTTTCCGAGCGCTAAGCGCCCATTACACACCGCTACGAGCCTGACGTGCAGGTGTTCGGCACAACTACGCGCCGAACGCCCCCGCGGCCTGCCGCCGTAGCCGGACCGACGGAAGAGGAGATCGCCATGCAGCGAGTCAGCACGACCGTGGAGCACAGCAGTATCACCATCGAGACCGGGCGTCCGCTCCCCACCGACCTCGTCCTGCTGGAACGCAAGGGACTCGGCCACCCCGACACCCTCGCGGACCACTTGGCCGAGGAGCTCTCCCGCGCGTACAGCCGCTATACGCTCGACCGCTTCGGCGCCGTGCTCCACCACAACTTCGACAAGCTCGCCCTGCTCGGCGGCTCCTGCGAGGTCCGCTACGGCGCCAGCCGGATGACGGCCCCGGTGAAGGTCCTGGTCAACGGCCGGGCCGCGTACGCATGCGGCGGCGAGGACATCCCGGTGCGGGAGCTGGTCGAGCAGGCCGTCCTGGCCTTCTTCCACGACCGGCTGCCCGAGCTCGTCGGCCACCTCGACCTGGTCTTCAACATCACCAGCAACCCCAGCCCCGGCGCGGTGGTCACCGATGAGAGCGGCACCGACCGGTCGCGCTGGTTCGCGCCCCGCTCGGTGGACGACCTGCGCGAGCGCCACACCCTGCTCGCCAACGACACCTCGCTCGGCACTGGCTGGGCACCGATGGCCCCGTTCGAGCAGTTCGCCCACGCGCTCGTCAACCACCTCTCCGGCGTCAGCGAGTTCACCCTGGCGAACCCCTGGTGCGGCTCCGACGTGAAGCTGATGGGGCACTTCGACGGCGCCAAGGCCGAGGCCATCCTGTGCGTCCCGCAGAAGTCCGAGCACGTGCCCGACCGGGCCGCGTACCTCGCCAACAAGGAGGAGGTCCTGGCCGAGTGCGCCCGGTTCGCCGAGCAGCACCTCCCCGGCATCGAGATCACCTTCCTCCTCAACGCCCGCGACGTCCCCGAGAAGGACGAGCTCTACCTGACCTACACCGGCAGCTCCATCGAGTCGGGCGACGAAGGCGTCGTCGGCCGAGGCAACCGCGTCAACGGCCTCATCACCCCGCTCCGCCCGATGAACCTGGAAGGGGCCAGCGGCAAGAACCCCGTCTACCACGTCGGGAAGCTCTACAACCTCGCGGCCACCCGCCTCGCCCAGCGCCTGTACGACGAGACCGGCAGCTACGCCGAGGTCCACCTCGTCAGCGCGACCGGCCAGCGGCTCGACCAGCCCTGGAAGGTCCTGGTCCGGCTCGCGGCCGAGGACCCGGAGATCGAGAAGGTACAGGCCCAGGTCGCCCTGGCCCTCGGGGGCTTCCCGGAGCTCACCGCCGAGCTGGTCCACCACGGCGTCCGGCTCAGCTGATGCACACCGGATCGCCCACGCTCCTGCCCCCGCGCAGCGCTTGGCAGCGGCTCCGGGAGCACTACGGTCCGGAGGTGCACGGGTGGCTGGCCCGTGCCCCTGAGTGGCTGTTGTCTTTCCGGGGTTGAGGGCTGCGTTTTCGCTGATCAGGCATGGGATCGGCGGTGTCGGGGAGTGGTGATGTGTCGTGTCGTCGC
>NZ_JBVJQR010000059.1:0-13435 GCF_055608425.1 Kitasatospora sp. NPDC036934 | reverse complement strand
CCCGCGAGGTCTACCGCGCCCTGACCAGCACACCCACCACACAAATCACTCAAACCGACCTCGCCCCTGCGGCTTGACAGCCATAGGAGCATCCGACCGGAGGGTGCTGGGCCCTGTCAGGCCGCTCCTGCCGAACAGGGCCCAGCACGATCACGACCTTTCTCAAACGGCGCTTGAAACACCGCGGCCGCCACCGACCGACCCCGCACGGCCCGCTGTCGGACCCCACGCCTAGGCTGGCGACCAGGCAAGGGATCAAGGAGCAGAGCTGTGCGGATCGAGCGTCACCAGGTGGACCAGTCGGCGGTCTCGGCGGCCCGCGAGGGCTTCGCCGACCGGATCGGGGGGATGGTCCACTCCTACTCCCGCGCCGGCCTGATGACGGCCACCGAATGGCGGCTGATCGCCGACGAGTTCCTCGACTACCTCGGCGCGCTCTCCGCCGACTCCCCCGCCCTCGACACCCCCGAGGCCGAGGCCGTCCTCAAGGACGCCACCGAGGCCGCCGCCGGCGCCATCGCGTTCGCCGCGTACTACGCCCGCGACACCTTCCAGGTGTTCCTCGACTACCCGAACTTCGGGATGAGCTACGACCCCGAGGACGCGGACGCGAGCGTCCGCCGCGGGCTCGTCCTCCCGCAGTACTGGCTCGACGCGCTCTGCCTCGCGATCCTCTCCGACAAGCTCGCCCGGCACGGCGAGGCCCTGGCCTTCACCTGGCAGACCATGCCCGCCGGCGGCGGCTACTCCGCCGCCCAGCTCGTCAACGGCTTCATGGCCCACCTCTTCGGCGACACCCGCGACGAGAACGCCCCCGACGCCGAGACCCCCGAGCAGCGGCTCGCCGCCATCGACGCCGCGCTGGCCCTGATCGAGGACCGGGACAGCGACGCCACCCAGGCCCTCCACACCCTGCGCGCCCTCGCCGCCGAAGACCGCGAGGCCTTCGACTCCGGGATGTTCGCCCTCCTCGACCACGCCGACGGCACCCGCCCCCGCAGCCTCCTCCCGCTGCTCCCGCTCGCCCTCGCCGCGCTCGCCCACCGCGCCCACGGCTGGCTCCCCGCCGTCGACACCGACTACCTGCCGCACACCCTGGTCACCGGCTTCGCGGGCCCCGGTCTCCGCGTCGAAGGCCTCGGCCGCTCCCGGCGCCCCGACGCCGTCGCCCAGCTCGCCGCCGGGCCCGTCCGCATCGACCGACCGAGCCCGGCCCTGCCGCTCCACCCCGACACCGAGGCGCTGTACGAGCGGCGCACCCGGGAGGCGATCGACCCCGGGCCCGACGACCGTCACGCCGTCTACCTGCTCGGCAGCGCCCTGAGCAAGCAGGCGTTCCTCATCCGGGCCCGCGCCTCGCAGTCCGCCGACGTCACCGACACCCAGCTCGCCGGCCTGCGCCTGGCCTCCCAACTGGGTGCCGCGCTCTTCCGCATCGCCCTCACCGAGCCCGGCACCGAGGCCGAGGTGACCATCGACGGCCGCACCGTCCGCTACCCCGCCACCCGGGGCGAGGAATCCGGCCCCGGGCCGTGGCAGCTCGCCCTCGACCTCGCCCTGATCACCGGCGTCCGAGAGGACCTCGCCCCGATTGTCCTGGCCGGCCCCACCCACTCCACCGCCGACCGCTCCGCGTACGGCTCCTACCGGCGCGCCCTGCACGACTACCTCCGGGGCGTCGACCCGCTCCCGGCCACCGAACAGGCCCTGCGCGAGGTCGAGAAGGCGAAGGACTGGGGCTTCCTCCCGCCGCCGGTCGTCCTCTTCTCCCAGCTCGTGGAGGGCGACGAGACCAGCTTCAACCTGGCGCTGATCGACGCCCTCGAAGCCCACCGCGACCACTACTCGGTCGCCGACCGCGCCACCGACCCCGACGCCGCGATCAGCCTCGACATCCTCGCCCTCGCCTGCCACGCCCGGCGCCGCGGCTGGGCCGTCCACGTCGAATCCCCGTACCTCCCGGCCCACCTGCTCGGATAGGGTCTGTCCGGCGGATCTCGCCGGGCACACGACGCCGGGCATCCCACCTGCCTTACGCCTCCGGCCCGTACGCGCCGAAGCCGCGGCAGACCAGGCCGTCCCGGAAGGTGAGCACCTCGGCGACGGCCCGGCCGCGCTCGTTGCGGTAGTTGATGACGAGGGTGTCCACGGAGGCCCGGACGTCCTCGACGGTGAAGTGCAGGTCGGGCAGGTGCTTCAGTCCCTTGGACCAGTAGACCCGCAGGGCCTCCTTGCCGTGCACCTCGCCGGAGGGGTCGCCGATCAACTCGACGATCCGGGGCGAGGCGAAGACGACGTCCTCGGTGTAGTGGGCGAGGATGCGCTCCAGGTCGTGGGAGTTCCAGGCGGCGGCCCAGTCCTGGGCGAAGCGGGTGGCGAAGTCGTGGTCCATGGCCAAGGACGCTACGACAACTTGCCCTGCCCCGCCCGCCGTTCCACGATCCGGTCACCGCCCCTGGGCCAGCAGCGGCACCCGCACCTGGTTGAACGCGTAGTAGAGCGCCAGCAGGCCGTGCACGGCGAGGGCTGCCGGGGCGGAGAGGAACGCCAGGCCGACGGTGAGCGGGTAGACCACCAGCCCCACCTCGAACCGCCACCGGGCTGCCCGGGCCGCCGGCACGTCCACCCACTCGTCGAAGCAGCGGCCGGTGCGGGTGGCGTAGTTCCAGAAGACGCTGAACAGCACGGCCTGGCCGACCATCACCCCGCCGTACACCGCCGCCGCGACGTTCGCCGCCGAGCCGTTGCGCAGGTTCTGCGCCACCAGCGCGGTCGGGAACGGCAGCACGGAGATCAGCATCAGCAGCATCAGGTTGAGGAACATCAGGGTGCGGTCGACCCTGGCGAGGTGGGCGAACAAGGCGTGGTGGTTCACCCAGACCACGCCGATCACCAGGAAGCTCACCACGTACGCGAAGTAGGACGGCCACTGCGCCCCGAGCGCCCGCCACAGCTCCACCGCCCCGTGCGCCTGCGGAATCTTGATCTCCAGCACCAGCAGGGTGATCGCGATCGCGAACACCCCGTCGCTGAACGCCTCGATCCGGCCGGTGTCCGTCGTCTCCACCGGCAGAGCATCCCAGCCGGGCAGCACCCGCCCCGCCGCGCAACGCCGGTGGCCGCGGCCGGGCCCCGACGGCCACCAGAACACCGCCGCCCGCCCCGGCGCCCCGGCCGGCGGCACCGTCCGCGCGATTCGGTGCCGCCCGCCCTCTTGTCAAATGTTAGGAATGTTTCCTAACTTGATGCCATGTCCGAGACACCACGGCACTCCCGGCGCTCCCTCCTGCGCGTCGGTGCGGCGGGCGGCGCGGCCTTCGCCGGCGGCCTCCTGCTGCCCGGCACCGCCCGGGCCGCCGCCCCGCGCCCCACCGCCCTCGACATCCCGCCCCTCCCCTCGCTCCGGCGCGACCGGGCCGTCGGGTCCGCGCTGCGGCCGTTCGGCCGACACCTCGCCTTCGGCGCCGACCCGTCCCGTCAGGTCGTCGTCTCCTGGCAGGTGCCGGACGCGGTGACCGCTCCCTTCGTCCGGATCGGCCTCCAGCCCGGCGACCTCGGCGCCCCGATCGCCGCCGAGGTCCGCACCCTGGTCAGCAAACTCGCCTGGCAGCACCCGGTCGAGGACCAGCCCCTGGTCAAGCCCACCACCGTCACCCAGTACTACCTGCACGCGCAGGTGGACCAGCTGATCCCGGACACCACCTACTACTACGTCGTCGGCCACCAGGGCCACGACCCGGCCGGCCAGGGCGGCCGCCTCGGCGACGTGGCGAGCTTCCGCACCGCACCCGCCCCCGGGCGCGGCTCCGGGTTCACCTTCACGGCCTTCGGCGACCAGGGCATCGGCTACAACGCCGCCGCCACCGCCCACCTGATCGCCGGCCTCGACCCCGCCTTCCACCTCCACATGGGCGACCTGTCGTACGCCAACAGCGGCGGCAGCGGCAAGACCGACGACGCGTACGACGCCCGCCTTTGGGACTCCTTCTTCGTGCAGAACGACCCCGTCGCCGCGCGGACCCCGTGGATGGTGGCGGTCGGCAACCACGAGATGGAGCCGTGGTACGGGGCCGACGGCTACGGCGGCGTCCGCGCCCGGTTCACGATGCCCGACAACGCCTGGAGCCAGTCCACGGGCATCTACTCCTGGCGCTACCAGAACCTCGGCCTGATCAGCCTCGACGGCAACGACGTCTGCTTCAACACCCCCGCCAACCTCGACCACACCAAGGGCCGGCAGAAGACGTGGCTGGACAGCCGGCTCGCCGCCCTGCGCGCCGACCCCGGCATCGACTTCATCGTCGTCTACCTCCACCAGTGCACGTACTCCACCTGCCACGACAACGGCGCCGAACTCGGCGCGCAGCAGGACTGGGCCCCGCTGTTCGACAAGTACCAGGTGGACCTGGTGCTCAGCGGCCACAACCACGTCTACGAGCGGACCGACCCCATCCGCGCCGGCAAGGCCACCCGCAAGGTCGCGTCCGGCGACACCGTCAACCCGGTGAAGGACGGCACCACGTACGTCGTCGCGGGCGGCGGTGGCGGCGGGCTCTACAAGTTCCCCGCCTCCGACACCTACCTCGGGCACGAGACCAGGAACGACGCCCCGGTGCCGATGGTGGTCTCCGACCGGAGCGGCCACGAGCAGACCGTCAAGGTCACCTGGTCCAGGGTCCGTTACACCGGCTACTGCCTGGTGGCGGTGGACGTGACCCCCGCCACCGGCGGCGCGCCGGCCCGGATGGAGGTGCGGTCCGTCACCGAGGACGGCACGGCCGTGGACCGCGTCACCGTGCAACGCGGCTGAGCCGGCCGCCCGGGGAGGCCGTACCGCCCTCCCCGGACCGGTCCGTCGAGCGCGGCTCGCTCGACGGACCGGTCCGAGCAGTCACTCAGGCCCAGGGGTCGGTGAACGACCGGCCGGGGACGGGCTTGGCGATCAGCGCGATCGCCGTGAAGAAGTTGACCTGCCCGATCGCGAGCATCAGGGTGGCCAGCGCCTTCTCGTCGAAGTGCGCGGCCACCTCGGCGTAGAGCTCGTCCGACACCCGCTCACCGTGCGGGCTGGGCTGCAGCACGGCCTCGACCAGGGCCAGGGCCGCCCGCTCGGGGGCGGTCAGGTACGGCGAGTCCTGCCAGGTCGCCACCGAGGTGATCCGCTCCTCCGACTCACCGGCCTTGCGCAGGAAGCCGGTGTGCAGGACGGTCAGGTAGGTGCTGCCGGCGATCTGTCCGGCCCGCAGCTGGACCAGGCTGATCAGGCCGCGCGGGATCGAGCGGTTGCCGACGGCCCGGAACAACGCGGCCGACACGTCGGCGAGTTCGGGCACGAGCTGCACCGGGTCGGTGGCCATCCGGGGGCGCGGCGGGATCTCGGCGGAGATCGAACGAGCGGTGATCGGCTGATCGGTGCTCGGCTGGTCGGTGATCGGCTGGGCGGTCATCTCAGGTTCCTCTCGGACGATCGGTGCTTTCAGTGACCCGACGGATCCCGGCCCACGAGTGTGACGGCCCGGCGGAACTTTTCTCCTCGCCGCGCAGCCGTACGGCGGCGAAGGCGACCACCAGGCCGGTGAGGAGGAGGTTTCGGGTCGTGGCGCGGAGGTTCATCGCTTCCGACCTTCTGGGGTGGCGTGGGAGGGCGAAGGGCGCGCAGCCTGTGGCCATGTACAGACAAATTCCATCCTGTCTCCCGGCAAAGCCCCCTGTCCGTGCGGAGAACCGCGCATCGCCGACCGCCGCGCGAGCGGGCGGACGCGGCCCCGAGAGGTGCCGGGCCGGGCCAGCGCCGATACTGGGGGTCGCAAACCCAACGCGGCCCAGCGGCCCGATCCGGGCCGGCCCGACCCCTGCCCGGCCCGACCCCTGCCCGACCCGATCCGGCCCGATCCGGCCCTCGCCGCGGAACCTGAGGAGCGCGCCGTGACCGATCCCGCCCCGACCGACACCGCCAGCGGGCCCGTCATCGTCGGCTTCGACGGCTCGCCCGAGAGCCTGACCGCCACCGAGTGGGCCGCCCACGAGGCACAGCGCCGCGCCGTCCCGCTCGAAGTCGTCGAGGCCTGGCCCTGGCCCAAGCGGGACGTGGTCGGCAGCGACCAGACCTACCACCGCGCCCTGGCCCACCTCGCCGACCGCGAGTCCGCGCTCGGCGCCCTGACGCCCGGGGTGGCGGTCTCCTCCAGCGCGGTCTCCGCCGACCCGGTCGAGGCCCTGGAGGCCGCCTCCCACCGCGCCGCCGTGCTGGTGCTCGGCTCCCGCGGGCTGGGCACCCTGCGCGGCTTCCTGGTCGGCTCGGTCAGCCAGGAGGTGCTGCGCCGCTCCGCCTGCCCGGTGGTGCTGGTCCGCGCCCAGCACGAGGAACCGGCCGGCCCGGTCGTCGTCGGCATCGATCTGGCCCACCCCGCCGGGGACGTCCTGGCCTTCGCCTTCCGCGCCGCCGCCCTGCGCTCGGCACCACTGCGCGTCGTGCACGTCTGGTCCCCGCCGGCCGGCAGCGAGTACATGGCCTACGGCGCCATCGGCGGCCTGGAGGGCGAGCTCTCCAGCGTCGAGTGGAACGGCCTCGCCGAGGCCCTCGACCCGCTGCGCACCCGCCACCCCGACGTCGAGGTCACCGCCGACCTCGTCCGCGGCAAACCCGCCGTCGAACTCGTCGACGCCGCCGCCACGGCCCGCCTCCTCGTCCTCGGCCGACGCCTGCGCCACCTGCCGCTGCGCCACCACCACCTCGGCCCGGTCGCCCACGCCGCGATCCACCACGTCCACTGCCCGGTCGCCGTCGTCCCTTACGGCTGACCTCCCCGGTCGGTGGCGTCCCGGTTCCCACGAACCGACCCACCTCGTCCGCGCCGACGCCGCCGAGCGCATGCGGGGGCGTGTTGCGCGACCAGTTGATCCCGATGGCCCGCCGGGTGGGCCCCACGCCGGAGCAGGCACCGGCGCGGGCGGCACTGTGCGCCTCGACCGTGCTGGGACTCGCGCTGACGCGCTACGTGCTGCGGTTCCCGGCGAGCGTGGCACTCTCCCGCGAGGAGATCGTGGACTGGCTCGGGCCCACGATCCAGCGCTATCTCACCGCTCCCACGCCCGGACGGCACCCGTCCGGGCGCCACGCCGAGCGCGCCGGTGCGCCGGTACGGGCCACGGCGCCCGCGACCATGGCAGGCGTGAAGCGTCTCGTGCGGCGTGCTGTCGCCCTGGTCCTGTCCGTCGCCCCGGTCGGCCTGGCCACCCCACCGGCCGGAGCCGAGACCGGCGCCGCCGGAAGCTGGGCGCCCCTCGCCCCCGGGGTCGCGTACCGGGAGCTGACGGTCCGTACCCCGCACGGCGACGCCCGGGTATACGCCGTCCGCGCAGACCTCCGCAGGCCGGGCGTGCGGGCGGATCTGCTCTTCCCCGGCGCGGTGGCCGGCCGGGCGCCGCTGACCCGACTGGCCGGGGCGCGTGGAGCGGTGGCGGCGGTGAACGGGGACTTCTTCGACATCACCGAGGAGCAGCACCCGGGGGTCGAGGCCACCGGGGCGCCCTCGGGCCCGGTCGTGCACCGGGGCCGGGCGTTGAAGGCCGCGGTCCCGGAGGCCCAGCGGTTCGGCTGGGCGCCACCGCCCGGGGAGAGCGACCGGGACGTGCTCGGGGTCGGCGTGGACGGCGTGGCCCGCACCGGCCGACTGGAGCTCCGGGGGCGGCTGCGGACCCCGGACGGCACCCGGCCGCTCGGCGGGCTGAACCAGTACGCCCTCCCGGTCGGCTCGATCGGCGCGTTCACCACCGACTGGGGCGAGGTCTCCCGCGCCCGGGCCGCCTGCGGGACGGACGAGTCGCGGAAGGCCCCGTGCACCGAGGACACCTGGGAGGTGACGGTCCGCGGCAACCGCGTGGTCGCGGCCTCCCCGACCCCGGGCAGCGGACCGATCCCGGCCGGCAGCACCGTCCTGCTCGGCCGTGAGGCCGGCGCCCACGTACTGGCCGGCCTGCCGATCGGGGCGCCGGTCGCGGTCGACTACCGCCTCGCATCGAACCGGCCGGTGCCCTTCGCCTTCGCCCTCGGCGCCTATCCCCTGCTACGCGGTGGACGCCCGCTGACGGGGCTCGACAACCGTGACGTCGAACCCCGCAGCGCGGTCGGCCTGGCCGACGGCGGCCGGGTGCTGACCCTGCTCTCCACGGACGGCCGCGAGGGCACCTCCACCGGCCTGACCCTCACCGAACTCGCCGAAGCGGTACGGGATCTCGACTGCCCGGACGGCGTCTACCTGGACGGCGGCGCCTCCGCGACCCTGGTCGCCCGCGACCCTGCCACCGGAGCCCTCACCGTGCGCAACCACCTCGACCACGGCCAGGAACGGCGGATCCCCAACGGCATCGGCATCTTCGCCGGGTAGGGGCCGGGCGGTGCCCGAGCGCGCTCCGCCGGGCGGGCAAGGCCGGATGCGCTCTCCTCCTCCGGGTGAACTCCCGTATATAAAGGGGGCGAAGGGGACCGAGGAGGTTGCAGCATGCAGGCGAGGAAGCAGCAGGAGAAGGCCGGGAACTCCCATCACGACGCGAGCCCGGCCCGACAGAGCGGCACCAGGGTGAGACCGGGAGCCGGCGCCGTACCCCGGCAGTCACCTGAGTCCGTGGCGGACCTTCAGCGCACCGTCGGCAACGCGGCGGCCGGCCGGATGCTCCAGCGCGCGGCGGGCGACCGGGCCGGGAACCGGCCGGTGGTCCAGCGGATGCTGGACGAGAACAACGTGGAATCCGCCTGCGAGGCCGCCACCTTCGACGGGCGGACCGTCACCCTGGGCAGGCGGGCGGGCGCTCTCCAGAAGATCGTGTGGCGGGACCACCTGGACGCCATCTCGGCGGTGTGCAAGAAGCACAAGTACACCATCGCCATCCGGGAGACCGGGGAGTACTCGATCCGGCGGATCGCGGAGGGCGCCAAGGCCAAGCCGCACACCATCCTGGAGAAGTCGATCAAGCCCGGCTCCGTCGAGAAGAAGTACGGCACCGGCCCC
The DNA here is from genome assembly GCF_055608425.1 of Kitasatospora sp. NPDC036934. Classification (NCBI taxonomy): domain Bacteria; kingdom Bacillati; phylum Actinomycetota; class Actinomycetes; order Kitasatosporales; family Streptomycetaceae; genus Kitasatospora; species Kitasatospora sp. NPDC036934. The sequence continues at coordinate 4,427 of NZ_JBVJQR010000059.1, read as the reverse complement.
GGACAGGCCCAGGGCGACCCGGCCGCCATCCTGGCCTGGCTGGACGCCAACGACCTGAGCGGCTTCGTCGGCCACTGGGGCGCCGGGGGCCTGCTCGGCGTGCGGATCGACAAGCCGCCCACGACGCTCCCCCCGGGTACCGTGCACGCCGGCGCCAACCAGGAGCCGTACGTACCGCTCGACATGCAACTGCCGGGCGGCGGACCGGAGATGGTCGCCCTGAAGACCGACCCGAACTGGAAGCAGTACCTCTACACCGGCGACTACGACCTCCACGAGGTCTACTCCGCCCAGGGCGGCACGGGCGGCGGCCAGATCCCGGAGGCGACCAAGGAGAAGGCCAACCTGCTGAACCGGCTCAACGCGGGCATCGCCCGGAACGACCAGCAGGAGCCGGTGGCGCGCAAGGGCACCGTGGTCCTGGAGGACGGGCGGCTGCACACCCAAGGCGACTCCGACTACGCCATGTTCCAGCACGGCGACCAGGCCACCTACCGGATGAACCAGTACCTGGAGTCCACGGTGGCCCGGTTCGCCCAACAACTGGTCCGGGCCGTGGCCACGGAGGCCGACGAGCCGCTGGCCTGGTGCCGGATGGGCAAGTGGTACGTGACCAGGACCCGCGAGGAGCACAAGGTGCTGCGCAAGCGCTGGAAGCTGGCGGTGCCCCACACCTGGGACGACGAGAACGTGGAGCGCACCGCCGAGGGCGGGTACCGCACGGCCCGCTACACCGCCTGACCCCACCCCCGCCGCCAGGGGTGCGGGTGCGGATGCTGACCTCGGGGTTCATGGACGCGGCGGCGCCGCAGAATCCGCACTCGTACGGGCAGCCGCGCGAGCAGACGAGGTTGGCTTCCCGGCGGCCGTCGGCGGCCGGGAACGGGTCCTGGGCGAGGAAGCGGCGTTCGAGGGTGAGGGAGTCGATGTCGGGGGCGAGCCAGCGGGTGGTGTCGCCGCGCCGCGGGGTACCGACGGCGGTGGTGCCGAGCAGGCGGTCGCGCCACATCACCTTCGGCAGCTCCCGGCGCCGGTGGACGTCTCCGAGGAGGGCTGTGACGCGCGTCTCGCCCTCGCCGATCACCAGGGCGTCCAGGCGCGCGAACCGCGGGCTGGCCTTGGCGCGGTGCCAGCCGGCCAGCCAGCCAGCCATCGTGGACGACACGAACGTCACGGTTCATCACCTCAGTTCGCCCGACTGCGGGCCGGCGGAAGGAGGTCGATGACGTGAGCAGGTCGGCGACGGGCGGCAGGTGGAGCTCGACCTGGACGCCGACGACGGCACCCCGATCCTCGAAGTGAAGCCCTGGTTGGAGGAGTTCGCCCCCCGCGAGACCCACCAGTCGGCTCGGACCACCGAGATGCTCCACGACTACTTCGCCCCGGCCCCCACCGCGCCCTGAGCGGCCTCGGCGTCAGTGGCCGCCTGTCGTGTGGGCGAAGGGTCCGTCCAGGGCCGCCCATTGCAGGAGCAGGATGGTCTTGCCGTCGGTGATGCGTCCGTCGCGGGTCATCGCGAGGGCATCGGCGAAGGGCAGTTCGAGGACCTCGATGTCCTCACCGTCTTCCTCGAGCCCGCCGCCGGTCCCGGTCCGGTCGGCCGGGGTGTAGGAGGCGGCGAAGAAGTGGAGGCGCTCGGTGACGGAGCCGGGGCTCATGTAGGCGTCGAGAACATGGATGAGCGATCCGAGGGTGACGCCGAGTTCCTCGGCGCTCTCGCGCCGGATGGCGGTCGGCGGGTCGTCCGCGTCGAGCAGCCCGGCGGCCGCTTCGACGAGCATGCCGTCGGGGTGGTCGTTGACGTAGGCCGGGTAGCGGAACTGGCGGGTGAGCAGGACGCAGCCGCGTTCGGTGTCGTAGGGCAGGACGACGGCGCCGTTGCCGCGGTCGTAGGTCTCGCGCTGCTGGGTTTCCCAGCGTCCGTCGCGGCGGCGGTAGTCGAAGGTGGTGCGGCGCAGGACGTGCCAGCCCTGGGAGGTGAGTTCGACGTCGCGGATCACGACGTCGGGGTTGCGGTCCAGGTCTCGTCCGGCCTGGTCGAGGGCGGTACGGCCGCGCTGGTCGGGCGTGTCGACGCCGGGGCGGCTTGTCACTCGCTCTCCTGCGGGGTGCGGCGGGGGATCTCGGCCACGTCGTGGTAGACGGGCAGACCGCGGCGGCGGGCGGTGGCGACGTCCTGGTCGGCTCCGGTGGATTCGCCGGGCAGGCGAAGCACGGCGTCGCAGTGGGCGAGGAGACGGTCGGCGGTCGGATAGAGCACCTGATCGGCGAGCGGATCGGTAGGGGCGGCGCCGGCTGAGTGCAGGACGGGCAGGGCGATCCATTCCCCGATCACGGGGAGGTGGCCGGCGGCGAAGACGGGCCAGGCGGCTGCTTCGAGGCGGGCGAGATTGGCGGCCATGGCCTGCGGATCGCCGTCGGTGCCGGAGCGGTAGGGCCCGGCGATCAGGATGAGCATGGGCTTGTCGGTCATGGGGCGCTACGATACATGCAGAAACGTGCAAGAACAGGAGAGAATACGGATGCTGGCTGCAGAACGTCGTGACCACCTGCTGGGCCTGCTCGCCCGTGCGGGCAAGGTCGTCGCCAAGGACGTCGCCGCCGAACTGGGGATCTCCGAGGACAGCGTGCGGCGCGACCTGCGCGATCTCGCGGCCGAGGGACTCTGCCAGCGGGTCTACGGCGGGGCACTGCCGGTCTCCCCGGCAGTGGCGGACTACGCCGCCCGGCAAGCCGTGGCCCCCGGCGGCAAGCAGAAGGTCGCCGCGGTGGCCGCCGGGCTGGTGCGGCCGGGCGGCGCGCTGATCCTCGACGGCGGCACCACTGCCCTGGCTGTCGCCCACGCACTCCCGCAGGATCTGGCCTGCACCGTGATCACCCACAGTCCGACGATCGCCGCCGCCCTGCTCGAACACCTTCAGGTCGAGCTCTTCCTGCTCGGCGGCCGCATCTTCAAGCACTCCGCGGTCGCCTGCGGCGCGGCCGCGGTCGAGGCCGCCCAGAACGTCTCCGCCGACCTGTGCCTCATCGGAGTCACCGGCGTGCACCCCGACGCGGGCCTGACCACCGGCGACGCGGAGGAGGCCGCGATGAAGCGCGCCCTGGCCGCACGGGCCGCGGAAACCTACATCCTCGCCTCGTCCGAGAAGATCGGCACCGCTTCGCGGTTCCGCGTCATGCCCTGGAACAAGATCAGCGGGCTGATCACCGACGCCGCCCCGGACGACGCCGTCGTCGAGCAACTCAAAGCGCTCGGCGTGGAGGTCCTGGCAGCCAACTGACGGGACCTCCGAATACGGAATCGCCGACCGGCCGAGGGGCCATCCAGGACACCGGCCCCCGCGCCGCGCTTCAGCCGTCCACGGGAATCGACAACTGCTCCACGGCGTTTCGGCCTGTCCCGAAACCTTTGACCGCGGGGAGAACCGTTGGCCTCGTCGCGGACCAGGTCAAGCCCAGCACCCACCGGCGGCTCCCGGCGAACGGGGCCGTTGGTCGACCACCCCCGACACCTCGTCCGTCCGGCGGTCGTACGGGCGCCGCCGTCGACCGGGTCCGCCGGGGGGGCTGAGCACAACACCTTCGACGGCGTGGACGACACCACGGCGGCCACGCGGCGCTGAGCGGCGCTCAGCGCGGCAGCGGGACGTCCGTCAGCTCATCCGGCGGCGCCGGTGGCCGAGACGGAGGCGTCGATGTCCATGCCGAGGTTCACCAGGCGCCAGTCGCCCTTGACCTGGCCGAGGGTGAAGGTGAGGGCGAGCTGCACCTGGCCGGAGCCCTGCTTGGTACTGAGGATCGCCTGCCGCAAGGTGTGGCCGTCCACGGTCACGTCCGCGTCGGTCACGACGCTCTGGCCGCCGGCCTTCGGCTCCTGGTGGGTGACCCGGAAGTCCGGGGTGTGGACGGCCTGGGCGAAATTCTGGTGCAGGGAGTTCACCACCCGCGTGAACGCCGCCTTCGGGTCCTGCTGCGGGGAGGCGCCGCCCGTGGCCGGGGGCAACTGGGTGAGCGCCCACGCCTGGTCGACGTCCCCGCGGTAGACATCCGCGAGCCAGGCCTCCAGCACCTGAGCCGGACCGGCCGAGGCCGCTGTCCCACCCGCCGTCGGGGCGGTGGTCGTCGTCGGGGCCTGCGCCGGCACGCCGACCTGGGTGGGCGAGGCGGTGATCGGGCTCGCGGCCGGCGTGGGCGCCGCCCCGGAGCCGGCTGCCGAGCAGCCCGCCACAGCGAGCGCGAGGAACGGTACGGCTATCGCTCTGCGCGGAAACAGGTTCACGGTGGTCTCGACTTTCGCCAGTGCGGGTGGGGAATCGACAGGTGCGTGCTCAGGCTAGGCCCAATGCCGGTGACTTTGCTGTCTCTGCCTCGTTGATGGTGGTGTGGCGAGGGTGGGGCAGGTCAAGTCGCCTGCGGGTGAGCGGTTG
>NZ_JBVJQR010000058.1:0-13921 GCF_055608425.1 Kitasatospora sp. NPDC036934 | reverse complement strand
CTGCCCAGCCGGGCCGTCTCCGCCGGGCCCAGGGCGGCGGCCTGCCGGTCCAGCCCGACCAGGAACTGCGCCAGCAGCGCCGCCGACCCCTCCCGGGCGGAGAACCCCCGGCCCAACAGGTCACGCAGCCGCTGCGGGGGCAGCGGCAGCAGCGACACCGGGAAGTCGACGCCGACGCCGGAGATCCGGGGCTCCGGCTCCGTGGCCGTCGAACCGCCGAAGGCCTGAAGGTCGTACGGGTGGGAGCTGTCGACCAGGTGCAGGTCCCCCGGTCGGAGCGTCTCCGTGCGGCCCGCGCCCCGGGTCAGCGTCATGGTGCCCTGCTGCAGGAACGACAGGTGGTAGACGCCCTCGTCGGAGCGCCGCACCATGCGCTCCGTCCGCCGGAACCGCACCGACGGGAACGACGTCCCGAGCAGGCTCACCTCTCCCAGCTCGGAGCGCCTCAGCTCCGCCCGGAAGTCATCGGCGTGGGCACTGGTCGCCTCACACGCCCTGGTCCGCTCCAGCAGCTCCCGCCAGCAGTCGAACCGCTCCCGCGCGGGCACGTCCTCGCCGCGGAACACGGCGGGTCCCGTCCCTCCAGTCACCCTCGCCCCTTCAGGCTGCTCCCCCCTCCATCGGTTCCGTCGATTCCGTCGACGAGCGGTCGGATCACCCGGCCGGGGGCGGGACCTTGTCGAGCGACACCGTCGGCTCCCCAGCCGCCACCTCGCCGCCCGCCGCCGGCTCGTCCGGCACCGCCGGCTCGTCCTGCTCGATCCGGCTCAGCAGCCGGGCGACGGCGTCGGTGCGCTCGCGCAGCACCACCACGTGCTCCGCCCGGTCGGGCTGCGCCTCCGCCTCGACGTGCCGCACCGGGATGCCGCGTCGGCGGGCGGTCGCGATCAGGCTCTCCCGGGCCTGGCCCACGATGACCAGCGAGGCGGCGGCGAAGCAGCCCGCTTCCAGGGTGCGCTGACGGCCGAGCAGACCGCGGTGGACGATCTGGGCCGGTACGGTCAGCTCGTCCAGCCGCTGGTCGACCGAGCCGCGTTCGAGCGCCGCGAGGACGACGGTGGCCAGCGCCTCCCCCGCCTTGGTGACGGCCCACTTGCGGCCGGGCACCGGCGGGAGGAACTCGCGGATCCGGTCCACGTCCTGTTCCAGGGCACTGGTCGTCAGCACCTCGAAGGCGTTGCGGGTGCGGATCTCCACGACCTTGTCCCACTCGACCTCCTCGCCGTCGAAGCCGGCCCGCACCGGCCCCAGGTGCACCGCGCCGTAGCCGTCGAGGAGTCCGAGCAGCTTGTGCGCCACGGCCGGTGTCCGCGGGTGACGGCCGATCAGCGTGCCAAGCGACAGCTTCCACGGCTCGGTGGCCGGCACCTCCGGCGGGGCGACCGAGCTCAGCGCCGCCAGCGCCCACCGCCCACCCGCCGCCGAGCGGCCACCGCGCAGCACCGCCTGCCGCCCGGCCTCCCCCAGCTCGGCCGCCGCCCCCACCAGCCGCCCCAGACCGCCCGCCCACGCGCCCCTGCCCACCCGCCCGCCCTCTCCTCGCCTCGGCAAACCCACAGGCCGGACATGGTACGACTGCCCCGCCGGGTGGCAGCGGGCGCCTCCCTGGTCAGCGGCCGGTCTCAGGGGGCCGGTGTCACGGGGCCGGTGTCACGGGGGCGGCCTCGGGAGGTGGCCTCAGGAGGTGGTCCGGACCGGGAAGCCGGTGGCGCGGCCCTGGGCCTTCAGCCAGCCGAGCACCTGGCCGAGCGCCTCCACGGTCTGCTGCCGGTCGCCGCCGCCGTCGTGGAACAGCACGGTCGGGCCGTTGGGGACCTCCTTCTTGACCGTCTCGACGATGGCGGCCGTGCCGGGCTTCTCGAAGTCCTTGGAGTCGACGTTCCAGCCGAGCGGGCGCATCCCGTTCGCCGCGGCGATCCGCCGGCTGTCGGGGGTGAACGAGCCGCCGGGGGCCCGGTAGTACTGCACCGCTCCGGGGCTGCCCGCGGCGTCCTCGATCATCTTCTTCGCGTCCAGGATCTCCTTCTCCTGGTAGGCGACGGGCTTCTTGTCCATCGTGGTGTCGTGGTGCACGGTGTGGTCGCAGAGCCGGTGACCGGCCGCCAGCACCTGCTTCACCAGCTCGGGGTGGGCCTTGGCCTGCGGCCCGATCATGCAGAACGTCGCCTTCACCCCGTACCGCTTGAGCACGTCGAGCACCTTCGGGGTCCACACCGGGTCGGGACCGTCGTCGATGGTGATGTTCACGGCATTGCCCCCGGCCTCGGAGGCGTGGGCGATGCCCTCCGGCACACCCCCCTGCTGCGCGGCGCCGCCGGAGCCCTGCGAACCGTCGTGGTTGTCGGTGGCCGGCTCCTGCTCGTGCGCGGCGTTCTGCTTGGGCGCGGCGAACGACCCGGTGACCGGCGGAACAGCCCAGGCGGCCACCGCCACCACCACGACCCCCGCGGCCAGCGCCACCCGCGACCTGCCGCCCAGCTTCGCCATGCCCGCCTTGACGTCCATCTACCGTCACTCCCCCGATCGCACCTGCGTGTTCTCCGAGGTCCATGACGTGAATCGAACACGATGGGTTCCCTCGGTTCGAAGCGAGTGCGGGGCCCGCCGGGGTGGGGTCTCGTCGTCCGTCCGGCCGATCCATCGGACCGGCCTCCGTGCCGGGCGGGGGTTTTCGGCCCGGAACCGCTCCCGGGCCGGGAGGCAGACCATTACCTTCCGGTAACCGACCCATCGGCGAACGATCTGTGAAAATCGGAGATCGATCGCCATCCGGAGCTATATCCACGGAGCGCTCCGATGGTTGTGACGCAATGCCCGGAGCAGGGACTTTCAATCCATTCGAGCCGATGACGACGCAAAACATATCGACGGAGGCTGATTTCTGATCCCGTCTGTGCGACCTGACCTAGCTTCACCTACGATCCGACTGGTGAACGCTCAACGACCTGACGTCAGTCCAGGTCAAGCCACCAGAATGACACAGCGAGCTACTCCGGAGTAACGAACAAAGATGTTCTCCTCCGCGAACCCCGCTTCTCCCAGGCCATTCCCTGAGGTGACGTCATGATCGGGTGCGGTGGATCACTCACCCACGAGTCGGGCGGACCCTCCGGCAATGTAGGTCGACCAGACGGGAACTTCCTTGCATTTCAACATCCTTGGCCCACTGACAGCGGTCCACCACGGTGAAAACGTGCCACTGGGCGGGATCCGGCAACGGACCGCCCTGGCATTCCTCGTGTTGCACGCCAACACCCCGGTCAGCACGACGCGCCTGGTCTCGGCGCTCTGGGAGACGGACGTGCCCGCCACCGCCCGCAAGATCCTGCAGAACGCCGTCTCCGGGCTGCGGCGGATCCGCGCCGGGCGCGAGCCCCGCGACAGCGCCCCGATCGACCTGCGTACCGAGCCGCGGGGCTACGTCCTCCACCTGGCTCCGGGGCACGTCGACTACGGCCGCCACCGGGAACTGGCGCGTCGCGCCGAGCGGGAGCTCGCCGACCGCGCCTGGGCGACCGCCTCCGCCACCCTGCGGGAATCCCTGTCCCTGTGGCGCGGGGACGCCCTGGCCGACCTCGCCGAGGCGGGCGTCGACTGGCCCGAGCTGGCGGCCCTGCGCGAGGCGCGCTGGAACGCCCTGGAGGACCGGGTGGTGGCCGACCTGATGCTGGGTCGCCACCGCGAGGTGCTCGCCGAGCTGAGCGCCGCCACGACCACCACCCCGGCCCGCGAACGGCTGTGCCGGCTGCTCATGGTCGCGCTGTACCGCAGCGGGCGCCAGGCGGACGCCCTGGAGGTCTACCGGCGCGCCAAGTCCGCCCTCGCGGAGCGGGGCCGCACGGCTCCCGGCCCCCGGTCGCGGGCGCTGGAACAGGCCGTCCTCAGCCACTCGCCCGTGTTGGACGAGGCCGACGCCGTCCTGCGGCTGGCCGCATGACGACCGGCGGCCACCCCGACGAGCTGCGGTTCAACGTGCTGGGACCACTGGAGGTCTTGCGGCACAACACACCCCAGCCCCTCAGCGGCATCAACCAACGCGCCGTACTCGGCTACCTCCTGCTGCGCCACAACCAGGTGACGGCCACCAGCCAGCTCATCTCCGCGCTGTGGGACGGCCCGACGCCCCCCTCGGCCCGCAAGATGGTGCAGAACGCGGTCTGGCAGCTGCGGAACCTGCTCCTCGCCGACACCCGGCGGCCCGCGCCGGACGCGCCGGCGCTGCTCTCCCGCGCCCCCGGATACGTCCTGGAGGTCGAGCCCCGGGCGATCGACCTGCACCGCTTCCAGGAACTGGTGGCGGCAGGCCGGACGCGGATGCGCGAGGGCGCGGTGGCTGCGGCCTCCCAGAGCTGGCGCGAGGCCCTGGACCTGTGGCGCGGGGACGCCCTGGCCGACCTCGCCGAGGCCGGGATCGGCCTGGCCTGGCCCGAGCTGACGGCGGCCGGGACGGCACGGCTGGACGTCCTGGAGGAGCACTTCGACGCCGAACTCGCCCTGGGGCAGCACCTGGCGGTGCTTCCGGAGCTCCAGGAGCTCAGCCGGGCGCACCCGCGCCGCGAAGGACTGGCGGGACAGCTGATGCTGGCCCTGCACCGCAGCGGCCGGCAGTCCGACGCGCTCGGCGTCTACCACTCCGTCCGGGCCCACCTGGCCGAGGAGTTGGGCCTGGACCCGGGGCGCGAGCTGCAGAACGTCCAACAGGCGATCCTCACCGACGACCCGGCGCTGGAGTACACCCCCCTGCCCGGCAGCGTCCGGATCCGGCCCCCGGCCCAGTGCCCGCCGTCGCAGGCCCGGACCGTACCACCGGTACCGGCGGACGCGACGGGGACCGGGAGCAGGACCGGGGGCAGGACGGGGACCGGGACGGGAACGGCGGGAGCAACGGGCGCCGCGGGGGCGGCCGATGCGCCGACCGGCGCCGAGGACTTCACCCAGGAGCGCCGGGAGGTCACCGTCGTCCTGATCAACGCGTCCGTCCCGGCCGGACACCCGGGCGCGGATCCGGAGCGCCTGGACACGGTGATGACGGCGCTGCACGAGATCGTGCGCTCCGAGGCGCAGCGGTTCGGCGGCACCCTGTCGGCGCGGATCGGCTCCTCCTGGCTCGTCGTCTTCGGCGCCCGGCACATCCGCAGCAACGAGGCGATGCGGGCGGTGCTGATGGCGCTCGCCGTCCGGCACCGGGTGCGGTTCAAGCACGCGGCGGCCGAACGGCTGGTCCTGCGGGCGGCCATCGACACCGGCGAGGCGCTGGTCCGGTTCTGCCCGGAGGCGCCCGGATCGCTCGCCGTGACCGGCGCGGCCCTGGACCGGCCGCTGTCCCTGCTGCCGCTCGTGCCGCACGACCAGATCTGGGTCAGCGAGTCGGCCAGGGAGCAGACCGACAACTGGATCGACTACCGGCGCGCCTCCGTCCACTCGACGATCTGGGAGGTCGCCGGGCTGCGGTCCAACGGCGTGCGCGACGAGGGGTTCCCCACCCTGGAGCGGGCCGAGGGGCTCGACGCCATGACGGGCCTGCTCGCCGCCGGACCGGGCGATCCGCGCGTGGTGCTCGTCGTCGGTGAGGCCGGTATGGGCAAGAGCGCGATGCTCCACGCGTTCGAGCGCCTGACCGCCCGGTCCGATCCGGCGGCGCGGCCGCTGCTGGCGCACCTCGTGCCGTGCGCCGTCGACGAGAGCCCGTTGCGGTTCGTGGCCGCGGAGCTCTCGGCGGCCTGCGGCATCCGCCCCGACGACCTGCCGGGCACCGCCCGGACCAGGCTGTGGGAGACGGTCGAGCGGGTGGCCGAGAGCCCCGCCGAGGCACGGCACCTGTTCGAGCACCTGGTCGTCCCGATCGGGCACGTGCCGGACCACGAGCGGACCGCCGGGGCGGAGGAGGTGATCGCGGCCTGGCACACCCTGCTGGAGCGGCTGGCCGCCGAACGCACGGTGATCATGCTGGTGGACGACCTCCACTCGGCGGACGAGCGCCTGCTCGACGCCGTCGGCCGGCTGGTCGCCGCACCCGGCCGGTCCCGGCTGATGGTGGTCGCCACGGCGCGCCCGGAGCTGTTCGCCCGGCGGCCGGACTGGCGTGACACCGCGGGGGCGCTGACGACCGTCACACTGGCGCCGCTGTCCGATGCCGCCGTCGCCCGGTTGGCGAGGACGGTGATCACCGCGCAGCGCCCGGCGGCCACGCCGCCCGGGTTGGTGCGCGAGCTGGTCGAGTCGGTGACCGCCCTGGCCGGCGGGAACCCGTTGTTCGTGACGGAGTTCGTCCGGCTGGCACTGCGCCGGCTCGACACCGCCGAGCCGGCGCCCCGCTCCCCCACCCTGGGCGAGGTGCCGTCGGCCGTGCACCGGGTGGTCGCGGCCCGGCTGGACGCCCTGCCGGCGAACCTCAAGGCGGTGCTCCAGGACGCGGCGCTGCTCGGCGACGGCATCCGGCCGGACGCGGTCGCGGCGCTGCGGCGCGAGCGGACGGACGAGGTGAACGGCGCGCTGGACACGCTCGCCCGGCTCGGCATCCTGGGGCCCGCGCCCGCCGACGCCGACGGCACCAGCCGCTTCGCGTTCCGGCAGCCGCTGCTGTGCGAGGTCGCGTACGCGCGGATCCCGCAGGGTCGGCAGGTCGCGAAGCGGGCCGCGCTGGCGGGCCGGGACGGCTACCCGGAGGTCCCGGACCGGCCGCGCCCGGTGGCGCCCGAACTGCTGCGGCTGCGGGCGGCCATGCGGCGGCTCTGCGAGTGAGCGGGCGCTCGGCGCCCCGGTTCGGGCCCCGGCCCGGGCCGGGGTGCCGAGCTCGTCGCCCGGACGGGTGGCCCGGTGGACGGGGCCGGTCCGGCAGCGGGCTGGCCGGAACGGCGGCGGGTCAGCGGCCGGCGACGATCACCCGCCCGGGGTCGGGCTCCTCGGCGTAGAGCAGCTCGACGGCCGCGCCACGCCGCTCCACCACCACCCGCTGGTTGAGGTAGCCCTTGTCGGTGAGTTCGCCGCCGTCCATGCTCGGTGGTTCGGCGACCAGCACCAGCCGTTCGACCCGGGAGGCCGAGCCCGCCCCCGCGTTGAGGCCCGCCAGGCCCCCGGCCAGGTGGCGGCGCAGCCCCTCGTCGTGGAACAGTTCGGCGGCGTCGGCGGCCCGGGTGCCCAGCAGGTCGTTGGCCCGGTCCAGGGCCAGCCAGCCGATCGCCGTCACGCAGGGCCGGTCGCTGCCGACCAGGACGGCGTCGGACAGCACCCCGACGGCCGATAGCAGCGCGTTGCGCAGTCGACCGGACTGCACCCAGGTGCCGTTGCCGAGCTTGAAGTTCTCGGCGATCCGGCCGTCGAACCGCAGCCCGCGGCGGGGGTCGCCGTCCGGGTCGAGGAGCCGGGCGGCGTCGCCGGTGCGGTAGTACCCCTCCTCGTCGAGCATCTCGCCGAGCTCTGCGCCGACATAGCCCGGGGTCAACGAGGCTCCCCGTACGCGCAGTTCGACGGCTCCGCCGTGCGGCACCAGTTTCAGCTCGACGCCCGGCAGCGGTATCCCGATGCCCTCGCCGACGCCGCCGTACGTGGAGGTGGCGGCCGGCCCGGTCTCGGTCGCACCCCACGAGGACACCAGATCGATCTCCCGGCCGGTCGCCTTGCGGGCCAGGGCGCGCAGCCGCTCCCGCAGGGCGTCGGGCAGGTCGGCGCCCGCGTAGACGAGGACCCGTGCCCGCGACAGGACCCGCTCGGCCAGCGGCGGGTCGTTCTCCAGCCGCTGGGCGAGCAGGGCGTACCCGGCCGGCACATTGACGCAGACCGTGGGGGGCAGCTGCCGCAGGGCCTCGACGGTGCGGCCGAACCGGCCGGGTGCCGGCGATCCGTCGTCGATGTACAGGGTGCCGCCGTTGGCCAGGGCCAGGTGCAGGTTGTGGTTGCCGCCGAAGGTGTGGCTCCACGGCAGCCAGTCGGTGAGCACCGGCGGCTCGGTACCGAGGAAGGGCCAGATCTGCCGGATCATCTGCTGGTTGGCGCACAGCATCCCGTGGGTGTTGAGCACGCCCTTGGGGGTGCCGGTCGAGCCCGAGCTGAACAGGATCTTCGCCACCGTGTCCGGGGTCAGGGCCTCGTGGGCCCGCCGGACGGCCCCGGTGACCGGCGTGCCGCGGAGCGCCTCGACCGTCAGGTCCGCCGGGCCGGGCCGGCGGGAGACGACCGTCACGGGCGCTTCACCGGCGGTGCCGGCCCGGGCGTCGGCGGTGCTCCGGACGGCGTCCAGGGCGGCCCGGAACGTCTCGCCGTCCTCGGCGAACACCAGCCCCGGGCAGACCAGTTCGGTGAACGCCCGCAGTCGGCCGTGGTCGGCGCTGCGCAGCGAGTAGGCCGCGCTGACCGGCACGACCGGGACCCCGGTGAGGTAGCCGGCGAGGGTGAGCCGCAGGTGGTCCAGGGAGTTGCCGGACAGCAGCAGCACCGGGCTGCGGGGGCCGAGCCCGCGGTCCAGGTAGGCCTGGCCCAGCGCGGCGGCCGCCTCGGCCGCTGCGCCGTAGGTGAGGCTCCGCCAGCCGTCGCCGTCCCGCTCCGCGGCCAGGACCGCGTCGGGGTGGCGGGCCGCCCGGTCCAGCAGGGTGTCGGCGAGCGTCGGCGGGTACTCCCCCAGCTCCTCGGCGACCCGCAGGAGCCAGCTGCCGTCCGCCCGCCGCCGGCCGATCACCCGGGCCTCGGCAGCCACCGCCGGGCTCACCTGGCCCCCTGCGGCTGCTCGGTCCCGCGGGTGTGCGGCTCGACGGCGCGGCGCAGGTGGCCCGACTGGATCAGCACGGCCACCCGCTCGATGTCGACGTCCATCGGCCGGTCGCCCTCCAGGAACGCGCAGACCGCGCGCACCTCGTCGTACGCGGCCCGGCTCGGCGGGCTGAGCACCTCCAGGCCTCGCAGGTCGGCCGCCTGGCACAGGGATATCAGGTGGATGGCGGCGATCCGCTGGACCAGTTCGACCACCGACCGGGCGTCGCGGGCGGCGATGGTGCCCATGCTGACCTTGTCCTGGTTGTGCGCCTCGGTCGAGCGGGAGAACGAGGCGGCCGGCATCGTCCACTTGAGCGCCTCGGCGGCCAGCGAGGAGGCGGTGATCTGCATGCCCTTGAAGCCGTGGAAGAGCCCGGCCTCGAAGTCCTCCGGCCCGAGCACCGGGATGAGGTTCGGGGTCAGGCCGTTGTTGAACTTCTCGTCGACGACGAGGGCGAGCTGGCGGTCCAGCAGGTCGCCGACGCCGGCCACGGACGTCTTCAGGGCGTCCATCGCCTGGGCGACGTGGCCGCCGTAGAAGTTGCCGCCGCTGCCCACGGAGCCGGTGGCGACGTCGAACAGCGGGTTGTCGTTGGCCGAGTTGACCTCGACGGACAGCAGCCGGTGGGCCCAGTCGGCGGTGTCCCGCAGCACGCCGGTGACGTGCGGCGCGCAGCGGATGGAGTAGCGGTCCTGGACCGGCCGCTCCAGCTCGGCGAAGTCGGCGTCGGGGTGGAGGAGGCCCAGGTCGGTGCCGGTGTCGTCACGGAGGATCGCCCGGACGGTGGCGGCGCTGTCCAGCATGCCGTCGAACGGCTTGGCCTCGAACAGGAAGGCGGCGAAGTGCCCCGGGTTGCCGAGCAGGACCTGGCTGGTGAGCGCGGTGCACAGGTCCGCCGTGAAGGCCAGCTCCCGGGCGTCGTGCAGGGCGAGGACGGCGAATCCGGACATGAACGACGTGCCGTTGACCAGGGCCAGCCCTTCCTTGGCCTCCAGCGTGAACGGGGTGAGGCCGGCGTCCGCGAGGGCCTCGGCGGCGGGCTTGGAGCGCCCCTGGTGGGTGACCGTTCCCTCCCCGGTGAGCGCGGCCGCGAGGTAGCTCAGCGGCACCAGGTCGCCGCTGGCGCCGACCGAGCCGCGCTCCGGAATCTGCGGCAGGATGTCCGCGTTGAGCAGGTCGATCAGTGCCGAGACCAGCTCGGGCCGCACCCCGGAGACGCCGCGGGCCAGGCAGTTGGCGCGGACCGCCATGGTGGCGCGGACGACGTCGGCGCGCGCCTTGGGGCCGGTGCCCGTGGACAGGAAGCGGATCAGGTTCTCCTGGAGCAGCGCGGTCTTGCGCTTGGAGACGTGCCGGGTGCTGCTGTCGCCGAACCCGGAGGTCACCCCGTAGATCGGGGTGCCGGAGTCGAGCAGCCGGTGCTTGAGCGCGTTGGAGGCGGCGATCGCCTCGGCCGCCCCGGCGGCCAGGGTGACGAGTCGGCCGGACGGGTTCCGGGCGATGGAGACGATGTCCTCCACGGCCAGCGCGTGGCCGTCCAGCGGTACTTCGAGCAGGCGGGTACCCGGATCGCGGGTGATGAGCATGACTGTCCTCTTTCTTGCCGTACTGCGGTGGGAACGGGGGCCGGTGTTCACTGCGGCGGGAAGTAACCGGTCCTCGTGAAGAAGGCGTGGTAGGTACGGAACAGCTCCCGGGTCGGCGCGGGCCGGACGACCCCGGTGTCCGCCAGCGCGGCGTCGGTCAGCGAGCTGTCGATGGGCAGGTAGACGTCGGTGGCCCGGTCGCCGGAGACCGCCTCGAAGGACTCCAGCAGCGGCAGGAGCGCGTTGTCCGGGTCGGCGGTGACCCGCTCGCGCCAGGCCGCGGGCTCCAGTTCGACCAACTCGCGTCCGAAGGAGCGCAGATGGCCGACGATCTCGGCGAACGTCACCGGGGCGCGGCCCGACAGGTGGAAGGTGCGGCCCACCGCGTCCGGGCGCCGGGTGAGGGCGAGCACGGCGGCGCTGACGTAGTCCACCGGCACCAGCTGGAAGCCACCACCGAGACCGGTCGGAACGGCACCGGCCTGGAGCAAGCCCTTGATGCTCAGCCAGACGAAGTCCCGGGTCTGGCAGGCGCCGTTGCGCTGGTCGCCGGAGACCAGGTCGACCCGGTGGACGGTCACCGGCAGCCCGCGCTCGCGGGCCAGGCCGACGACCTGCTCGGCCACCCACTTGCTCCGGGTGTAGCCGGTCCGCAGCTCCTCCGGCGGCCCGGTGGGGTCCTCCGGGCGCAGCGGCACCCCGGCCTCCACCGCCTGGGCGAACACCCCGGTGGTGGACAGGTAGTGCAGCGGCACGCTGCGGTGCCGGGCCGCCAGGCGCAGCAGTTCCGTCGTCCCGCCGACGTTGGCCGCCCGCAGCGCGGAGTACGGCTGGAGCCAGTTGACCTGGGCGGCCGCGTGGACGACCAGGTCGACCGAGCGGGCCAGGCCGTCGAACACCTCGGCGCCCAGACCGAGCAGCGGCCCGGCCAGGTCTCCGGCCAGCACGTCCAGCCGGTCCGGGTCGATGTCGTCCAGGAGCCCGTACCAGCGCAGGTTCTCGGTCAGCCGTTCCCGCGCGTCCGCCACGTCGGCCCCCCGGACCAGGCAGCGCACCAACGCGTCCGTGTCGCGCATCAGATCGCGCAGCAGGAACGCGCCGACGAAGCCGGTGGCCCCGGTCAGCAGCACCTCGCGCGGGCGCTCGGCGGCCGTCACGACCTCGGCGGCGGGCCGGATGTCCTCGGGCAGGACGGCGTCCTCGGCGAGACGGGGCCCCGTGGCGCCCGCCTGCACCGGCCGGTCCGGCGTGCCGCCCGCCTCCTCGGGCAGCAGCTCGGCCAGGATCCGCTCGGCGAGAGACCGCGCGGTGGGGTGGTCGAAGACCAGGGTGGGCGGCAACCGCAGGCCGGTGGCGGCATCGAGCTGGTTGCGCAGCTGGACCGAGCTGAGCGAGTCGAAGCCCAGCTCCGGCAGCGGTGCGTCGTCCCGGACGGCCGACGGCGCGTCCAGGCCCAGCAGGGTGGCGATACGGCCGCGCACCAGGTCCAGTACCCGGGCCCGCCGGTCGGCGGCCGGCAGCGCGGCCAACTCGTCGACCGGCACCGCCGCACCGCCGTCCTCCTCCGGCCCGCGCCGGTCGCCCCGCTTGGCCAGGGCGCGCAGCAGCGGCGGTACGGGGGCCTGCCGTCGCACCACGTCCAGATCCAGTGGGCAGGCGACCAGCAGGGGCTCGCCGCTCACGACGGCCGTGTCCAGCAGCGCCATGCCGCGCGCGGCCGGGATCGCCCCGAAGCCCTCGCGGGCCACCCGGCGCAGATCGGCCGAGGCGGCCATGCCCGCGCCGTCGAGGTCCCACGGCCCCCAGGCCACCGAGACGGCGGGCCGTCCGACGGCGGCGCGCCGCTGGGCCAGAGCGTCCAGCGCCGCGTTGGCGGCCGCGTAGTTGGCCTGCCCGGGGCCGCCGAAGACGCCCGCGACCGAGGAGAACAGGACGAACGCCGTCAGCTCGTGCTCCCGGGTCAGCTCGTCCAGGTGCCGGGCCGCGTCCGCCTTGGCCCGCAGCACCGTCGCCAGACGCCGCGCGTCGAGCGCGGTGAAGGCGCCGTCGTCGAGCGCCCCGGCAGCGTGCACCACCGCGCGCAGCGGCCGGTCGGCGGGCAATCCGGCGAGCAGCGCCGCCAGGGCCGCCCGGTCACCGACGTCACAGGACGCGACCTCGGCGCGGGCGCCGAGCGCGGCCAGCTCTTCGACCAGCCGGGCCGCGCCGGGCGCGTTCGGGCCGCTGCGGCTGGTCAGCACCAGGTCCCGTACGCCGTGCTCGGCGGCCAGGTGACGGGCGATCACGGCGCCGAGCGCGCCGGTGCCGCCGGTGATCAGCACCGTGCCCTCGGAGGGCCAGCCGGCGATGCCGGGGGCTCCGGCTGGTGTGGCGGCGGCTCCTCCTGCGGGGACGGCGGGTGCGGCGACCGGGGTCGCCGGGGCCAGCCTCGGCACCAGCACGCGGTCGGCGCGCAGGGCGAGCTGGGGGAGGCCGGCGGCGGCGACGGCGGCCAGCAGGGACGGCGGCAGGAAGGGATTCGGGGAGTCGGCCGGGGCCTGGTTCGTGTCCGGGGTGCCGGCCGGGTCGGCGTCCACCAGGACGAACCGGCCCGGGTGCTCGGACTGGGCGGACCGCAGCAGGCCCCAGACGGCGGCCGCCTCCGACGGCTCCTCCCCGTCCACCGACACCGCGCCCCGGGTCACCACGACCAGCGGCGGTCCCTCGGACCGGGCGGCGAGGGCCCGCTGAGCGGCGCTCAGCACGTCGTGCAGCGGGAGCCCGTCGGTGACGTACTCGACGTCCGGGGCCTCTGCTCCGGCGGCGGGCAGCACCACCGGCGACCAGGCGATGCGGTACAGGTCGTCGGCCGGGCGCACCGAGGGAACGTCCCCGCAGGTCAGCGCGTCCACGGTGGCGACCACCAGCCCGGCCCGGTCCGTGAGCACCAGGCCGGGACCGTCGGCGGGGACCGCCGCCCGCACCCGGCCGGTGCCGCTGCGGTGGACGCGGACACCGTGCCAGCAGCGGACGTCCCGGCCGCCGATCGCGGCGGCCAGCAGCCCGGGATGAAGGACGTAGCGCTCGGCCTCGTCGTCGGCGACCACGAGGTCCGGGCCGGCGGGGGTGGCTGAGGCGGCGGCTCCGGAGACGGGCCCGGCCGCCGGGCTGAGCAGGCCGTGGGCGCACCGGGCCCAGGCGGCGGCCTCACCGGCGCGGGCGTGGATGCGCACCGCGCGGCGGCCGTCGGCACCGGGCGGGTCTACGACGACCAGCAGGTGGGCGGCGGCACCGCGCTCCGGCGCCACGGCCGCGTCGATCACCAGCTCGTCCACGGCGGTGCAGTCGACCTCGTCGGCGGCGCGCAGTGCCAGCTCGACCCAGACCCCGGTGGGCGGCAGGTCGCCGACCAGCCGGCCGGTGAGCGTGACGCGGCCGCTCTCCGGGTCCTCGACCACCGAGGTGAGGAGCGGGTGGCCGGTGGCGGAGCGATCGGTACCACTCTGCCGACCGCGCCAGTAGTGGTGGTGGTCGAAGGCGTACGTGGGCAGGTCGACGGGCCGTGCACCCCGCCCGGTGAAGAACCCCGACCAGTCGACCGGAACACCGG
>NZ_JBVJQR010000057.1:0-14059 GCF_055608425.1 Kitasatospora sp. NPDC036934 | reverse complement strand
GTCCAGGGCGACGACCCGGGTCTCCCCCTCCCCGTAGACCTTGTTGAGGCCGGTGGCGCGGGCGGCCGCCAGGCCGGTACGGACGGCGGTTGCGGGGAAGGTCACGAAGACTCCTGGGAATGAATCGGATATTCCTACCGATCCATCCTCCCAAGCCGTTCGAGCCCGACGCGTATGCCGAGCGGAGGGTCGGCCCCCGCCGACCCGGCGGGGCGGCGGGGGCGATCTCCTCCTCAGGTATGACCTGTTGCCCCGAGACCCAAGGGCTCCGGTGGTCCCGGCGGCGTCACTCCGCGACGTCACCCCACCGCGTCACGCCACGACGTCACTCCACCGCGACGCCGAAGGCCGTCGCCAGCCCGGTCAGACCGTTCGTCACCGCCCGCGCCGAGGGACCGAACTGCCAGCCGCCGGCCGCCCGTCGGAAGCTCCCCAGCAGCATCGCCGAGTCCGGTATGCCGCCGTTGGCACCCGGCCACTTCGCCGGGCCGTCCGCGCCCGGCCCGTACTCGGCGGCGACGGCCAGCCCGTACACGTAGCCCAGCGGCAGAGCCGGGGGCTCCTCCTCCTCGGTGGACACCGCCAGCACCACCTCGTCCACGGCGGCCGGCAGCCGGTGCAGGTCCAGGCTCAGCCGCGCCGCCCGGGCCGGCTCGCCCGGCACCGAGTGGGTCGGGTACAGCCGGACGGCGCCGTCCGGATCCTGCGGGTTGTTGAAGAACACGAAGTGCTCGTCGCTCAACACCCGGCCGCGGGCGCACAGGAACGCGCTGACGTCCAGCTCCACCGGGTCCCCGCCGGCGGTCCGGCTCTGCCAACTGACCGTCACGCTGCTGGGCGGGGTCGCGGGCCCGGCACCCTCGGCCGTCCGGTGCGAAGCGCCACCCGACTCGCCGTTCGCGCCGCTGTCGCCGTTCCGGCCGCCGCCACCGCTTCCGCCACCGCCATCGCTGCCGCTGGCTCCGCTGGTTCCGCCGCCTCCGCCGCCGAGCCGACCGCGCAGTCCCTGCTCGGCCAGCAGCTCCACCAGCTCCGGCCCGCTCACCAGGGTCAGCGGCTTGCCCTCGATGTAGTTGTACGAGCCCTTGCCGAAGCCCGCCGTGGTGACCAGGATGCCCTTGATCGCGCCGTGGTGGCGGACGGTGGACTCCAGGTCGCGCACGGCCGTCGGCGGGACGGTCTTCTTGTAGCGCTTGGCCTGGATCACGATCTTGCCGCCGGTCACCGGGTCCAGGTCCTCGGCGACCACGTCCACCCCGACGTCGCCGCTGCGGGCCGTGGTCATCACCCGGAAGCCGCGCAGCCGGAACAACTCGGCGATCAGGTCCTCGAACTCCAGCGGGTCCATCTCGAAGAGGTCCGGCTCGTCCCCGCCGAAGTGCCCGGCCAGGCCCCCGCCGACCGACTCCGGCAGCCGGTACGGCTTCACCTCGTCCAGCCGCTCGGGTCGTGCCGACAGCTTGCCGCCCAGCCCCTGGAAGCACTCCACCGGCGCCACCCGGTCCAGCGCCAGCCCGGAGAACTCGGCCCGGGTCGTGGTCAGGGTCGACAGGAAGCGCTCCGCCTCCCGGCCGGTCGCCGGGTCGATGCCCAGCACGAAGCCGTTCAGCACCACGGAGTCCAGCATCCCGTCCCGGTCCGCCCGGAACAGCTCCACCGCCACCCGCAGCGCCGACTGCGCCAGCACCTCCCGGTACAGCGCCTTGCGCTCGGTCGCCGGCCGGGCCACCTCGGCCTCGCGGTCGTCCGCCTTCACGTACCGCACCCGCCCGGCCGCCGGAACCACGTCCGGGCCGGGCAGCTCCCAGTTCACCACCAGCTGACGGCTCGACGCCTCCCAGGCCGCGACCACCCGGTGCGGGAAGCCCTCCGGCCAGGCCGCCGAGGCGTACAGCCCCGCCGTGAAGTACTCCTGCACCGCCTCCGGCTCACCCGCCCGCAGCCGCCGCAGCAACTCCTCGGTGCCGGCCCCGCGTTCCTCCTCCTGGCGGCGGAAGCCCTCCGCCCACACCAGGTACTCCTGGTGGTAGGCGGCCAGCCGGCGCTGCCGGTCCGCCTCCCGCGCCTGCGCGGCGTACCAGTCCTGCTCGAACCGGGCACGGGCCTGGGCCAGGTACTGCTCGTACTGCCGGCGCACCCCGCCGTTGCGGGCCTGCGCCCCGTCCGGCGGCGGCACGAAGTAGGCGGCGGACGTCTGGTCCGGCATCGGCACCGGCTCGCCCAGCGGCCCCGGATCGAACGGTGGCACCGGACGCGGCGCCAGCAACGCCTGCGGCCCGAACCCCGGCGCGGCCAGCCCGGCCGCCAGCAACCCGCGCAACTCCTCCACCCGGGCGTCCAGTTCGGCCGTCCGCGCGGCCGCCTCCGCCTCCCGCGACTGCTGGTACGCGCGCTGCGCCTCCCGCTCGTTCCGGGCCGCCGCCCGCTGCGCCTCCCGCTGGGCCCGCTCGTGCCGGCGCAACTCCGCCGCCTCGGCGCGCCAACGGGCCTCCTCCCGGCGCTGCTGCTGCCGCTGCGCCTCCGCCCAGACCGCCAGCACCCCAGTGTTCCGACGCCCCGCCACCAGCCACCCCTTCGCGCTCACACCGACCCGGCCACC
Organism: Kitasatospora sp. NPDC036934; assembly: GCF_055608425.1. Lineage (NCBI taxonomy): Bacteria > Bacillati > Actinomycetota > Actinomycetes > Kitasatosporales > Streptomycetaceae > Kitasatospora > Kitasatospora sp. NPDC036934. Next base: position 11,460 of record NZ_JBVJQR010000057.1, on the reverse strand, counting down.
CCGCGCCACCTCCCGGTGACACCGCCGACCGCGCCCGCCACAATAGAACGTGAACGCCCCGCCCGGCCAAGCCCCCGCGACCTGCACCGCTACCGCCCCACGGCCACGGCCCGGTGACGGCCCGTCGGCCCGGCGACGGTCGCCGGGCGGACGGGGCGGGTTCGCCCGCGGGCGGCTCCGCCCGCGCCTCGGGCGGCACGCGTCCCAACGGCGCCGGCGGCGGCGCCGGGTTCACGGCCGACGGCCTCGGAAGGTGCGGCGCAGGTCGTCGATCCAGGCGTCGGGGTTCTCCCAGGGGATGAAGTGGCCGCCGTGGTCATGGGCGTTGACGTTGACGTGGTTGAACCAGGCGGCCTGCGGGCCGCTGACGAACGCCCGGACGCGCTCCTCGGCGGTGTGGACGCCGGGCGGGTTCTCGTAGCCGACGAAGGTGAGCCCGACCGGGGCCTGCACGACCGGGGTGCGGTCGTGGGAGGGGCGCCAGGGGTGGCGGTTGGCGTTGGCGTAGTACCGGATCGAGGTGCCGATGGAGTTGTTGGCCCAGTAGATGGTGGCGTGGGTGAGCAGGTCGTCCTTGGTGAAGACGCTCTCCAGGCGGCCACCGTTGTCGCTCCAGGCGTTCCAGCGCTCCAGCAGCCAGGCGAGCAGTCCGGCGGGTGAGTCGCTCAGCCCGTGGGCCAGGGTGGCGCCGTCGAGGGTGTGGACGGCGAGGTGGGAGGCCGAGCGGCGGTCCAGTTCGACGACGCGGGCGCGGACCTCGGCGGGCTGGTCGTCGGTGAGGGGCCGGTTTCGGGCGAAGTCCCAGGCGCGGGGGCCGTTGAAGAAGTCGAGCGGGAGCCCGGAGCCGATGTGGATGCCGTACAGCCGGTCGGCGTACTTGTGGCCGAGCTGGCTGGAGACGATCCCGCCGATGTCGCAGCCGCCGGCGGCGTACTTCCGGTGGCCCAGGGTCTCGGTCATCAGGGTGTGCCAGAGGTCGGCGACCTTCCAGAAGTTGACGTCCGGGAAGCCGGTGAGCGGGCCGGGGAAGCCGAAGCCGGGCAGGGACGGGACGATCACCTCGAAGGCGTCGGCCGGGTCGCCGCCGTGGGCGCCGGGGTCGGCGAGCGGGTCGATCACCTTGGACCAGTGCCAGAAGGTCCAGGGCCAGCCGTGGGTGAGGATCAGCGGGACGGGCCGCGGGCCGACGCCGGGCCGGCGCAGGAAGTGCACAGGGGTGCCGTCGACCGTCGCGACGTAGTTCTCGTGGGCGTTGATCGCGGCCTCGGCGCGGCGCCAGTCGTAGCCGTCGCGCCAGTACGCCAGGAGTTCGGCGAGGTAGCCGCGCGGGACGCCGTAGGACCAGTCGTCGGGATCGCCGAGCGGGGCCCGGGTGCGGGCGAGGCGTTCGCGCAGGTCGTCGAGGACGGCGTCGGCCAGGTGGATCGGGGTGGGGGAGAGCGGGAAGGGTGCGCTGGTCATCCGGGGCTCCTTGCCGGGCTCGTCTCAGCGGGACGGTCGGGGTGGCGGCGGGCCGTCGGGGTGCGCGGCGCCGAGCGCGGCCATCTCCAGCAGCGCGGGCAGTGCGGCGGCGACGCTCTGTCGCCGGTGCTCGTCCAGGTGCCCGGTCAGGGCGGTCAGCCGGGCGACCCGGTCGCCGCGGCGGCGGTCGACGACGGCCCGTCCGGCGGGGGTGAGGTGCACCAGGACGGCGCGGCGGTCGGTGGGGTCGGGTCCGCGGCGGACCAGGCCGTCGCGCTCCAGCCGGGTGACCAGCTGGGTGATGGCGGGCTGGGTGACCTGCTCGCTCGCGGTGAGTTCGGAGAGCCGCAGCGGGCCGCGCCCGGCGAGGGTGTGCAGCACCCCGAGGGTGGTGAAGCTCAGCTTCTCCACCGAGGCGAGGCGGATGAACATCCCGGTGAACTGCTCCAGGGCGTCGGCGAGGGCGGCCACGTCGAGGCCGTCGGATGACTCCACTGCTGCCATGGGGGCGAATGTATCAGCAACTTATCTAAGTTGCTTATGTACTTCGCCCGGCCGGACGGCATTGTCAGTGCCACCGGGTAGCCTCACCTGGATCGAGGACCCGAGGAAGATCCAGGACGACCCCGAGCAGGACCCCAGGGAGGGATGTCCGTGACGATCCCCGTACCCCAGCACCCGGACCGGCCGGCCGGCTGGGTCTCCACCGGCCTGAGCTGGCACGACGGCCGGGCCCTGCTCGGCGCTGTGCGCGGCACACAGGTGCACGAGCGCGCCGTCGCGCCGGGGACGGAGGTCGGCTGGCTGCTGGCCGGCCCGCGCCGCTGCGTCGGGGCCTGGCTGGCCGGGGCGACGGAGCGCACGCCCTGCCCGCACCGCGCCGTGATCGAGCCGGCCGGCGCCGCGACGCAGTGCCCGGCCTGCCAGAGCGTGGACCGCGGCCTGGCGCTGGCCCGGGACCAGATCCTCGACGACGGCCGCACCTACCTGCTCTACCTCGCCTGGTTCGGCGAGGGCCTGCTGAAGGTCGGCCTGACCGCCGAGCAGCGCGGCGACAGCCGGCTGCTCGAACAGGGCGCGCTGGCCTACGCGTTCACCGCGCGCGGCGGCCTGCCCGCGGTGCGCCGCGCCGAACTCACCGTGGCCGCCTCGGGGATGGCCCGCGAGCGGTACAAGTCCCGGCTCAAGACGGACCACTGGTGGGCGCACGGCGACGCGCCGTACCGCCGTACGGTGCTCACCGGGGCCCGGGCGCAGGCGCATCGGCTGCTGTACGGCCACGCCGTGGAGCTGCTCGCCGACCGCCCGGTGGTGGACCACGTGGAGCGCTACGGCCTGGCCGGCGGCGCCCCCGAGGCCTACCGGGAGATCGCCGGACTGGCCGACGGCGCGGTGATCGCGGGCACGCTGCGCCCACCGGTGGGCCGGCACCTGTTCCTGGACCAGCCGGACGGCTCGGGCCCGCTGCTGCTGGACACCCGGCGGCTGACCGGCTGGACGCTCACGCCGGTCACCGGCCGGGCCTCCGACGGCCTGCTCCTCCAGGAGCGGATCCGCCCGCCGGAGCCGGACACCCAGGAGGCGCTGTTCTGACGCCGGTGGCCCGGTCCACGGCCGGGCACAAGGCTCCGGCACGGCGGAGGAGTCGGTACGGCAGAGGACCTGGCACGGAACAGGGACCGGCACGGCAGAGGAGTCGGCCGGGACAGGAACCGGGCCTCAGCCCAGCTTGCCGCGCACCCCACCCGGACCGGAACGGGCCCGGCGGGACAGCGGGGGCCGGGACGGGCGGACGTCGCCGCGGCCGGTGGCGGCCGGTTCGGTGGCCTCGGCGGTGCGTCGAGCCAGCGCGGCCCGGGCGGCGGCCAGGGCGATCCGGGCGAGCAGGGGGTCCTCCCGGAGGCCCGCCCGGTGCTTGGACGTCTGGCAGGAGGTGCACCAGACCGGCGAGGCCGGCCCGTCCGGATAGACCATGCCCTCCGGCGGCAGGTAGTGCCCACCGCACTCGACGCACTCGAAGACCAACCTCATCCGACGATCACCGTCCCGGATCCGTGGCACCGACCGCACGGTGACCAGAAGGTGTGAACACTGGGCACCATGCTTCCTTCCTCGTCCAGTTCGACCGTTGCCTCGGTCTTCTGGGTCCCCCCGGACCCGCCGCAGCCGGAGCAGGACTGAACCTCGGGCATATGCCCTCCCTCCGTAGCGGAGCACCACCGTAGCGCGATTCTCCGTCAGGAAGCACCGCGCGCGGCGATCCACCACCCGTACGGGTAGCGCGAATCGGGCCCGCACGCCCCGGCGACGGCGAACGGGGAACAGGTGTCGGCCCCCCGCCTGAGCACCAGAGCGAGGGGCCGACCGTTCACGGGGCGGGGAGGGTCAGCCGCGGGCGGCCCGCAGGAACTCCCGGTTCATCGCCGCGATGCTGGGCAACGGGATGCCCTTGGGGCAGGCGGTGGCGCACTCGCCGGTGTTGGTGCAGCCGCCGAAGCCTTCGGCGTCCATCGCCGCGACCATGTTCCGCACCCGGGCGGAGCGTTCCGGCGCGCCCTGGGGCAGCACGTTGAGGTGCACCACCTTGGCGGAGGTGAACAGCATCGCCGAGCCGTTCGGGCAGGCGGCCACGCAGGCGCCGCAGCCGATGCACTCGGCGTGCTCGAAGGCGGTGTCGGCGGCCTCCTTGGGGACGGGCGTGGCGTGGGCCTCGGGGGCGCTGCCGGTGGGGGCGGTGATGTAGCCGCCGGAGCCGATGATCCGGTCGAAGGCGGAGCGGTCCACCACCAGGTCCTTGACCACCGGGAAGGCCGAGGCCCGCCACGGTTCGACGTCGATGGTGTCGCCGTCCCGGAAGTGCCGCATGTGCAGCTGGCAGGTGGTGGTGCGCTCGGGGCCGTGCGCCTGGCCGTTGATGACCATGCCGCAGGCGCCGCAGATGCCCTCGCGGCAGTCGTGGTCGAAGGCGACCGGCTGGTCGCCGCGGGTGATCAGTTCCTCGTTGAGGGTGTCGAGCATCTCCAGGAAGGACATGTCCGGGCTGATGCCGCTGACCTGGTAGGTGGTCATCGAGCCGGGTGCGTCCGGGCCCGCCTGGCGCCAGATGCGCAGGGTGAGGTTCATGCGTAGCTCCGCTGGGTGGGGTGGACGTGCTCGAAGTCGAGGTGCTCGCGGTGGAGGACGGGCGCCTGGCCGGTGGCGGTGAACTCCCAGGCGGCGGCGTAGGAGAAGTCCTCGTCGCGCCGGGCGGCCTCGCCGTCGGGGGTCTGGCTCTCGGTGCGGAAGTGGCCGCCGCAGGACTCGGCGCGGTGCAGGGCGTCCAGGCACATCAGTTCGGCGAGTTCGAAGTAGTCGACCAGCCGGTTGGCCTTCTCCAGCGACTGGTTGAGCTCCTGACCGGTGCCGGGCACCTTGATCCGGCGCCAGAACTCCTCGCGCAGCTGCGGGATCCGCTCCAGCGCCCGCTTGAGCCCGGCCTCGTCGCGGGCCATCCCGCATTCCTCCCAGAGGAGTTCGCCGAGTTCGCGGTGGAAGGAGTCGGGGGTGCGGTCGCCGTCGACGGAGAGGATCAGGTTGAGCCGGTCCTCGACCTCGGCCTCGACCTCGGTGAGCACCGGGTGGTCGGCGGGCACGGCCGGCACCGGGTTGCGGGCCAGGTAGTCGTTGATCGTGGGCGGCAGGACGAAGTAGCCGTCGGCGAGGCCCTGCATCAGCGCGCTGGCGCCGAGCCGGTTGGCGCCGTGGTCGGAGAAGTTGGCCTCGCCGATCGCGAACAGCCCGGGGACGGTGGTCTGGAGGTCGTAGTCGACCCAGAGCCCGCCCATCGTGTAGTGGATCGCCGGGTAGATCCGCATCGGCACCCGGTACGGGTCCTCGGCGGTGATCCGCTCGTACATCTCGAAGAGGTTGCCGTACTTGGCCTCGACGGCGTCCCGGCCCATCCGGCGGATGGCGTCGGCGAAGTCCAGGTACACGCCCTGGCCGCCGGGGCCGACGCCGCGGCCCTCGTCGCAGACGTTCTTGGCGGCCCGGGAGGCGATGTCGCGGGGCACCAGGTTGCCGAAGGCGGGGTAGATCCGCTCCAGGTAGTAGTCCCGCTCCTGCTCCGGGATCTGCCCGGGCGGGCGGGTGTCGCCCGGGGCCTTGGGCACCCAGATCCGGCCGTCGTTGCGCAGCGACTCGCTCATCAGGGTGAGCTTGGACTGGTGGTCGCCGGAGCGCGGGATGCAGGTGGGGTGGATCTGGGTGAAGCACGGGTTGGCGAAGTGGGCGCCGCGCCGGTGGGCCCGCCAGATCGCGGTGGCGTTGGAGTTCTTGGCGTTGGTGGAGAGGTAGAAGACGTTGCCGTAGCCGCCGGTGGCGAGGACGACGGCGTCCGCGGTGTACGAGCGGATCTCGCCGGTGACCAGGTCGCGGGCGACGATGCCGCGGGCCCGGCCGTCGACCACCAGCAGGTCGAGCATCTCGGTGCGCGGGTGGAGCTCCACGTTCCCGGCCGCGATCTGCCGGGAGAGCGCCTGGTAGGCGCCGAGCAGCAGCTGCTGGCCGGTCTGGCCGCGGGCGTAGAAGGTGCGGGAGACCTGCACGCCGCCGAAGGAGCGGGTGTCCAGCAGGCCGCCGTACTCGCGGGCGAAGGGCACGCCCTGGGCCACGCACTGGTCGATGATCTCCACCGACACCTGGGCGAGCCGGTGCACGTTGGACTCGCGGGCGCGGAAGTCGCCGCCCTTGACGGTGTCGTAGAACAGCCGGCGGACGGAGTCGCCGTCGTTGCGGTAGTTCTTGGCCGCGTTGATGCCGCCCTGGGCGGCGATCGAGTGGGCGCGTCGCGGGGAGTCCTGGAAGCAGAACTGGACGACGTGGTAGCCCTGTTCGGCGAGGGTGGCGCCGGCCGCGCCGCCGGCCAGGCCGGTGCCGACCACGATCACGGTGTGCTTGCGCCGGTTGGCCGGGTTGACCAGCCTGGCGTCGAACCGCCGCTGGTCCCAGCGCTGTTCGATCGGTCCGGCCGGGGCCTTGGTGTCGACGATCGGCTCGCCGAGGGCGTAGTCCAGGTAGCTCCCGGATCCAGCGTTGCTCCCGGATCCAGCGTTGCTCCCGGATTCAGCGTTGCTCACTTCACCACTCCGAACATCACGGCCAGCGGGACGGACAGGAAGCCGGCCGTCAGCACCAGCGCCAGGCCGTCGGCCGTCAGCTTGAGCGCCTTGTCGCGGCGGGCGTTGTTGGCGCCGAGGGTCTGCGCGGCGCTCCAGAAGCCGTGCCGGATGTGCAGGCCGACTGCCAGCATGGCGACGATGTAGATCACGTCGCTGTACCAGCGGCCGAAGGTGCCGACGACGTTCTGGTAGACGTGGCCGTGCTCGGCGACCGGGTTCACGGTGAGCGTGGTGAGGTCGAGGATGTGCCAGACCAGGAACAGCGCCAGGATCACCCCGCCCCAGCGCATGGTGCGGGTTGCGTAGCTGGCCCGGCGGCGCTGGTGCACGTACTTGCTGGGGCGGGCGGCGAGGTCGCGCCGGCTGAGCTGGTACGCGGACACGCCGTGCAGGACGACGGAGGCCAGCAGGGCGACCCGGGCGATCCACAGGAACCACTCGTGGCCCAGGAAGGGTTGGCCGATGGTGCGCAGCCAGGCGGCGTAGCCGTTGATGTCGTCGGGGCCGAAGAAGACCTTGAGGTTCCCCAGCATGTGCGCGACCAGGTACAGCAGCATGACCAGTCCGGTGACGGCCATGACCGCCTTCTTGCCGACGGTCGACCGCCACAGGGTCGCCAAGGTGGACGGATGCCGGCCCGTCCGAGTCGCGGTTGTCATGGCAGCAACGGTAGGGACGGCCACCAGGGTGCGTCCAAGACATGCTGCGGCTGGTGACGATAGTCGGCGCCTATCGTCGCGGCGTAGCCTGGGTGCGTGCAGCTCCAGCAACTCCGCTACTTCCTGGCCGTCGCCGAGACCCGGCACTTCACCCGGGCCGCCGAGGCCGAGCACGTCGCCCAGCCCTCGCTCTCCCAGCAGATCCGAGCGCTGGAAAGGGAGTTGGGGGCCGAACTGTTCCACCGCACCCGCGGCAACATCGCCCTCACCGACGCCGGGGATGCCCTGCTGCCGCTGGCCCGGCGGATCATCGCGGACACCGAGAGCGCCCGGCTGGCCGTCCAGGAGACGGTGCAGCTGCGCCGCGGCCGGGTGCGGCTGGGGGCGCCGCCGAGCCTGTGCACCAGCCTGGTGCCGGACGTGCTGCGGGTCTTCCGGGACCGCTACCCGGGTGTCGCGCTGGGGGTACGGGAGGGCGGTTCGCGCGATCTGGTCCGCTGGCTGGCGGCGGGGGAGCTGGACCTCGCGCTGGTCATCACCCCGCCCAGCGGGGAGGCCGCGCCCGCCCTTGCCGTCACCGAACTGCTGCACGAGGAGCTGGTGTTGGTCTCGGCCGCCGGGCCCGCGCGGCGCCCGGTGCGGGTGGCGGAGCTGCGCGGGCGGCCGCTGGTGATGTTCCGGGAGGGGTACGACGTCCGGGAGGCGGCCCTGGCGGCCTGCAGGGCGGCCGGGTTCGAGCCGGAGTTCGCCGTCGAGGGTGGTGAGATGGACGCGGTGCTGGGCTTCGTCCGGGCCGGACTGGGCCCGGCGGTGGTGCCCGGGATGGTCGCGGCGCGCTCGGGGCTGTCCGTCACCCCGTTCGCGGGGCCGGGGCTGGGCCGGACCATCGCCGTCGCCCACGGCCACGAGGTGCCGCTGACCCGCGCCGCCGAGGCGCTGCGCGGCACCCTGCTGGCGCATCTGCGCGACGCCGCCCGGGCGGGTGAACTCCCGCCCGGGACCAGGCTGTTGCTGTGACACGGAAAGGGCCGCCCGAGGGCGGCCCTGATCCCTGGACGGGGTGCGTCAGGCCGGCAGCACGGCCTCGATCGCGGCGGTCAGCTCGGCCGACTCGGGCTCGACCCGGGGCCGGATCCGGGCGGCGACCGTGCCGTCCGGCGAGATCAGGAACTTCTCGAAGTTCCAGCTGACGTCCCCGGCCTCGCCCTCGGCGTCGGCGACCGCGGTCAGCTCCCGGTACAGCGGGTGCCGGTCGTCACCGTTGACGTCGATCTTCTCGAACAGCGGGAACGTCACGCCGTAGGTGGTCGAGCAGAAGCTCTGGATCTCCTCGGCGCTGCCCGGCTCCTGCCCGGCGAACTGGTTGCAGGGGAAGCCCAGCACGGTGAACCCGCGGGAGGCGTAGCGCTTCTGGAGGTTCTCCAGGCCGGTGTACTGCGGGGTCAGCCCGCACTTGGACGCGACGTTGACGATCAGCAGCGCCTTGCCCTTGTGGTCGGCCAGCGAGGCGGGCTCGCCGGTGAGGGTGCGCAGCGGGATGTCGTACAGGCTCATGGTGGTGGTCCTTTCGGCAGTTTGGCAGTGGGGTGTCGCCGGGCACACCGTAGCGGCCCCGGACGGTCCAACCGCGCCGGCCCCGCCGGTGTTCCGCCTGGCAGGGGCGTACGGAGCGGCTCGTACGCCCCCACCGGGCGGGCTTCTCAGAGGGCCAGCGGCTTGATCGCGGTCGGCGCGTGCTCGGGGAGGGTGGCCAGCTCCTCGAACTCGTTGACCTTGTCGATGTCGGCGGCGGCCATCGAGATGTTGGTGACCCGCTCCAGGATCGCCTCGACCACGACCGGGACGCGGAACTCGGCGGCCAGCTTCTTGGCCTCCTCGAAGGCCGGCAGCAGGCCCTCCGGCTCGGTGACCCGGATCGCCTTGCAGCCCAGGCCCTCGGCGACCTTGACGTGGTCCACGCCGTAGACGCCCAGCTCCGGAGCGTTGATGTTCTCGAACTCCAGCTTGACCTGGAAGTCGATGTCGAAGCCCCGCTGCGCCTGGCGGATCAGGCCCAGGTAGGAGTTGTTCACCAGCACGTGGACGTACGGGATCCGGTGCTGGGCGCCGACCGCCAGCTCCTCGACCATGAACTGGAAGTCGTAGTCGCCGGAGAGCGCGACGACCTGGCCCTCGGGGTCGGCGGTGGCGACGCCCAGCGCGGCCGGGATGGTCCAGCCCAGCGGGCCGGCCTGGCCGCAGTTGATCCAGTGCCGCGGCCGGTAGACGTGCAGCATCTGGGCGCCGGCGATCTGGGACAGGCCGATGGTGGTGACGTAGCGGGTCTCCGGGCCGAAGGCCCTGTTCATCTCCTCGTAGACGCGCTGCGGCTTGAGTGGCACGTTGTCGAAGTGGGTGCGGCGCTGGAGCCGCGCCTTGCGCTCCTGGGTGGAGGCGGCCCAGGCGCTGCGGTCCTTGAGGGTGCCGGCGGCCTTGAGCTCCTTGGCGACCTCGACGAACAGCTTCAGCGCGGCCTTGGCGTCGGAGGCGATGCCGAGGGCGGGGGCGAAGATCTTGCCGATCTGGGTGGGCTCGACGTCGACGTGGACGAAGGTGCGGCCCTCGGTGTAGACGTCCAGGCCGCCGGTGTGGCGGTTGGCCCAGCGGTTGCCGATGCCGAGGACGAAGTCGGAGGCGAGGAAGTTCTCGTTGCCGTACCGGTGCGAGGTCTGGAGGCCGACCATGCCGGCGTTGAGCTCGTGGTCGTCCGGGACGATGCCCCAGCCCATCAGGGTCGGGACCACCGGGACGCCGGTCAGCTCGGCGAACTCCAGCAGCAGTTCGGCCGCGTCGGCGTTGATGACGCCGCCGCCGGCCACGATCAGCGGGCGCTCGGACTCCTGGAGCAGCGCGATGGCCTTCTGGATCTGGATCCGGTTGGCGGTCGGCTTGTAGACCGGCAGCGGCTGGTAGGCCTCCGGGTCGAAGTCGATCTCGGTCAGCTGGACGTCGATCGGCAGGTCGATCAGCACCGGGCCGGGGCGGCCGGAGCGCATCAGGTGGAAGGCCTGCTGGAAGACGCCGGGGACCTGAGCTGCCTCCAGGACGGTGGTCGCGGCCTTGGTGACCGGCTTGGCGATCGAGGCGATGTCGATGGCCTGGAAGTCCTCCTTGTGGAGGCGGGCGACCGGGGCCTGGCCGGTGATGCACAGGATCGGGATGGAGTCGGCGATCGCCGAGTACAGGCCGGTGATCATGTCGGTGCCGGCCGGCCCCGAGGTGCCGATGCACACGCCGATGTTGCCGGCCTTGGCCCGGGTGTAGCCCTCGGCCATGTGGGAGGCGCCCTCGACGTGCCGGGCCAGGGTGTGCTTGATCCCGCCGGAGGCCTTGAGGGCGGCGTAGAAGGGGTTGATGGCGGCGCCCGGCACGCCGAAGGCGACGTCGACGCCTTCGAGCTTGAGGATCTCCACGGCCGCGCGGGCGGCTGTCATACGGGGCATCGGTTCTCTCCTGCGTCGGCCCGCAGTGGGTCGGAGGGCTCATCTCCTGATTTCCACCATACGGAAGAACGGTTTCTGTATGTGGAAGCACGGTAGGGTCGGGTCCGGCAGGGAGTCAAGGGGCGATTCAACAGAATGTGGAAGGTGGCGGGCGCTCGGCCGACCGGCCCGGTCTCGTGCGCCGGAACCGCGTTCGTGCTGGTGCACCGGGGGGCCGGGGCCTCCGCCCTGCCCTGCCCCGGCGCCGCCCCCGCCCGCCGGCCCCGGCGTCGCGCCCGCGTCCCCCCGGTCGTCGGACCGCCCGTGCCGACGGTCGTCCGGCTGCCCCTCTGGCTAGTGCTCTGACCGCAAAGGTTCGCCGGGTTGGTGATGCAGGTGCCCATGCCGGTTGGATGTCGACCAACATCCAACCGGCATGGGGAGGCATGGTGGCGGAGCCGGTCAAAGTCCGGAGGCTGACCGATCAGGAGGGCCAGTAGTTACAGCGGATCGTGCGCCGGGGCAGTACGAACACGGTGCGGTACCGGCGGGCGATGATGCTGCTGGCCTCGGCCGGCGGCAACCGAGTGCCGGTGATCGCCCAACTGGTGCAGGTGGACGAGGGCACGGTACGGGACGTGATCCACCGGTTCAACGAGATCGGGTTGGCCTGCCTGGACCCTTGGTGGGCGGGAGGCCGTCCCCGCCAACTCAGTTCTG
>NZ_JBVJQR010000056.1:0-15396 GCF_055608425.1 Kitasatospora sp. NPDC036934 | reverse complement strand
GCTTGGGGGGTGAGGTGGGGGTGGTGGTGGAGGTGTTCGGTGAGGCGTCGGGCGTGGTCGCGTAGTGCGGTGGGTGTCTTCGCGGACAACCGCCAAGTGACCGGTAAATCAGCGCTGTTGGTGCCGCTCGTGCCGCTGCTGTCGTCCGCGTGATCGCCTGCGTGATCGCCTGCGGCGGGAGACTCGGACGTCGGAGCCTGCTCCAGGATGACGTGGGCGTTGGTGCCGCTGATGCCGAAGGAGGACACGGCGGCGCGGCGCGGACGCCCGTCCGCCGGCCAGTCCCGGCTCTCGGTCAGCAGCTCGACGCTGCCGGAGGCCCAGTCGACGTGTGGGGACGGCGCGTCGACGTGCAGCGTGGGAGGCATGACGCCGTGCCGCATGGCCTGCACCATCTTGATGATGCCGGCGACGCCGGCGGCGGCCTGGGTGTGGCCGATGTTGGACTTCACCGAGCCGAGCCAGAGCGGGTGTTCGCGGTCCTGTCCGTAGGTGGCGAGCAGGGCCTGGGCCTCGATGGGGTCGCCGAGCTTGGTCCCGGTGCCGTGGGCCTCGACCACGTCGACGTCGGCGGTGGTGAGTCCGGCGTTGGCCAGGGCCTGGCGGATCACCCGCTGCTGCGCGGGGCCGTTGGGGGCCGACAGCTGACTGGTGGTCCCGTCCTGGTTGACGGCCGAGCCGCGCACCACCGCGAGGATCTGGTGGCCGTTGTGCCGTGCGTCGGAGAGCCGCTCGACCAGGAGGAGTCCGACGCCCTCGCTCCACACCACGCCGTCGGCGGCGGCCGCGAAGGACTTGGAGCGCCCGTCGGGGGCCAGGCCGCGCTGCCGGCTGAATCCGGTGAACGCGACCGGGGTGGCCATGACGGTCACGCCGCCGGCGAGGGCGAGGTCGCACTCGCCGTTGCGCAGTGACTGTGCGGCCAGGTGCAGGGCGACCAGCGACGAGGAGCACGCCGTGTCCAGGGTGACGGCCGGGCCCTCCAGGCCGTAGCTGTAGGACAGCCGCCCGGAGGCGACGCTGCCCGCGCTGCCCGTGACCACCTGGCCCTCCAACCCCTCCGGCATCCGGCGCAGACGCGACGCGTAGTCGCCGTACATGACGCCGGTGAAGACGCCGGTGCGGGAGCCGCGCAGCGCCTCGGGGTCGAGACCGGCGTGCTCGAACACCTCCCAGCCGGTCTCCAGCAGCAGCCGCTGCTGCGGGTCCATCGCCAGCGCCTCGCGCGGGCTGATGCCGAAGAACGCGGGGTCGAAGTCGGCGGCGGCGTCCAGGAATCCGCCCTCCCGCACGTACGACTTGCCGGGTGCGTCCGGGTCCGGGTCGTACAGGCCGTCGACGTCCCAGCCACGGTCGCGGGGGAAGGGGCCGATGGCATCTCCGCCGGAGGCGACGAGGCGCCACAGGTCCTCGGGCGAGTGCACACCGCCGGGGTAGCGGCAGGCCATCCCGACGATCGCGATCGGTTCGGCCGTCGCGTCGGTGTGCCGCTGGAGCTGCCGTCGAAGGCGCTTGTTCTCCAGCAGTGACGTGCGCAGCGCTTCGACGACCTTCTCGGTAGGCATGTTCATCGTCGGCTCCGTCGGTTCTGGGGTGGTCACGAGTCGGTGTCGGTGAGGGCGATCCGGACGAGGTCCTCGACGTCGGCGTCGATGAGGTCCTGCTCCTCGTCGTCCTCCTGAGCCGTCCGTCCGGGTCCGTCGGCGCCGTCGGCCAGGCCGAGGACGGCGTCCAGCAGCCCCGCTTCGCGCAGGCGCTCCGGCGGGACCGATGCGATGAGCCTGCGCAGCGCCGCGTCGGCCGCGTCGGCGGGGCCGGACGGACCGGACGGGCCGGCGGGGACCAGCAGTTCACGCAGACGATCGGCGAGCTTGCGCGGGGTCGGGTAGTCGAACAGGGTGGTGGCCGGCAGCCGCCGGCCGACGGCGTCGCTCAGTCGGTTGCGGAGCTCGATGGCGGTGAGGGAGTCGAAGCCGAGTTCCAGGAAGCCGCGGTTGAGCTCCACGGCGGCAGCTCCGGCGTGCCCCAGGGTGATCGAGATCTCCTGGCGGAGGAACTCCAGCAGCAGGTCGGTCTGTTCGGTCTCGGCGCGGCCCGCGAGGCGCTGGGCGAGCGACGGTCCGGCCTCGGTGTCCCGGCGAGGGCGCGGGGGGCCGGCCAGGGTGCGCAGGATCGGGGGCAGGGTGCCGTCCTCGGCCTGAGCGCGCAGGGTCGGCGGGTCGAGCCGGAGGAGGGTGGTGGTGGCACGGCCGTCGTGCAGGGCGGAGTCGAACAGGGCGAGGCCCTGTCCGGCGTCGAGGGGCAGCATCCCGCCGCGGCCGATGCGGGCCCGGTCGGCCGTGCCGAGTCCGCCGGTCATCGTCCCGTCGGTCGCCCACATCCCCCAGGCGAGGGAGGCGGCGGGCAGGCCGCGGGAGTGCCGCTGTTCGGCCAGTGCGTCGAGGAAGGCGTTGGCGGCCGCGTAGTTGCCCTGGCCGGCGCCGCCGAGCACTCCGGAGGCGGAGGAGAACAGCACGAACTGTGTGAGGCCCAGGCCTTCGGTGAGCCGGTGGAGGTGCCAGGCCGCGTCGGCCTTGGGCCGCAGGACGGTGGCGATCCGGTCGGCGGTGAGGCCGGGGATCGTCGAGTCGTCCAGGACGCCCGCGGCGTGGATCACCGCGGTGAGGGGGTGCGCGCCGGGTATCGCGGCGAGCAGGTCGGCCAGCGCGTCCCGGTCGCCGACGTCGCACGCCGCCACGGTGGCGTGGGCGCCGAGGCCGGCCAGTTCGGCGAGCAGTTCCTCCGCTCCCGCCGCGGCGCGGCCGCTGCGGCTGGTGAGCAGCAGGTGCCGGACGCCGTGGGCGGTGACCAGGTGCCGGGCGATCAGCGTGCCGAGCGCCCCGGTGCCGCCGGTGACGAGGACCGTCCCGTCGGGGGCGAACGGCGCGGTGCCGTCGTCCGCCGCACCGGACCGGGGGGTCCGACGGGCGGCCCCGGCGTTCTCGGTGCCGACGCGGGCCAGGCGGGCGGCGTAGGCCTTCCCGTCCCGCAGTGCGAGCCACGGTTCGCCGGTGAGGAGCGCGGCGCGCACGGCCGGGGCGGATGCCTCGGTGCCGTCGGTGTCGACCAGGACGATCCGGTCGGGGTTCTCGGTCTGTGCGGCGCGGACCAGGCCGCCGATGGCGGCGCCCGCGAGGTCGGCGATGCGGTCGCCGGCCACGGCGGACACCGTCGAGCGGGTGAGCACGCCGAGCCGGGAGCCGGTGAACCGGTCCTCGGCGAGGAAGGCCTGGAGGACGCCGAGCACGTGCGCGGTCGCCCGGCGCGCCGCCTCGGCCGGGTCCGTGCCCGCCGGGTCTTCGAGTGCCGGGTCCGCGTCTGTCGGGGTCGGGCCTGCGGCGGGGATCCGTGTGCAGTCGAGGAGCAGCAGGTCCGGTGCGGCGGCGGTGTCCGGGGCGGACCCGTTCACCGGCAGGCCCACCGCGGCGTCCAGCAGGGCGTCCACCGGGGCGACCGGGGTGCCCGCGCCGTCCGGCGGGGCGGGCAGTGCGACCTCGGTCCAGGTGACGCCGAACCGCGCCCTGGACCCCTCGCCCCCCGCCGCGCCGAACTGTCCGGGCGCCAGGTTCCGGACCGACAGCGACTCGATCGCGGCGACCTCGCCGCCCCGGTCGTCGGTCAGCCGCAGCGCGAACCCGGTGCCCGCCCGGGTCAGCCGTACGCGGAGGGTGTCCGTGGCGTCCCCGGACACGCTGACGCCCGCCCAGGAGAACGGCACCGGCACGCCCGCGGCGCGGTCCACGTCGGTGTGGACGTACGCGAGGGTGTGCAGGGCCGCGTCCAGCAGCGCGGGGTGGATCCGGAAGCCGGACGAGGGCGACCCGGTCGGCCGGACCTCGGCCAGTACCTCGTCGCCGTGCCGCCACACCTTGCGCAGGCCGCGGAACGCGGGACCGTAGCCGAGGCCGAGGCCGGCGAGCAGTTCGTAGATCTCGGCGGCGTCGGCGGGTTGTGCGCCGGGCGGCGGCCAGGCGCCGTCCGGGGCCGGGGCCGGGGGGGCCTCGGGGGCGAGGATGCCCTGGCCGTGACGCGTCCATCCCTCCTCGGCCGAACCGGCCGGCCTGGAACGGATGACGACGCTCCGTCGGCCGTCGGCGTCGGGGGCACCGGTGACCACCTGGAGGTGGACGGCCCCGGTCTCGGGCAGGACCAGCGGGGCGGACAGGTCGAGTTCGTCGACCCGGCCGCAACCGGCCCGCCCGCCCGCGTACAGGGCCGGCTCGACCAGCGCGGTGGCGGGGACGACCAGACTGCCGTGGACGGTGTGATCGGCCAGCCAGGGCTGGGTCTGCGCCGAGATCCGCCCGGTGAACAGGAAGCCCCCGTCGGGCAGTTCGGTTCCGGCGCCGAGGAAGGGGTGGGTCGTCCGGTCCAGGCCGAGCCCCGCCGGGTCGCCGGAGTCGGCGGGCCGGCTGAGCCAGAAGCGCTCGCGCTGGAACGGGTACGTGGGCAGGCCGTCCGCGGGGCGGGCGCCGGGCAGCAGGGCCGCCAGGTCCACCGGCACGCCGTGCAGCCGTGCCTGGGCCAGCGCGGTGGCCACCGACTCCGGTTCGGGCCGGTCCTTGCGCAGCAGTGCGCCCACCAGCGGCCGGGGGTCCTGCTCGGGCAGGCAGTCCGGGGTGATCGAGGCCAGCGCGTCCGAGCCCAGTTCCAGGTAGGCGCGCACCCCGGCGGCGTGCAGGGTCGCGATGCCGTCCGCGAACAGCACCGGCCGCAGCACCTGGTCGACCCAGTAGTCGGCCGACGCCATGGTGCCGGGCTCCACCACGGCCCCGGTGACGGTCGACACCACGGGGATGGTCGGCTCCGCGTAGCGCAGCCGCTCGGCGGTCGCCCGGAGGGCCGCCGTCATCGGCTCCATCAGCGGCGAGTGGAAGGCGTGGCTGACCAGCAGGCGCTTGGTCCTGCTGCCGCGCCGGGCCCACTCGTCGACGACCGCCATGACGGCGACCTCGTCGCCCGACACCACCGTGCCGGCGGGGCCGTTGACGGCGGCGATGCCGACCGCGTCCTCCCGGCCGGCCAGTGAGGCGCGCACCTCGTCGGCGCCCGCGCCGATCGCCACCATGGCGCCGCGGCCGGCGACCTCGTGCATCAGCCGGCCGCGGACGGCGACCAGCGTGCAGGCGTCGGCCAGTGACAGGACGCCCGCGACGTGCGCGGCGGCGAACTCGCCGACCGAGTGCCCCATCAGGTAGTCGGGGGCGACGCCCCAGCTCCGCAGCAGCCGGTAGAGGGCGACCTCCAGGGCGAAGAGCGCGGGCTGCGTGTAGCGGGTCTCGTGCAGCAGATCCTCCTCGGCGGTCCCGGCGGGCGCGAACATCAGCCCCCGCAGCGGCCGGTCGAGCAGTCCGTCGAAGCGCGCGCACACCTCGTCCAGCGCGCGCCGGAACTCCGGGTGGGCCGCGTAAAGGCCGCTGCCCATCCGGGCCCGCTGGGAGCCCTGACCGGAGAACAGGAAGGCGGTCGCGCCGCGCTCCCCGGTACCGCCCCGGACGACGTGCGGTGCGGTGCGGCCCGCGGCGAGCGCGTCCAGCCCGGAGAGCAGGTCCTCCCGGGTCCGGCCGACCACTGCGGCCGCCCGCTCGAACACCGACCGGGCGCCGAGCGAGCGGGCGAGGTCGGCGGGACCGTGCTCGGGGTGCTCCCGGACGAAGTCGCGCACCCGGGCGGCGTGTTCGGCGAGGGCCGGGTCCGTCCTGGCCGACAGCAGCCAGGGCACCGCCGGGGCGGGAACGGCGGGCTCGGCGGCAGCGGTCGAGGTGGCCGGAGCTGCCGGAACGGTCGAAGCGTCGGGTGCGGTCGAAGCGTCGGGCGCGGCGCCTCCGGGAGCGGTGGCCGTCCCGGGCAGGTCCTCGGTGGCGGGCGCCTCCAGGACGACGTGCGCGTTGGTGCCGCTGATGCCGAACGCCGACACCCCGGCGCGGCGCGGGCCGCCGTGGTCCGGCCAGGCCCGCTCCTCCCGCAGGACGGCGACACCGCCCGACGCCCAGTCCACGTGCGGTGACGGAGTGTCGGCGTGCAGGCTGCGCGGCAGTCGGCCGTGCTGGAGCGCCTGCACCGTCTTGATGATGCCGGCGACCCCGGCGGCGGCCTGGGCGTGCCCGATGTTGGACTTGACCGAGCCGATCCAGAGCGGCCTGTCGGCCTCCCGGTCCTGCCCGTAGACCGCCATCAGCGCCTGGGCCTCGATCGGGTCCCCCAGCGGCGTCCCGGTGCCGTGCGCCTCGACCGCGTCGACGTCGGCGGGTGCGAGGCCCGCGTCGGCCAGGGCCTGACGGATCACCCGCTGCTGGGACGGGCCGTTGGGCGCGGTCAGACCGTTGGACGCGCCGTCCTGGTTGACGGCCGTCCCGCGGACCACGGCGAGCACCCGGTGGCCGTTGCGGCGGGCGTCGGAGAGCCGCTCGACCAGCAGCAGTCCCACGCCCTCCGCCCAGGCGACCCCGTCCGCGCCCGCGCCGAACGGCTTGCAGCGGCCGTCCGGGGCGAGCCCGCGCTGGCGGCTGAACTCGACGAAGGGGGCCGGGGTCGCCATCACGGTCACGCCGCCGGCGAGCGCGAGGTCGCACTCGCCGTCGCGCAGGGCGCGGACGGCGAGGTGCAGGCTCACCAGGGAGGACGAGCAGGCGGTGTCCACGGTGATCGCCGGGCCCTCGAAGCCGAAGGTGTAGGCGACGCGGCCGGACGCGATGCTGCCCGCGCTGCCCGTGCCGAGGTATCCCTCGTACTCGTCGACCCGGCTGTTCACCAGGCGGGCGCCGTAGTCGCTGTACATGACGCCGGTGAAGACCCCGGTGCGGCTGCCGCGGAGGTCCGCCGGGTCGATGCCGGCGCGTTCCAGCACCTCCCAGCCGGTTTCGAGCAGCAGCCGCTGCTGCGGGTCGGCGGCCATCGCGTCGCGCGGGCTCATCCCGAAGAAGTGCGGGTCGAACCGGTCCGCGTCGTGGAGGAAGCCGCCCTCGCGGGTGTAGGACTTGCCGTGCCGCTCGGGCGCCGGGTCGTAGAGGTCCTCGACGTCCCAGTCCCGGTCGGTGGGGAACGGGCCGATCGCGTCGACCCCGTCGCGGACCAGCCGCCACAGGTCCTCCGGGGACCGGACCTCACCGGGGAACCGGCAGGCCATCCCGACGATCACGATCGGATCGTCCGTGACCGTCGGCCGGGTCCGCGCGGGCTCGGGCCGTCCCGGCGCCGTTGCGCCCAGGCCGGGCAGTTCGGCCCCGAGATGGGCGGCCAGCGCCGCCGGGTTGGGGTAGTCGAAGACGAGCGTCGCGGGCAGCCGCAGGCCGGTCGCGGCGGAGAGCCGGTTGCGCAGGTCGATGCCGGTCAGCGAGTCGAAGCCCAGCTCGTTGAACTCGCGGTCGGCGGGGACGCGGTCGGTTCCCTCGTGCCCGAGGACCGCCGCGACCTGGTCGCGCACCGCCGCCAGCAGCACCTGGTTCCGCCGTGCTCCGTCGAGGCCCTGGAGCCGCCGCAGGAGCGGGGTCCGCTCGGTCCGGCGGTGTGCGGGCGTGCCCGCCAGCGCCGACAGCACCGGCGGAACCGCCGCCGGGTCCGCCGCGCGCAGGGCGGCGCGGTCGAGGCGCAGCGCGAGCGGCACCGGGTGGTCCGCGGCGAGGGCGGCGTCGAACAGGTCGAGGCCGGCCTCGGCGGACAGCGGGACCAGCGCGGCCTGGCGGACCCGCCGTTCGTCGGCCGCCATCCCGCCGGCCTCCGCCCACGGCCCCCACACCAGGCTGGTCGCGGAGAGCCCCAGGGCGCGGCGGCGGTGCGCGAGGGCGTCGAGACAGGCGTTCGCGGCCGCGTAGTTGGCCTGTCCGGGCGTGCCGAGCGTGCCCGCGACGGAGGAGAACAGGACGAAGGCCGCGAGCCCGGCGCCGGCGGTCAGCTCGTGCAGGTGTTGGGCGGCGTCGGCCTTCGGCCGGAACACCGTGTCGATCCGGTCGGGGTCCAGGTTGTCCAGTGCGGCGTCGTCCAGGACCCCGGCGGTGTGCACGACGGCCGTGAGCGGGTGCCCGTCGGGGATGCCCGCGAGCAGCTCCGCGAGTGCCTCGCGGTCGGCGGCGTCGCAGGCGGCGACGGTCACCTCGGCGCCGTACCCGGCCAGTTCGGACCGCAGCTCGGTGGCGCCCGGCGCGTCGGCGCCCCGGCGGCCGGCCAGCAGCAGGTGCCGGACGCCGTGGCGGGTGACGAGGTGCCGGGCGACGAGAGCGCCCAGGGCGCCGGTGCCGCCGGTGACCAGGACCGTCCCGTCCGGGTCGAGCGGGGAGCCGGCGGGGACGGTCAGCGGTGCGGCGGTCACCCGGGGGGTCAGGAAGTCACCCTGGCGCAGGGCCAGTTGGGGTTCGTCGAGGGCGAGGGCCGCGGTGATGGTCCGGGTGAGGGCGTCCTCGGAGTCGCTGTCGGCGCCGGTTGCGGGGCCGCTGTCGGTGCCGCCGACGGAGCTGCCGACGGGACCGCCTTCGAGGTCGAGCAGGACGAACCGCCCGGGGTGCTCGGCCTGCGCGCTGCGGACCAGGCCCCAGACGGCGGCGCCCGCCAGGTCGGTGCCGGGCGCGTCGCCGGCCTCGGGACCGGGGCCGGTGACGACGGCGCCCCGGGTGACGACCACCAGGCGGGACCGCTCCGGGTGGTCTCCGGTCGCCCACCGCTGGACCGTGTCGAGCACCCGGGCCACGGTGGCGCGAACCTCCTCGGGCCCGGCGTCGCCGGACGCCTCCACCCGCAGCAGGACGGCGTCGGGCGCGGGTGCCGGCTCCGGACGGGCCGTCACCGGGCTCCACTCCAGTCGGTACGCCTCGTGCCGCCGCGCGCCGACCTCGCCGAGGGCCACCGCCCGGACCCGCAGGGCCTCCACCGCCGCCACGGGGGTCCCGTCGGCATCGGTGACGGCCAGCGCCAGGGTGTCGGGCCCGGTCCGGGTCAGCCGGCTGCGGATCGTCGCGGCGCTCCAGGCGTACGGGTCGACACCGCGCCAGGAGAAGGGCAGCAGGACCTCCCCGCCGGCGTTCAGCGAGGGGTGGTCGGTCGCCAGTGCGTGCAGCGAGGCGTCGAGCACCGCCGGATGCAGACCGTCCGTGCCGCCGTCGGCCTCGGGGGCGTCGGCCTCCGTGTAGACGGCGGTGTCGTCCCGCCAGGCCGACCGCAGCCCCTGGAAGGCCGGCCCGTAACCGACACCGGCGTCGGCGAGCGTGTCGTACAGCCCGTCGAGGTCGATCGGCTCGGCGCCCGGCGGCGGCCAGGCCGCCGGGAAGTCCTCGAACGGCTCGGCGGGACGGCCGCCCAGCGCCCCGGACGCGTGCCGGGTCCAGGGATGGTCGCCGTCCTCGTCGCGGTGCCCGTGGGCGCGCGAGCTGATCGTGAGGGTGTGCAGGCCGCGCGCGTCAGGTGCGGACACCAGGGCCTGGAGGTCCACGGCCCCGCTCTCCGGCAGCAGGAGCGCCGCCTCGACGGTGAGTTCGTCGATCCGGGCGTTCCCGGTGACCTTCGCCGTGTGCACCGCGATGTCGAGGAAGACCGTGCCGGGCACGATCGCGGCGCCGTTCACGGTGTGCTCGGTGAGCCACGGGTGAGTGCTTCGGGACACCCGGCCGCTCAGCAGCCACCCGCCGCCGTCGGCCAGCGACGTCGCCGCCGTCAGCAGCCCGTGTGCGCCGGCCCCGGTGCCCGGGGTGGCGGGGGAGAGGGCGGCCGAGAGCCAGAACCGCCGCCCCTGGAACGGGTAGTTGGGCAGTTGCACCGGTTGCGGGGAGAGCCGGGCGAAGAACGCCCGCCAGTCCACCGCGGCTCCGCGGAGCGCGGCCTCCGCCACGGCCGCGACCAGGGTCGGCGGCTCCGGGCGGTCCCGGCGCAGCGCCGCGATCCGGTGGCTGCGGCGGTGGCCGGTGCCTGCGGGCGTGCCCGCGTCGGGGCCCTCGCCGGTGGCCCGGCCCGTGCCCGTGCCGTCGTCCGTGCGGTTGTCCGTACGGTCGTTCGTGCCGTCGTCCGTGGCCGCGGCGGTTCCGTCGGCGGAGTCCTCCGGTCCGTCCGACACCAGCGCGGTCAGCGCCGCATCGGGGCCGACCTCGAAGAACACCGTGGCGCCCAGCTCGCGCAGCGCTTCCGTCCCGTCGTGGAACCGGACCGCCTCCCGCACCTGGCGCGTCCAGTACGCCGGATCGGCCAGCTCCGCCCCGGTGGCCTGCCGCCCGGTGAGTCCGGAGACGATCGGCAGCTGCGGCGGGTGGAAGTCGAGGCGGCCGACGACCTCGCCGAACTCGTCCAGGATGCCGTCCATGTGCGGTGAGTGGAACGCGTGGCTGACCCGCAGCGGCGTCGTCCTGCGGCCGCGCTCCGACCAGTGGGCCGCGACCCGGGCCACGGCCTCCGCGTCGCCGGAGACGACGGTCGACCGGGCGGTGTTGACGGCCGCGATCGAGACGGCCCCCGCGCCGGCGGCTTCCACCAGGGACCGGGCGACCTCCTCCTCGCCCGCCCGGATCGCGACCATCGCGCCGCGCGCCGTCACCGACTGCATCAGCCGCGAGCGTTCGGCGACCAGCGTGCAGGCGTCGGCGAGGCCGAGGACCCCGGCCACGTGTGCGGCGGCGATCTCGCCGACCGAGTGCCCGAGTACGGCGTCGGGCCGCAGGCCCCACGACCCGAGCAGACGGAACAGCGCCACCTCCAGGGCGAAGACGGCCGGCTGCCCGTATCCGGTCCGGTCGAGCAGGGCCGCCTCCGCCGTGCCCGCCTCGGCGAACATCACCGAGCGCAGCGGCACGTCCAGCCGGGCGTCCACGTGCGCGCAGACCCGGTCGAGTTCGGCGGCGAAGACCGGGAAGTGCTCGTACAGCTCCCGGCCCATCCCGGGCCGCTGGGCGCCCTGGCCGGAGAACAGGAACGCGGTCCGGCCCGCCCCGGGGCGCACCCCGCTGGCGGTCCGTCCGCCGTCGGCGACGGCCGCCAGGGCGGCGCGGAACTCCTCGCGGGTGCTGCCGGTCACGGCGGCGCGGTGTTCGTGCAGTGGCCGGGCCGCCAGCGCGGCGGCGACGTCGGCGGGGCGCAGGCCGTCGTGCCCGTCGAGGTGGGCGGCGAGCTGCCGTGCGTGCGCGGTCAGCGCGGCTTCGGTCCTGGCCGACAGCAGCCAGGGGACCACCGGGGGCGCGGCGGCCGGGTCCGGACGGTCCTCCCGCCCGGCCTCGGCGGTGGCCTCGTCGGCTCCGGCCGCCTCGTTGGCTCGGGCGGCGCCGTTCCCGTCGGCTTCGGCGAGTTCGGCGGTGACGCCGACGGGCGCGGGACCGGGGTCCGGGACGGCCGCGGTCGCCGGGTCCCACTCCAGGACGACGTGCGCGTTGGTGCCGCTGATGCCGAACGCCGAGACACCGGCGCGGCGCGGCCCGGCGGTGTCCGACCACGGCCGGTCGGCGGTGAGCACCCGGACGCCGCCGGACTCCCAGTCGACGTGCGGCGTCGGCTCGTCCACGTTCAGGGTGCGGGGCAGGACCCCGTGCCGCATCGCCTGCACCGTCTTGATGATCCCGGCGACGCCGGCGGCGGCCTGGGTGTGGCCGATGTTGGACTTGACCGAGCCGATCCAGAGCGGCCGGTCGGCGGGCCGGTCCTGCCCGTAGGTGGCCAGCAGCGCCTGGGCTTCGATCGGGTCGCCGAGCCTCGTCCCGGTGCCGTGCGCCTCGACCGCGTCGACGTCGGCGGGTGCGAGGCCCGCGTTGGCCAGGGCCTGGCGGATCACCCGCTGCTGGGAGGGGCCGTTGGGGGCGGTCAGGCCGTTGCTGGTGCCGTCGGAGTTCACGGCCGAGCCGCGCACCACCGCGAGCACCTGGTGCCCGTTGCGCCGGGCGTCCGACAGCCGCTCCAGCAGCAGCACGCCGACGCCCTCTCCCCAGGCGGTGCCGTCGGCGGTGGCGCCGAACGGCTTGCACCGGCCGTCGGGCGCCAGGCCCCGCTGCCGGCTGAACTCGACGAACAGCGTCGGCGTCGCCATGACCGCGGCGCCGCCCGCCAGTGCCAGCCCGCATTCGCCGTTGCGCAGTGACTGCGCGGCCAGGTGCAGGGCGACCAGGGACGAGGAGCAGGCCGTGTCGACCGTCATCGCCGGCCCTTCGAGGCCGAAGGTGTAGGCGATCCGGCCGGAGGCGACGCTCGTCGTCGAACCGGTGATCCGATAGCCCTCGGGGTCGGTGCCGGCCGGCCGGGCACCGAGCCCGTACTCCTGCGCGGCCGTCCCGATGAACACCCCGGTGGCGCTGCCGCGCAGTGAGGCCGGGTCGATGGCGGCGTTCTCCAGCACCTCCCACGTGGACGCGAGCAGCAGCCGCTGCTGCGGGTCCATCGCCAGTGCCTCGCGGGGGCTCACCCCGAAGAACTCCGCGTCGAACTCGTCGGCGTCGTACAGGAACCCGCCGTGCCGGGCGTACGTCTTCCCCTGCCGGTCCGGGTCCGGGTCGTACAGCTCCTCGGCGTCCCAGCCGCGGTTGGCCGGGAATCCGCCGATCGCGTCGACGCCGTCGGCCACCAGCCGCCACAGGGCGTCGGGGGTCCGGACGCCGCCGGGGAAGCGGCACGCCATGCCGACGATCGCGATCCGGTCGTCCTCCTCCCCGCCCGCCGTGGCGGACGCGGTGGTGCCGTTCGCGACCGGCGCCGCGACGGGCGGCTCGGTGCCCAGCAGTTCGGCACCCAGCCGGTCGGCGAGCGCCGCCACGGTCGGATGGTCGAAGACCAGCGTGGCCGGCAGTCGGAGCCCCGTCGCGGTGTTCATCCGGTTGCGGAACTCGACGGCGGTGAGCGAGTCGAAGCCCATGTCCTTGAAGCTGCGCGTCGCGTCCACGCCGCCCGTGCCGCCGTGCCCGAGCACCGCCGCGACGTGCGCGCCGATCAGGTCGGTGAGCGCCGCCAGCCGCTCCGCACCGCCCAGCGGGCGCAGCCGTCCGGCCAGGCCCCCGGTGGCGGACGGCTCGGCGGCGGCCGCGGCGGCCCGCCGCAGGGACGGCCTGGCCAGGGTGCGCAGGATCGGCGCGACCGAGCCGTCCTCCGCGTCGATCGTGGTGGGCCGGATCCGGGCGAGCAGCAGCGGGGTGTGGTCCGGCACCGCGAGCGCCGCGTCGAACAGGGCCATCCCCTGCTCGGTGCCGATCGCCGCCGCGTTGCGGGTCAGCCGGGCGACGCCGGCGCTGTCCAGACCGGCCGTCATGGAGCTGGTCTCCGCCCACAGGCCCCATGCCAGCGAATCCGCGGGCAGCCCGCGGGAGCGGCGGTGGGCGGCCAGCGCGTCCACGAAGGTGTTGGCGGCCGCGTAGGTGGACTGCCCCGGGTTGCCGATGACGCCCGCGGCGGAGGAGAACAGCACGAACGACCGCAGATCGAGGCCCTCGGTCAGCGTGTGCAGGTGCCAGGCCGCGTCCGCCTTCGGCCGCAGGACGGCGTCCGCCTGCTCGCCGGTGAGCGCGCCGAGCACGCCGTCCTCCAGGACCCCGGCGGTGTGCACCACGGCGGTGAGCGGATGCTCCTCGGGGATGCCCGCGAGCAGCTCCGCGAGTGCCGCGCGGTCGGCGGTGTCGCAGGCGGTGATGGTGACGTCGGCGCCCGCCGCCACCAGCTCGTCCCCCAACTCCGGTGCGCCCGGGGCCGCGACGCCGCTGCGGCTGGTGAGCAGCAGGTGCCGGACCCCGTGGGTGGTCACCAGGTGCCGGGCGAGGTGGGCGCCGATCGTGCCGGTCCCGCCGGTGACCAGGACGGTGCCGTCCGGGTCGAAGGCGAACCCGGGGGCCTCCTCCTCGGGCCGGACGGCGACCAGGCGCGGGCGCAGGCAGGCGCCGTCCCGCAGCGCGACCTGGATCTCGCCGGAGGCGACCGCCTCGCGCAGTGCCGCCGGTGCCGTGCCGACGCCGTCCAGGTCGACCAGCACGAACCGGCCCGGCTCCTCCCACCAGGCGGCGCGGAGCAGACCCCACACCGTCGAGCCCGGAAGGTCCTCGATCGGGTCGCCGGGGCGGACGGCCACGGCGCCGCGGGTCAGTACGACCAACGTGGACGAGGCGAACCGCTCCTCTGCGAGCCACGCCTGGACCAGGCCGAGGACGTGTCGCGCGGTGTCGTGCGCGAGCGCGGCCGGATCGGCGCCGGTCGGCGGCGTGGGGCAGGGCAGCAGGACGACGTCAGGTGCGGGCGCACCGGCGTCCATCGCCCCGACCAGGGCGCCCAGCGTCGCGTGCTCCGCGACCCCGTCGAGCGGCACGCCCAGACCGGCCGCGCCGTCCCCGAGCACCGCCCAGGCCCCGGCCTCCCGCGCCGGGGCGGCGCTCTCGGGGGAGGCGCCGGCGGCGCGGGCGGGCTCCGTGCGGACCCAGTCCATCCGGAAGATCGAGTTGTGCAGCGGGTGCGGGCCCGCGAGCCGTCCCGGGTCGAGCTCCCGCAGCCGCAGCGACGGGATCGTGATGAGCGGCCGCCCGGAACCGTCGGCGATGTCGAGCACGGCCGTGGTGTCGTCGACCAGCGTCGTGCGCACCCGCAGCGCGGTCGCCCCGGTCGCGTGCAGGGTGACGCCGGACCAGGAGAACGGCAGCCGGACGGGGGTCGCGGCGCCGTCCGGCCCGGCGCCGAGCGCCACCGTGTGCAGCGCGGCGTCGAGCAGTGCCGGGTGGACGGCGAAACCGGTCGGATCGGCGTCCTCGGGCAACCGGATGTCGGCGTAGAACACGTCGCCGTCCCGCCAGGCCGCCCGCAGCCCGCGGAAGGTCGGGCCGTACAGGTAACCGAGGCCGGCGAGCCGCCCGTAGAAGTCGTCCAGCGGGACGGGCTCGGCCCCGGCCGGCGGCCACGCCTCGTCGACCACCGGCGGCTCGGACCGGGCGCCCTCCGTGATGGTGCCGACGGCGTGGCGGGTCCACGGCTGGTCCGGGTCGCCGGCCGGACGCGAGTGGACGGTGACGGTGTGGCGGCCGTCCCCGTCGGGTGCGGTGGCGACATGGAGCCGGACCGGGGAGCCGTCGGGCAGGGTGAGCGGACTTTCGAGGGTGAGCTCCTCGACGTGGGCACGGCCGAGCGCCCCGGCGGCGTGCAGCGCCATGTCGAGGAACGCGGTGCCCGGGAGCAGGACGGTGTCCTGCACGGCGTGGTCGGCCAGCCAGGGCTGCGCCGTGGTGGAGACCTGGCCGGTGAGGATCAGCCCCCGCCCCTCGGGTTGTTCGAGGCTGCCGCCGACCAGCGGGTGGCCGGTCGTGGTCTGCCCGGACCCGACCGACGTGCTGCTCGGCATGGCCCAGTAGTGCTGGTGTTGGAAGGGGTAGGTGGGGAGGGGGGTGTGGTGGGGGGTGGGGGTTTTGGTGGTTGTGGTGGTGGGGGTGTTGTGGGTCC
>NZ_JBVJQR010000055.1:2968-19643 GCF_055608425.1 Kitasatospora sp. NPDC036934 | reverse complement strand
GCCTCCGGCACCACCAACTGGAACAGCTCCCACAACTCGTCCGGCACCAGACGCTCCACGATCAGCACGCCCGGAGTCTACTCACCCAAATGAGACGACTTCTAATGCTCCAGCCATTCCCCCCTCTGTCAGCCTTGGATGAGACGTCCCGCTTTGTCGGGTTAGCCTGAGAGGGCCCGAGTAGGAGTTCCACCCCTGATGACCAGCACCGACCCGTCCACCGCCGACGCGGCACCCAGGCCGAAGCGCCGCACGTTCAGCCCCGAGTACAAGCTGCGGATCGTAGCCGAGTACGACGCCGCGCCCGAGGGCGAGAAGGGTGCGGTCCTGCGCCGCGAGCGCCTCTACCACTCGCATGTCGCCGAGTGGCGGGCCGCGCGTGATGCCGGGGCCCTGGAGAACCTGGTCGACCACCGAACCAGCCCGGCCCGCCCGAAGAAGTCCGCCGCCGAGGCCGAGAACAAGAAGCTGCGCCGCCAGGTGGAACGGCTGGAGAAGGAACTCGCCCGGAACAAGGCCGCGCTGGAGGTCCTGGGAAGAGCGTCGGCGCTCTTGGAAATGATCTCCGAGAGCGCGGACTGACCCACGCCGCCGACCCCGTCGTGGACGAGGCGTTCACCGCCGTCGAGCAGGAACTGGGCACCACGGCCGCGTGCCGGCTGACCGGCCGCTCCCGGGCCACCCACTACCGCAGGCTCAAGCCGCCACCCCCCGCGCCGGCCCAGATCCGCACAGGTCCAGCCGTCGGCCCTGACAGCCGAAGAGCGGGATGCGGTACTGGAGTTGATGAACAGCCCCGAGTACGCCGAGCTGCCGCCCGCGCAGATCCGGGCCCGTGAGCTGGATACCGGGCGCTACCACTGCTCGGTCTCAACGATGTACCGGATCCTGCGCGAGCGCGGGCAGTCGGGCGAGCGACGCCGCCAGGCCACACACCCGGCCAAGGCGGTGCCCGAACTGGTCGCCACCGCGCCCTCCCAGGTGTGGTCGTGGGACATCACGAAGGCGGCCGGCCCCGCCGAGAGCATCTGGTACCAAGTACGCGGACACCACGCACTGGGCCTCATGCGGCGGTGGCCGTCTGCCTCTTGGCCTCGCGCACCCCGCGCAGTGCACCGGACCACGCGATCACCTGGTCGAGCATGCCGCCGACGGCGGCATCGAGGCCCTCCTGGGGGGCGAAGGTGCCGGTGTGGAACGAGGGGTGTGTCGAGATGGTGGGCTGGGCGCGGACCGTGGCCACCTGAAGTTCGGCGAGGACGAGCCGCAGCGCCTCGGCGGCCCGGGCCCCGGCGACCCAGCCGCCGTAGCTGATGATCCCGGCGGCCTTGTCGTTCCACTCCCGGTAGACGTAGTCCAGGGCGTTCTTCAGAGCTCCGGGGTAGGAGTGGTTGTACTCGGGGACGAGGAATACGTAGCCGTCGAAGCTGTCGATGAGTGCGCCCCAGGTGCGGGTGTGGTCGTGCTGGTACTGCTGGAGGTTCGGGTTGCCGGGCTCGTCGAGGTTGCCGAGGTTGTGGTCGGCGAGGTCGATGAGGTCGTAGTCGGCGCCGCCGTGGGCACGGGCGACCTCCAGGGCCCAGGCGGCGATCTGGTCGCCGCGGCGTCCGGGGCGGGTGCTTCCGAGGATGAGTGCGATGCGAAGTGTCATGGTCTTCCCTCCGAGAGTTGATACGTCAACTCTAGATCGAGGAGAGTTGACGCGACAACTCCTTTGGGCGCGGGCTATCCTCGGCGACATGACAGAGACTCGATCACTGGAGCCGGAGGAGTGGGAGTTCTGGGACACCTGGATGCGCGCGCAGCACCTGCTCATCAGGGAGCTGGAGCGTGGTCTACAGCGTGACTGCGACATCTCGAAGCCCGAGTTCAGCGTGCTGGTGACGCTGTGGCAGGCCGGCAGCAGCGAAATGCGCGTCGGCGAGCTCTCCGAGTCACTCGACTGGGACAAGAGCCGCGTCTCACACCAGCTCACGCGGATGGAAAAACGCGGATTCGTCAAGCGCACCCAGTACGGCGCCGATGGTCGCCGTGCGGGGATCGGGCTGACCGCCGAGGGGCGCCGCGCCGCCCAGAGTGCCATCCTCGTGCACGGCGGCAACATCCGCCGCCACTTCCTCGACTCACTGACCCCCGAGCAGGCATCAGTCATCCGGACATGGAGCGAGCAAGCAGTCGACCGCCTCAACCCGCACCGCGGCGAGACTGCCGGCGACGGCGCATCCTAGCGCTCCAGCCGTGGATCTTGATCTTGCTGGGTGAGACCGGTCCGCCGACGGAGACGACCACCGTTGATCATCGTGAGTTGTGTCGACAAATGAAGATCAGCCGGTGGCCGTGGGCCACAGCGTAGACCCTGCCCGGTGGCAGTCGGTATTCGAGCGCCTGATGGCCCGTGTAGCGGGCAGGTTCGCCCGGGTGGAACCACGTCGTCGAGCGCGGGCATTCGTGCTGGGCCTGCTCGCGGACCTGCCGAGGAAGAACTGCTGGACGATCGCCGAGCACGCCGGCGACGCGAATCCGGCCGGAATGCAGCACCTGCTCAGCCGGGCGTCGTGGGATGCCGATCAAGTACGGGACGACATCCGCAACTTCGTGGTCGAGTACCTGCGTGACGAAGGCGCCGTCCTGGTCGTGGACGAGACCAGCGACCTGAAGAAGGGCACCGCGAGCGTCGGGGTCCAGCGCCAGTACACGGGCACCGCCGGCAGGATCGAGAACTCCCAAGTCGCGGCCTACTCCGTCTACGCCGCCCAAGCCGGGCATGCCGCCGTCGACCGCCGTCTGTATATCCCGCGCTCCTGGACCCAAGACCCCGACCGTTGCCGCGCGGCCGGCATCCCCGACAACCTGAAGTTCGCGACCAAGCCCGCCCTGGCCACCGAGATGATCGCCCGGACCCTGGACGCCGGCGTCCCGGCCGCCTGGGTGGCCGGCGACGAGGTCTACGGCGGTGACCCGCACCTGAGCGCTGAGCTGGAACGGCGTCAGATCGGCTACGTCCTGGCCGTCTCACGCAAGCGGCCCATCACCACCCGCGCGGGCGTCTTCCAGGCCGGCCAACTCGCCCACGGCCTGCCGAAGCGGGCCTGGCAGCGGCTGTCGGCGGGCGCCGGCGCCAAGGGCCACCGCTTCTACGACTGGGCGCAGGTCGACATGGTCGCGCCGCCCGGCAGCCACGGCCACCGGTGGCTGCTGGTGCGGCGCAACCGGCGCACCGGTGAACTCGCCTTCTACCGCTGCTACTCGGCCCGGCCGGTGCCGCTGAGCACCCTGGTCAAGGTGGCGGGACGGCGCTGGACGGTGGAGGAGACCTTCCAGGCCGCCAAGGGCCTGGCCGGGCTGACGAGCACCAGGTTCGCCGTTGGGCCTCCTGGCACCGCTGGACCGCCCTGGCCATGCTCGCGCACGCCTTCCTCGCCGTCACCGCCGCCATCGAACGCGCCACGAACACGGCGGCAGCCGAACTCAGCCCGCTGACCTGCAATGAGATCCAACGACTGTTCGCAGCCCTGCTCCAGCCCGCCCGCGACCTCGCTCACCGACTCCGTTGGTCAGCATGGCGGCGCCGACACCAAGCACGGTCCCGCACCAGCCACTACCAGCGACAAGCCGCCCAACAACCGTGAAGATCACGATCTACAGCCGGAGCATTAAGCAAGTCGGGACGACAGGATTTGAACCTGCGACCCCTTGACCAACAGCAGGAAGGGTTCCCCTATTCCTGCCTGAAATGCGCTCGCACGCACGTCGTGCGTGCGCAGATGCCTACGTTTCGCGCACCTCGTGCGGCAGCGCGCATGACGTGTGGCCCCAGCTGGTCCCCAGGTCAGGGGCTTGACGGAGGGTCCGGGTGGCGTTCATTCCTCCAGGGTAGCGCCACTCCGATCGCAAATCCAGCGATTCCCGAGGATCTCCCAGAAAGTCACCAGATAGAGGCCCCGCAGCGCCGAGAGAAATCAATCAGAACCAGGCCGAATGCCAGTCAGAAAGTGGCCGCCGCAATTCCCAACTTCACCAATTCCTTGCGGTCTCGCAGAAATTCTCGGCGCTCGCCATCGCGCACTCCGAAGACCGATCCGAGGGTCACCGGCACCGCGCCGGTTGTACGAGCCCAACAACCACGGCCAGCAGGCAAACCCCGCCCCCGGTGGGCGGCCACCCTTCGGCCGGAGCGGGGTCGGAACCGGCGAGGTGGACGGACACCGTATGCGGTCCCAAGGCGAGCAGGCCGAACTGCAAGGTGAACTCGGTTGGGCCGGGACCGTCCTGGTCCGGGTTGGCCAGGCACACCGCGTCACCGGCGTCGTACACGCCGGTTCACGGACTTGTGTCTGATGTCGTCTGTCACCCGATCGAGCATCAGTGACGCTTCCGCTCCGGAGATCACGCGGCCTTCGTGGGGTCTCCCGTGGGCCAGGCGACGCCGTCGCCGCGGTCCATCTTCTCGATCGCGGTCATGTCCTCCTCGTCGATGGTGAAGCCGAAGATGTCGGCGTTCTGCCGGATGCGGTCGGGGCTGGTGCTCTTCGGCAGCACCGGGTAGCCCTTCTGGACGGCCCATCGCAGCAGGACCTGGGCCTCGCCGACGCCGTACTTCCGGGCCATGACCTTGAACGGCCTGTCCGCCTGCTCACCGTCGGCCCTCATCTGCTCCGACTTCGCGCTGTGGTGTCCCTCAGCGGTGCGCCAGGTGGAGAGCGGAACCAGGCTGCTGTAAGCGATGGGCGTGATCCCGTTGTCGTCGAGGTAGCGGACCAGTTCGGGCTTCTGCGACCACGGGTGGAGTTCGATCTGGTTCGCCGCCGGCAGGGGCAGGCCCGCCGCCTTCAGCTCCTCGATGTGCCCGATGCCGAAGTTGCTCACGCCGATGGCGCGGGCCTTGCCCTGGCGCTGCAGCTCGACGAGCCCGCGCCACTGCGCGAGCCTGTCCTCGCGTCCGAACGGCGCGTGGATCAGGTACAGGTCCACGTAGTCCAGCCCGAGCCGTTCGAGGCTCTCGTCGAGCGAGGCCACCGTGGACTCGGTGGTCTTCGCCTGCTGCCCCCACTCCGGGTTCCCGGGGTAGAGCTTCGTGGTGACGAACAGGTCGCCGCGCGTCAGCCCTTCGGACCGGAGCGCCTCCTTGATGCCCGCCCCGACGCCGGACTCGTTCCGATAGCCCTCGGCCGTGTCGATGTGCCGGTAGCCGGCGCGGATGGCCTCCCCCATCGCAGCGGCGACCTCACCGTCCTCGATGAGATACGTGCCGAAGCCCAGGTAGGGGATCTCGTTGCCGGCGGTCAGTGTTCGGGTTCGCATGCTGTCCTCCTCGAAGAAACGCGACGCGATCGACGCTACCCAGCGGGGCGCCGCGGCGCCTGCCTGCTCCTCCCAGCGGCTTGCCCATTCCTGCGCGGATTGAGAGAGTGGACTGGCCCGCGCGGCTGCCCCGGCGGTCCGGCCGGGGTACCGACGGAGGACGAAACGTGCACCTGGAACGACTGATCGAGGACGCTTCCCGCCGGGTTCGGGCAGCCGACGGCTGCGGTCGTCCCCACGACGACGACGGTCGTCCGGAGGTCATCCCGCAGCCGATGCCCGGCCTCCGGATCCTCCGGCAGAGCTCCCCCAGCTCCTTCCAGGCATCGCTGTACGAGCCCGTCCTGTGCCTGATCCTGCAAGGCGCGAAAGAACTCGCGATCGGCGAGCAGACGCTGTCGTTCGGCCCGGGCGACTGCTTCCTCGTGAGCCACGACCTGCCCGTGACCTCCCGGATCACGCAGGCTCCCTATCTGGCGCTGGCCCTCGCGGTGGACATCGCCGCGATCCGCAAGCTCTACGACAAGGTCGCCGACTCGGCGCTCGACGGCGAACACGCCCGCGTGGCGCAGAAGCACCGGGCGGACCCGGGGCTGCTGGACGCCATGGGCCGGTACCTCGCGGTCGCCGACTCGCCTGCCGACGCGCGGGTGCTCGGCGCGCTCACCTCGACGGAGATCCACTACCGCCTGCTGACGGCCCCGTTCGGCGGCATGCTCCGCCGTCTCATGCGCCGCGACAGCAACGCGAGCGCCGTCGCCCGCGCCATCGGCCGCATCCGCGAGGACATCCGCTCGCCGATCGCCGTCCCGGATCTGGCACGGCAGGTCGGGATGAGCGCGTCGTCCTTCCACAAGCACTTCAAGGCGATCACCTCGACCACGCCCCTGCAGTACCAGAAGGACCTTCGCCTGCTCGAAGCGCGACAACTCCTCAGGACGGCCGGGTCCTCGGTCACCACCATCGCCTACGAGGTCGGCTACGAGAGCCCGAGCCAGTTCAGCCGTGAGTACGCGCGCAAGTTCGGAGTCCCCCCGAGCCAGGACCTGGTCGACGCGAGCGGCACGGCGTAGCTGCAGCTCACGCCTGCGGCGGGAGAAGCAATTACCAAACCGGGGGCATGGCTGCCGTTCGAACCCGCGAGCGGATTGGGCTCGTTTGGGTGATCGCTCCACGGTCAGCGCATAGGAGAAGGGCCTCCTGCGCAGTTCGGTGATGTCGAGTCAACGAACCATCAGAAGGCCCTGGTGTCCCGCTGTGTCGTGTCCGTCCTGCCCACGTCCAGCTCCGGCATGTCGTGCGATTGCCTCGCACACTGGCTCGGGAACGCCGCTGACCAGCCGGATCGTGTCCGCCGATACGCCAGCGACCTGACGGACGTGGAATGGACCCTGGTCCGGCCGCTGCTTCCGGCGCCGGCCTGGCTGAACGGGCAAGGGGGCCGCCCTGAAGGCTTCTGCCACCGCCAGATGCTCGACGCGGTGCGCCACCTCGTAGC
This sequence comes from Kitasatospora sp. NPDC036934, assembly GCF_055608425.1. Lineage (NCBI taxonomy): Bacteria > Bacillati > Actinomycetota > Actinomycetes > Kitasatosporales > Streptomycetaceae > Kitasatospora > Kitasatospora sp. NPDC036934. Next base: position 12,844 of record NZ_JBVJQR010000055.1, on the reverse strand, counting down.
CGAGGGCGTTCGCTGGGCAAGTCTGCCCGCCGACTTCCCCACCTGGCGGGCCGTGTACCGGTTCTTCCGCCGCTGGCGCGACAACGACCTGATCAAGGAGCTCTACGCCCGGCTGCGCGCCCGCCTGCGCGAACTGGCCGGCAAGAAGGAAGAGCCCACCGCCGCGATCATCGACTCCCAGACGGTGAAGGGCGACGCCACCGTTCCCGCCGCCACGCGCGGCTACGACGCCGGAAAGAAGACCAACGGCCGTAAGCGGCCCATCGCCGTCGACACCCTGGGCCTACTGCTGGTGGTGATGGTCACCGCGGCATCCGTCAGCGACCGCGACGCGGGCCGCGACCTGCTCCAGCGCCTTCGCGCCCGGCACCGCGCCATCACGCTGGTCTGGGCCGACGGCGGCTACACCGGCTGGCTGGTGGAATTCGCCTCCGCCGTCCTCGCCCTGGCCCTGACCGTCGTCAAGCGCCCCGACGACGTGCGTGGGTTCACCGTGCTACCGCGCCGCTGGGTGGTCGTACGCAGCTTCGCCCACTTGATCCGGGCCCGGCGCCTGGCACGGGACTACGAGAGCCGCACCGACAGCTCCGAGGCGATGGCCTGGTGGGCCGCCTCCATCACCGCCACCCGCCGCCTGGCCCGCCAAGGAGCTCCCGCATCCCGACGCCACGTCAGTCGGCCCACCCCGAAAGCGGCCTGAACAGTCCCGGCCGCTCCTCGCGCAGCCGCCCGCGCTCCACCAGCCGCTTCGCGCGGAACCGAGCTGCCTGCTCACGGGCATCACGGGCCTGCCAACCCAGATGCTCACGCATCCGCCGGGCCCGCGCTCCTTCCCCACCGCCCCCCGCATCCGCCTCGACCTACGACACGATCGCCGCGCAGTCGCCCGCCAGCACCGAACGATCCAAGCCCGGCTGCCAGCCCGGCACTTCGACCCTCGGTGCGATCGCGCTCACGGCCCCCACCACCTCGACTTCCGCCCCGACCGGCGACGCGGCCAGGACCTCGACAACCTCCTCGCGGGCGACCACCGCGCGCCGAGCTGCCTCCTCAGCCTCGGCCACCGCAACCCGAAGCCGCTCCATCTCCGCGCGCAACTCCTCCACCCGGACCAGCGCCGCCCGTTCCCGATCCTCCAGCAACCCCACAACCGACGGCATCCGCCACCTCCGACACAGCGAAACTGAACCCAGCTGATCCAGCCTGCCTCCCGGCGCTGAACACGTGCCTGACCTGCGAAAACTTGACACTACGTCCGCTTTGGGAATCGCCTCTCAGTCCCTGCCTGGCCGAGTGCCTGTGCCACTGCTGGCCAGACTCGCACTTCCGAGCAAAGAGGACTGGTACGTCCACGCGGCTGCCCGCGCCGGCGCGAAGACGCTGTTGCTCCGTCGCGCCGCAGCCCGCGCGATCTTCGATCCACCGCCGCATAGTCGCGATCGGGATGACCGCGACTATGCGGCGGTGGATCTGCTCCAGGTTGCTGTGGTCGAACCGCGCGCTGTACCTGCCGACCTCGCAAGCAAGTTGGCCACGGATCCCGATAAGGGCGTCGCAGCGCGGGGCGCCGAGACCGTCCGTGTGATCGGAGGCCTCGGCGAGCGTGAGAGTCTGGACTACTACATGCGGTTCGGCATGTGATCGCTCGCAGTTGAGACGCGTGGTGACGGGCCTACCGGGCTCGCGCATAATCCCTGGTGTCCAAGGACGGGGTCCGCACTCGCCCCAGGAAGCTTCACGCCCACCAGCAAACTGACGGGCCGACACGATGCAACTGGCTCCTGCGGACGGAGTGCCAGCCGCCCCTATAAGCGGGGTTCGCTTTGGTTGCATCAAAGGCCCGGACGCCGTTTTGCTGACGACATACGGCTCCGCTGCAGAAGTTGGTGCTGTCGGGTCCGAGTGTGGTCAGCCGGCGCAGAACTCGGAGTCCGGTTCACCGGCGGATCCGGACTCGCCGCCAGGCGCGCCGCCCGGACCGGCGGCTCCGCCGGTGTTGGCGGCGTTCTCGGGGACGGTGGGGGTGCCGCAGATCCCGTCGCCGCCAAATCCGCCGGTGCCGCCGCGCGTACCGGCGCCGCCGGGGCCGCCCGCACCGCCGGAGTTCGTGTCCTTGGGAGCCTCGACGGTAATCTTGCCGTCGACGCCGCCGGCGCGGACGCCGGTGCCGCCGGTACCGCCATCGCCGCCGGAGCCGCCAGGACCGCTGGTACCGCCGGCTGCGCCGTTGCCGCCAGCAGTCTCGACGCTCGTGTTCGCGGTGATGGCGATCGTGGATCCTCGTGTCGCGAGGATGCCAGTGCCGCCCCGGCCGCCGGCGCCGCCGTTGCCGGCGGAGAGGTCGGTGCCGCCGGCAGCGCCGTTGCCGGCGGTGACGGTGACGGTGTCCGCGGTGACCTTCGAGTTGCCACCGGGCAAGTTAAAGGCGAAAACACCGGTGCCTCCCCAGCCTCCCGCGCCACCGGCTGCGGCGATGACGCTGCCTCCCAGGCCGCCGTTGCCACCGCGGATGCGCACGTCGGTCGCGGTAATCTCTCCCACCAGGCCGTTGCCGCCACGACCTCCCGCCGCGTAGACGGCAGTTCCCGTCGTGCTGCTGCCGGCGCCGCCGTTGCCGCCGGTGACCCTGACCGAGGTCCCGGTCACGTTGTTTTCTGCGAGGATGCGACCGAAGTGAACGCCATCGCCACCGGGAAGCTCGCCCTCAGCAGCACCGTCGGCTGCGTTGCCGCCGGTGACGGTGACGGTGCTGGCGAGGGCTGTCGACGCCACCTTGATCGTGCCTTCGACACCGCTGCCCACGTTGGTGTTGCTCAGGTTCTCCAGGACCTTGCCGCCGGTGACTGTCAGCGTGAGATGCCCGGAGCCGGTGTAGGAGAAGGTGCCGTTCTTGCTGATGCCGGCCCCACCCGGGTTGCTGTTGGTGATGATGACAGTCGCATCGCCACCCGACAGGATCCAGCCCTGCGACAGTCCTTGCGTGCAGGTGTAGACGGTCGCGACCTGCCGACAGTTGGGCGGAAGAGCCGGGGCGGCGTAGACGGGTACCCCTGGGGCGAACACAGCAGCGGTGACGCCCAAGACGAGCGATCCCAGCGTCGCCGTCCGACGGTGAGACCACCCACGGGACACACACACGGTCATCGATACTCTCCTCGACTCCTCTGACAAGGCTGCCGGACCGGCAACCCCGAAAGCAAGCCAACGATTCGTACCCGACCCAGGCCAAGAGACCCGCCCTGGCGACCGATTGGCTCCAGATGAGTGACTCACTCCTGTGTGACAGCCGCGCCGCCTCAGGAGCCACTGGACGAACCTGCCTGGCGTGGCCAGCCGCCCAGGTCTGGCACCGACGCTGTTGCGCACCGCCCTGGGGCGCGCTCGGCGGGGCCAGTGGCGGCCCCTCAGGCCCCGCTGCGAACCGGGTGCATCAGGCATGGTCGATTGCGCCCCCGGTTTCCGCCACATACCGGTGCATCCAAGAGGCCTTCGGCGGCAGCCCCCTCTCGGGCAGAACACCGGAGCGCCGGTCGAGGAGGACCAGGCGAGGTCCGGACAACGAGATTCGCGTCAGCCGAACCAGGGCGGGTGCGCTACAGGGAAGAGGCGACGACGGCGCCCCGCAGATCGCTAGCCTCCCCTCTGCTGCACAGTCGTCCCATGACGACGCGCTACATCGGGGTGGCTTCCGCAGAGGGAGCCTGGATTAACCGCTGCACCTGCCAACCGAAGTGCCGCTCCAGCAAGTCCGGCATGTGCTTACCGACCTGGCTCGCACTTGGCCGGTCGCGGCCTTCCTGCCGGGAACCGCTGACGAGCCGGTCAACGGAGTGGTGCTGTACCGAGACCCGAGCCGCACGTACGGCACGCCGGAAACCTCGGTATGCGATGCCGCCGTGCACCGGCTGGTCGAGGCCACCGGATGGACCCCAGACGCCGAGCAACCCGCCGGACAGGGACGTGGAGGGGTGATCGTCGGACTCGGCCTGCGCGAGGGGTATGCCGCGGACGCACGGAAGCACTCGCCCGAAGACGTCGTCCAGCAGCGCGTTGAGCTGGTGCACGGCTTCGGCGGGAGTCATCAAGGGCGCGGTCATCGCTGGGGCACCAGGTTCACGTTGCCGTACTGGCCGGTCACGATCTGGCCGAAGTATCAGGAGAACATCCCGCTCTATCGGGGACAGCGGGATGATCTCCTGATGGCTCGGTGGTGCGGTCAGCGGGTCCTGAAACGGCGGTAGAGGTTCCGGGCCACGAACACCCCCGGCCCGCCGAAGCCGACGAGGTCGACGCGCCCCTCACCGGTGATGTCGCCGACGAAGCGGGGGTGCCGGTCGACCCGCCAGGCGCCCGCGTCGTCGCTGTAGCCGAAGCCGCGGCATACCAACTGGGGCTGCTCGAACCGGCCTTCACCGAGGCCGTGCGACGCCCAGACGCCCTCGTCACCGAAGCCGACGATGTCCGGGGTGCCGTTGCCGGTGACGTCGGCGAGGAACCGCAGGTGCTTCTTGGGCGTCCACCCCTGCGCCGTCCCGAAGTCGTTCAGGACCAGCTTGGCGGGCTCGAAGGTGCCGTCGCCGCGCCCGCGGGATACCGCGACGCCCTGCGGGCCGAACCCGACGATGTCCATGGGGCCGTCGGCGGTGGTCCTGACCAGGAAGCGGGGGTGCTTCGCGACCGACTTCCAGCCCTGGACGGTCCCGAAGTCGCCTAGGACGAGCGTGGGTTCGGCGAACGTGCCGTCGTTGCCCTGGAGGGAGACCCAGACGCCCTCGTCGTGGCAGCCGACGAGGTCGAGGCGGCCGTCGCCGGTGGTGTCGGCGAGGAAGCGGGGGTGCCTGTCGAGGAGCCAGCCGCCCGCCTTCTCGCCGTGGCCGAACGCCCTGAGGGCCGGCTCACCCGGGAGATCGGCGAACGTGCCGTCGTCGCCCTGGAGGGAGACCCAGACGCCGTCCTCGTGGCAGCCGACGAGGTCGAGGCGGCCGTCGCCGGTGGTGTCGGCGAGGAAGCGGGGGTGCTGGTCGGCGAGCCAGCCGCCGGCCTTCGGGTCGCTGCCGAACGCCTTGAGGACCAACTTGCCGGCGGCGGGGGCGAACTTGCCGGCGTCGCCCTGGAGGGACACCCGGACGCCGTCGGCGGCCAGCACCACGACATCGGGCTTGCCGCTGCCCGTGGTGTCGGAGAGGGTCCACAGGTCGGTGGGCGCCAGGGAGGGCGCGGACTTGTACAGGGCCTGCTCGTCGTCGAAGGTGCCGTCGCCCCGACTGGGCGCCGTCACGGCCCCCTTGGCGGGCCGAAGTGCCACGATGTCGTGCCGCCCCGCCCCCGTGCGGTCGGCGAGGAACCGCGCACCGGCGCCGGCCCACCAACCGGGTTGACCGGGAACGCGGTTGGGCCCCTCGCCGGTCCACCCCCCGGCGGTCCTGTCGCTCCCGAACTGCTCCAGGACGAGCAGCATGTCGCTGAAGGAGGGGGTGGCGCCGGGGACCATCCGCAGCGCGGTCGAGCGGACCAGGGGCCAGGACCGGCGGCCGTTCCAGTGGTCGCGCTGGGCGAAGCGGAGCACCAGGTCGCTGGTGCGGGCGGGTTCGGCGGTGACGAAGCGCCAGCGCTGGCTCTTCGCGGCGTCGTCGTACTTGCGCAGGACGACACGGATCTCGGGCTCATCGGCGTCGTCCTCGTCACGGTCGGGGAGGTCGAGGACGGTGCCGTCGGTCACGCTCTCGATGAAGTAGAGGCCCGCCTCACCCTCGACAGGGACGACGTGCCACTGCTGGTCCTTCTTGCCCGCTGCGGCGGCCGACCGGCGGACGCCGCCGTCCTTGCTGATGGGCTCAAGCGCCTTGTTGTCGGCCGCGTTGCGGATCACATAGCCCTGGTCGTCCTGCTCGAACCCGCCGTTCGCGGTCTGCACGGGGGCGAGCTGCCACTGCTCCGGGCTCGGGCCGTCCTCGGGGAAGCCGCGGACGACCAGTGCCCCGTCCGAGTTCGGCGTCGGCGGGGCGCCGAGGGTCTTCCCCGTGGCGGCGTTGACGATCTCCAGCTTCAGTTCTTGCGTGGGCACGGGCATCGTGGTGCCTCTTCCAACTCTTCAAGGCATTAGGGGATTTGGCTAGGGACGGTGGTGACGTGGCGGTGGGCTCGGCTCACGTGAAGACGTGGTGGTACGGCACGTTCCACTCGTTGGGCAGCCGCGGGTAGAAGGTGTTGATGATCGTCCCGGTGAAGTCTCCGCCCCAGTTGTAGGTGGTGCGCACCTCGTTGTCGGGCGTCACCGCGTAGTCCTTGAAGCCGAGGATGGCGTCGGGGTGGGTGATCGGCACGAAGGTGATCCCGCCCCACGGTGTCACCGAGACGACGAAGAGCTGGGTGTCCTCGGGGGCGCCGTTCTTGCCGCGCCACTTGTCGCCGACCTTGCTGGGGAGGCCGACCTGCACGGTGTCGGCCGCCACGGCCTTCGGGGCGTCCTGGTGGACGCTGATGCGGCGCCGCTGCGGCTTCGGGGTGCCGTCGTCGCCGCGCCCGGCGGCGGTGCCGGCCGGATCGATGGGCGCGGGCATCGTCTGGCCGGCGGCGCTCTCGAGGAAGTAGAGCGGTCGCTGCCCGAAGAAGCCGCCGGGCGTGATGTACCAGAGGTGGCCCTTCGCGTCCTTGGTGTCCGGGTCCAGCGTGGTGGCCAGCTTGACGCCCTTGTCGTGGACCGAGTCCTTGAGCTCGACGGGCCGCAAGTAGCCGCCGTTGAAGGCGTGGACGAGCATGACCGGGCGGTTCTCGATCAGCGCCGCCACGATCGCGTTGTCGTAGCTGTTCACCGCCACCGGGCCGCCGACCACCAAATTCGCCATTGCGGTGCGTTCTTGGGTGTACATCGCGGAAACCTCACCTGTTCTGGTGTTCTGGATGTGGGAGAACAATGCTCGGACGCTTAGTGCACGAGCGCATTGCACGGAAGCTCAGCGCAGGAGCGCATTGCACGGAAACTGTCGGCGGCGCCAGAGTCACACAATCGCCAACTGATGGGCAGGATACGGAGCTTGGTTCACCCGATCGAGTGTCATGCCGGGACGGGGCGCTTCCAGTGATAAGGCCCGTGCTAGCTTCGGTCGCCGGAACGTGCGCAGAATTCTGTTCCCATTTCACCGAGTTCACCGAACACGGTTCGACCGGACTATTCGAGGACATCATCCGAGGACGGGGAATGCCTTCCAACGCATACAACCTGGATCGGGCCAAGCGCCAGCCGCTGACCAAGAAGAACCTGCGGGAACTGGGCATCGAGCAGACCTGGCAAGCCATCCTGGAGCACCCCAGCCTGGTCTACGTCGACGATTACGGCGTACAGCACAAACCCGTCGGCTTCTCCGTCAACAAGGCGAGCTTCGGCACCTTCCCCGGTACGGCCCACCAACTCGGCTGGCTCGCCTACATGAACCTCGGCGAGCCGCTGATCGAGGAGCGGCGCGACATCCAGCAGCCGCCGCCCGACATGTTCTCCTCGCGCAGCTACGTCAACCGCAGCCTGACGTCCGACATGAGTTTCACCGACACGGTCGACTTCACCGTCTCGAACGCCGTCACCTGGTCACTGCAGGGGTCGTCCCAGCTGACCTTCGGCGGCAACGTCAGCGCGCAACTCCAGCTGCAGTTGCAGAACCAGCTCCAACTGAGCCTCCAGGGACAGCTCCAGGGACAGCTCCAGGGACAGCTCAGCGCCCAGCTGCAGAACGCCATGGCCAACAAGTGCACCGCCACGGTGACCAACAAGAACAGCAAGGAGAACGTCGGGTTGGACAACGCGAACGCCACCGAGAACGGCGTGACCAACACGATGTCCAATACGGCGCAGGCCTCCGCCACGGCCACCGCGACATCCTCGATCACGGACTCGGTGGCGTTCACGACCACGGGCAGCGCCACCGGGAGCGCGCAGCTCAACGCCGCGTTGATGCAGGGCATCACGGCCTCCGTCGGTGGCACCCTGACCACCAGCTGGAAGTCCACCTCGCAGATCTCCGGCAAGGTCCCACCGACCACCCGGATGGCGACCATCGCCAGCCAGCGGCGCACCCGCAAGCAGTACTCCTACGAGATCCCGGTGACCTTCTCCGGGCTGCTCGCCGTGCAGTACGACGTGCCGGTGGCGGTTCTTTCGCCACCGCAGCCCGGGGACTACCCCGGCCTCGCCAAGCTGGTGGCCCGCGACATCGCCGACCTCGACCTGGCGGGCGGCGGCTTCCGGATGAAGGGGCTGGCCGAGGTGGTCTCCGCTCTGGAGGTCCACCACACGATGTTCGACGGCGAGAGCCTGACCGACAGCGAACGAGACCTTTTCAAACTGCCCTGACCGAGCTGTTCCAACAGCCGTGAACGGGCGCGGCGCCGCCACGACGACCAGAGGTGACAACCATGGTGTTCGGCAACATCTTCGAATCCGCGGGCACGGGCGCGGGGCTCTTCTCGGTGATCTCCGACGGCGACAAGCCGGAGCCCGGCGCGGACGTCGACTTCGAGGACTCCGACGACGAGACGTACGACGACACGACCACGAGCCTGTTCACCAGCGGGATCCACGGGGCCAACAACCGGGCAAAGATCGTGCGGGAGCAGTCGCCCGAAGCGCGGGCCATCCTGGGTTTCCTCGGCTCCTTCGTCCAGACCACCCAGGCCTCGGCCGGCACGCAGGCGCAGTACGCCAAGGACCCCGGTTCGGTCTCCACGGCCGCGGCCGGCCGCATGCAGGCGGCCAGTCCGACGGTGGCCCAGAACGACGATCTCCAGAAGGCCCCGGACTTGGTGAGCAGGCCGAAGAGGGACGACTACAAAAAGCCCCCCAAGCCGGAGAAGCCGACCGTGGAGGCCCCCGAGCCCCCCGCGACGCCCAAGGCCACCAAGCCGACCGCGGAGGCCCCCGAGCCCCCCGCGACGCCCAAGGCCACCAAGCCGACCGCGGCCGACCCGTCGAGCTCCCAGTAGCGGTCGACCGCGAAGGGGGTCAGGGGCGCTGCCGCCCCTGATCCCCTTCGCATGTGTCAGAGCTCGTGTCAGACGGGGAGCAGCTGCCATTGCCGGTTGCGGTGGTCGCCGTCCGCCTCGTACTGCTTGATCGCCGCAGGCCCCGTGGCATCGACGCGCAGCACCAGACCGCTGTGCCGGTTGGCGATCTCGAACACCCGGGGGCTGTCGGTCGCGGGGCCGATGGGGATCAGCCGCCACTGCTGGTGGTGTGCGTCAGCGCCCTGGTAGGCGCGCTGCGCCGCCACCGCACCGGCGGCCTCCTCCGCTTCGAGGATCTCCAGGACCTTGCCGCTGCGCACGTTCTCGAACCTGTAGAGCACCTCGCCGTCCTGCTGGCCCGCCACCACCAGCCGCCACCGCTGGTGCTCCCGGGGGACGGCGAGGGACTGGTGGATCTCGGCCCCGTCCTCGGTGGACTCGCGCAGCACGCCCATCCGCAGCCTGCTGCGGACGTTGGCCCAGGAGACCACCGTGCCCGACTCGGGCAGACCGGCCATCAATGGCGAGGCGATCTTCCGGATCCGGTGACCGCCGTACTCGGCGATGTAGAGCGTGTCGACGCTGTCCAGGGCGAGCGCGGACGGGAGGCTCACCTGGGCCTTGTCGGCCGGGCCGTTGTCGCCGGTGGAGCCGGCGGTGCCGGTTCCGGCGATGGTGGTGATCGTGCCGTCCGTCGCGACCTTCCTGATCCGGTGATTGGCGTGGTCGGCGATGTAGAGCACGCCGGTGCTGTCCACCACCACCGCCAAAGGGCTGTTCAGTCGGGCCTTGTCGGCCGGGCCGTTGTCGCCGGTGGAGCCGGCGGTGCCGGTTCCGGCGATGGTGGTGATCGTGCCGTCCGTCGCGACCTTCCTGATCCGG
>NZ_JBVJQR010000055.1:0-2871 GCF_055608425.1 Kitasatospora sp. NPDC036934 | reverse complement strand
CGGTGGTTGCTGCCGTCGGCGATGTAGAGGGCGCCCGCGCCGTCCACCGCCAGCCCGCGCGGGTAGTACAGCTGGGCCTTGTTGGCCGGGCCGTTGTCACCGCTGAAGCCCGCGACCCCGGTCCCCGCGACCGTGCTGATCCGGCCGTCCGTGGTGATCCTCCTGACCCGGTGGCCGTTGTAGTCGGAGACGTAGAGGATGCCGGTGCTGTCCACCGTCACCGCCAACGGGTAGTTCAGCTGGGCCTTGTTGGCCGGGCCGTTGTCGCCGGTGGAGGCGGCGGTGCCGGTTCCGGCGATGGTGGTGATCGTGCCGTCGGCCGTGATCTTCCGGATCCGCTGGTTTGCGGCGTCGGCGATGTAGAGGGCGCCCGCGCGGTCCGCCGCCAGGCCGCGCGGCTGGTTCAACTGGGCCTTGTTGGCCGGGCCGTTGTCACCGCTGAAGCTCGCGGAAGCGGTGCCAGCGATGGTGCTGATCCGGCCGTCCGTGGTGACCTTCCGGATCCGGTTGTTGCTGTAGTCGGCGATGTAGAGGGTGCCCGTGCTGTCCACCGTCACCCCCAGCGGGTAGTTCAGCTGGGCCGAAGCGGCAGGCCCGCCGTCCCCGGCGAACCCTCCTGTACCCGTCCCCGCGGCCGTGGCGATCGGAGGGACGGACGGGTTGTTGGGAGTGCTCATCGTCATTCCTTCGGTCGTGGTGCCCGACATTCGGTCAGATGGGGAGCAGCTGCCATTGCCGGTTGCGGTGGTCGCCGTCGGCCCCTCGCTGCTGGACGGCCGCGGGGGTGGTGGCATCGACGCGCAGCAGCAAGCCGCTGTGCCGGTTGGCGATCTCGAACACCCGGGGGCTGTCGGTCGCGGGGCCGATGGGGATCAGCCGCCACTGCTGGTGGTGTGCGTCAGCGCCCTGGTAGGCGCGCTGCGCGACCACCGTCCCGTGCACCTTCAGCCCGTCGGGGACCTCCAGGACCAAGCCGCTGCGCACGTTCTCGAAGGTGTAGAGCACCTCGCCGTCCTCCTGGCCAGCCACCACCAGGCGCCAGCGCTGGTGCTCCCGGGGCGCGGCGATGACCTGGTGGATCTCGGCCCCGTCCTTGGTGGACTCGCGCAGGGCGCCCATCCGCAGCCTGCTGCGGACGTTGGCCCAGGAGACCACCGTGCCCGTCGCGGGCAGGCCGGCCGTCGCGGGCGAGGTGATCCTCCGGATCCGATTGCCGCTGTACTCGGCGATGTAGAGCGTGCCGACGCAGTCCAGGGCGAGCCCCACGGGGCTGTCCAGCTGGGCTTCGTCCCCGGGGCCGCCGTCGCCGGTGGAGCCGGCGGTGCCGGTGCCGGCGATGGTGGTGATGATGCCGTCGGCCGTGACCTTCCGGACCCGGTGGTTGCCGCTCTCGGCGATGTAGAGGCTGCCCGCGCTGTCCGCCACCACCCCTGTCGGGATGGTCAGTTGGGCCTGGTCCGCCGGCCCGCCGTCGCCGGTGGAGCCCGCGGTGCCGGTGCCGGCGATGGTGGTGATGATGCCGTCGGCCGTGATCTTCCTGATGCGGTGGTTGCCGCTCTCGGCGATGTAGAGGCTGCCCGCGCTGTCCATCACCAGCGCGTGCGGGCGGTTCAGTTGGGCCTTGTTGGCCGGGCCGCCGTCGCCGCTGAAGCCGGCGGTGCCGGTGCCGGCGATGGTGGTGATCACGCCGTCGGCCGTGACCTTCCGGACCCGGTGGTCGTCGTAGTCGGCGATGTAGAGGATGCCGGTGCTGTCCACCACCACCCCGAACGGGCTGACCAGCTGGGCCTTGTCAGCCGGGCCGTTGTCGCCGGTGGAGGCGGCGGTGCCGGTTCCGGCGATGGTGGTGATCGCGCCGTCGGCCGTGACCTTCCGGACCCGGTGGTTGTCGCCATCGGCGATGTAGAGGGTGCCCGCGCCGTCCACCGCCGCCCCGCGCGGGTAGTTCAGTTGGGCCTTGTCCGCAGGGCCGTTGTCACCACTGAAGCCCGCAGTCCCGGTGCCCGCGACCGTGCTGATCCTCCCGTCCGTCGTGACCTTCCGGACCCGGTGGTTGTCGCGGTCGGCGAAGTAGAGGGTGCCGGTGCTGTCCACCGCGATCCCGGACGGGCGGTTCAACTCGGCCCGGACGGCACGCCCGTTGTCCCCCTTGGGGCCCGCGACTCCGGTCCCCGCGACCGTGCTGATCACGGGGGCAGGGCCCTCGCTGCCTGTGGTTGCCTCGGGGGCAGTGCTCATCGTCATCCCTTCACCGTTCACGGGCCGCCTGTTGGTCTTTTTGCAGGGGGCTGGCGGGTGATTCCAGAAAGTCATACGGGCATGGGGATAGCAACTGCCCGTTCGGGTGCTTCCTTGCACAGCAGGTTGACGAGCCTGGTGAATGCCTGGCGGATAGCCAACTTCCCGGCAGAATTCAGTGCATGAGTGAGATCCGGACGCAAGGGCGCCGGCGGCGTTGGAGCCACTCGCGCACCAGCTCGACGTCCCACTGGCCCGGATCGACGACGCCGGGCACGAACCCTGGCTGGAGCGGGAGTGTCAAATCAACGGCTCTGTCCCGTAATCGGTGGCAACGGCCAGTCTCACAAGCCCGCCGCCGACGACAGCCCAGGAACGACAGTCTTCTGGCCTGCATATTCACCGTTCAGCGTTTCGGCCCCCGGGCATAGCGGATGCCCGACTCAGTGATGCCAGACATCCAGGCCGACGCGCCGACCCGACCAGCACTCGAAGCCGTGACCTGCAGAATCCTCGATCACGCGCATTCCCGCGACTAAGAAGTCATCTCATTTGGGTGAGTAGACTCCGGGCGTGCTGATCGTGGAGCGTCTGGTGCCGGACGAGTTGTGGGAGCTGTTCCAGTTGGTGGTG
>NZ_JBVJQR010000054.1:0-20002 GCF_055608425.1 Kitasatospora sp. NPDC036934 | reverse complement strand
GGGGGCGGAAGGCCTGGAGGGCCTTACCCCCGGCCTGGCGGCCGGGGCGCCGCTGACGCGGCGTCAGCCGGGGGTGCCGGCTACGCCGTCACCGTGCGTGGTGTGGCCTCGGCTGCGCCTCGGCAGGTAGGTGGGTGGTTGGGGGAATTCGCCTGCGGCGAATTCGTGGGCGCGGCACGCGCCATCGTGGCGGGCGTCGGGCGTCGCTGCGCTCCGCCATTTTCGGGGCAATGCTCCGGGCCTACGGCCCGTCAATCGGTCAGCTTTCCCGGTCAATTGGCCGGTGTTTTTCACGGCCCTACGGGCCGGTTTGCTGGCAGGTTTTCCCGGGCTGCGCCCGGGGGCGGGCGTTGACGATGTGACGCGGAATTCGGGTAGCGGCCCCTTCCCCCGATCGGGCGGGGTGCCGGCCGGGGGCCTGCGGCCCCCGGCGTTGACGATGTGTCGCAGACTTCCGGTAGTAGCCACAACCCCACCCCCTGGGCCCCTCCCCCGGTCCCGGCCGATGGCCGGTCCCGCCTTGCGATTGCTGGGCTGTCGGCCCATCCACCGCCCTTCGAGCGGGGCCTGCGGCCCTCGGGGGGCGTCAGTAGGCCTCCGGTCCGGCCGAGCCTCCCCGGCCCCGGTGGCGACACCTCACAGGTGGCTCGGACGGCGGCCCCTGACGGGCCCTCAACCGCAGACTTCGGACGGAATCCGAAACGTATCCGGCGGCGTTTCCCCGACTTCCCCACGGCTCTATGGGACCGGTTCCAGGACGGACGCAGGGCGCGAACAGATAACCTCGCGGCAACCGTCCGTCCCGGCTCTATCCGGCCGAACTCCCGGCGGTAATTCGAATTCCCTCACACCCCTTTTCATGCGGCAATCCGAAGCCCTTTCGAGGCGCAGCGGCGAGGAATCGAATTCGGGCGCGCTGGAAAGGGGCCTACGGCCCTCCACCCGACACGGCGACCGCCCTTCCAGAGCACCCAGGAAATCCCGCCCAGCATCAACCGAGCAATTACCGGAGCAGCACCACCAAACCGAACACCGGACCAGAACGGCAGGGCCTGGACGGCCTCCAGGGCGGGCCCGGCGGCCGGACGGCCGAGACGGGCACAGCGGGACGGCCTGGCGGCCGACCAGGACGTCGACCAGGGCGCAGCAGCGGCGCGGCACGGGCGGCACGGGCGGGCGGGAAACCGCCGAGGCCGGCGAACCGGCAGCGGGGGTGCAACACGGCACCGCAACACGCCCGCCCGCCCCCGCTCCCGGCCACATAACGCCTGGTCAGACCCGCAACACAGCCCCGTGTTGCACCCCCGCGTTGCACCCGCCACCCACCACCCGGCCACCCGCCACCGACCGCCGAGCACCACCACCAGCACCAAGCCGTCGAGAAGGCCGGCCTTCTCGACGGCCGACGTCCTCGCCGTACCCGGCCGCCGTCCCGGACAGCAGCCCCCGGGACGGCGGCCAGGACTACCAGCGCCTGGCGGTCGGCGACCCGGCAGCGGCCGACTCCCGGCCGTCCGGCCGCCCCCGGACGGCACCCGCTCTGCGGCTGTCGCGGGAGCTGTCGCGCCCCCACCACACACAGGGGAAACCAGGCATCCGCCCACGTCACACCACGCGACAGCACCCCATCGCGACAGGCAACGCGACAGGGGCCCGCGACAGCACCCAGGGGCAGCTACCGGCCCCTCCCGCACACCCACCAGGACGGCCTGACGGCCACCCAAGCCGCCCAGCCGGAACGGCGGTGCCCGACGGTGCCCAGCAGCCCGGGACGGCGGCGCAGCGCGGGCCCGCACACGGCCCCGGACGGCGGTGCAACACCAGCCAGGCACGGCAGGCCCGGACGGCGGCGCAGCGAAGCGGGCACGGCCACCGGCGGGGACGGCGGACCCGGGACGGTGGCGGCCGAGCAGGGCGCAGCAGGCCCGGACGGCGGCGCAGCGAAGCGGGCACGGCCACCGGCGGGGCCAGGCCTGGACAGCGGCGACCGAGCAAGACGCAGCTGGCCCGACGACGTGGAGCCCGCCCCCGCCAAACCGAACACCAACCCCCGCCCCACCACACCACCGCAAATCCAACCCCAATCCACACCACCACCCGGCGGCCAATCCACCAAAACAACCCAACGGAATTACCGACAGAATTCACCCACAAAAACAGCCCACACCGCCCCACCGCCCCCGAACAGCCCCACCCCACCCCCGCCACCACCCCGCCACCACACACAGTCACCAAACCCCGGACAACACCAACCCCGCGGACCACCGGGGCCGTCCAATAGTGTGGTCTAGACAAATCGAGCGCAAGGCGCGGTTTTGGCGGGTTTTAGGGGTATTTAGCCCCACAGGACTCAGTACAGGTCACACCCACGCTCGCACGACGCCCCACCGCCGCCCTATCCGCTCCCAGTACACCTGACCAACACTCAGCACAACTGACCAATCGCAGGTCAGAGCGCTCATAGGCACCCCCATCACCCCAAGGAGCCCACGCACAGGAACCAGCGACCTACCTGATAACCCCAGCTCAGACACACCCCTCCAGACCACAACCAATGAGCGCGGACAAATGAGCGCGGACAGGAGCCTCCAACAGGTCCAACCAAAGGTCCAGACAACCCGCCATCCGAGGTTATTTCACGCCCCCAGCACCAGGAGGTCACACCCGGCGGCCCCTCGCCGGGAGGAGCTTGGCGTGCAGCACGCGGTCCTCCCACCCCGGATCGTCTGGAGTGGAGACCAGCGCCGCCATCGCATCGAACGAGTCGTTTGGCGGCTGGACGAAGACCTTCACCGACCCCAGGCTCTGCGCGGCCATCGTCGACCGGCTCACCTTCGGCGGCAACATCATCGAGACCGGCACCGACTCCTACCGACTCGCCACTACCCGCGCCCGCGCCGAACAGCAACAGGCAGTCGGCTGACCCCACCTGCTGCCCGGCCAGGTCCTCGGTCCGCCGTGTCGGAGACGTGCGGCAGGATGACGCCATGACTCAGCAGATCTTGCCCCCGTCGGAGTCATGGCGCCGGATCGAATCCTGGCTGGCGATGCACTCAGCTTCCGACCTCGCAGTGCTCAACCCGCCAGCGACACCTGCGGAGGTTCGGGACGCGGAACGGGTCCTTGGCATCCCGTTGCCCGGCGATCTCGCCGAGTCCCTGCGATGCCACAACGGGCTGAGCACCTGGGCGACCCTCCTGCCCGAGCAGTCTCCCCTCTCGGTGAGCGGAATCGTGGACCGCTGGCAGACCTGCATAGACGTCGCGACCGAGAATGACGGTCTGACCACCCGTCCCTGGGACGATGAGCCCTGGTGGCACCCGCTCTGGGTGCCCTGGGCCGAGAGCGCCGACGGCGTGGCACAGGTGATCGACCAGCGTCCCGGCCCAGACACGGGGCATCTCGGCTGGGCCGGCCACAGCAGCGGCGGAGACTTCACCGACTCATGGCCCGGCCTGGCACATCTCCTCCAGGCCGTCGCGCAAGCGCTTCACGACGGTGGAAGCGTCCGCGGTCTGCACCCCTACCTCACCGAGCAGGGCGATCTGTGGTGGGACGAGGAGGACTCCCACGAGCTGAACGGTCGGCCGCTGAGGCCAGCCCCAATTGGACTGTTCTGACGGCCAGCGCG
Source organism: Kitasatospora sp. NPDC036934 (assembly GCF_055608425.1). Classification (NCBI taxonomy): domain Bacteria; kingdom Bacillati; phylum Actinomycetota; class Actinomycetes; order Kitasatosporales; family Streptomycetaceae; genus Kitasatospora; species Kitasatospora sp. NPDC036934. The sequence continues at coordinate 16,371 of NZ_JBVJQR010000054.1, read as the reverse complement.
GACTCGAACTCACCCAACCGCTCTTACTTCTCACCAACACTGAGCGACGAACGCAGGGCCTCGCGCTCTCCAAAGTCACCAACAACCGCTCTCACAACTGCCCTACGCAGCCAAGGGACTCTGAACGCGGGAGTGGTCCGCACTGTCCCACAGCTGCTGCAGATCCTGACGCTGAGCAGCACTCAGGCTTCGCAGCATATTGGCGAGCTCCCTCACAGCGGGAGAGTGCTCAGGCCTCGAAGTGGGCGGGGCAACCCAGCTGTGCAGGGAGTTCGGGGGCCAGTCCTTCGCCTGGACGACCAACTCCCCGATCCTGACGTTCACCGGGAAATCGGTCGGATGCTGGGCGGCAGAGGAGGAGACGGTGCGGCCGAAGACCCGCTGCCAGGCCTGCCGCCACGGTGCGAGGTTCGGCAGACGTGTGGGTCGGCACCCGACGAGGATGGCCTCCGCACAGCGGCGGGCAGGCGGCGGGACGGGCGAACGAGCAGAGCAGCGACCCGACGCAGCCCAGACGACGGAGGCCGGGACAACGAGCGGGCGGCCGCGAGAAGCACCACCAGGACCACCACCCACCATCCCAGCGACGATGACGAACGGCCCTCCCCTCCCCTGGGCGGCGGGTGGTTCATGCCCTAACGACGCCAGCCACGCCCCTGCGACCTCAGCACCGAGAAACCGGTGCTGAGCAGAGCCGCAGACGTCGCGTCCAACGGCCGAACCAGCAGGAGGACGACCATCACAACAGCAGCCGAAACTGTGGCCGCCAGCTCGACACCCGAGCGCGGCACGGGCTCACCGACCGCCGATCCAGTCACAACACTCCGCACAGAGCACCCCTTCTGACGTTCCCTGATGTCTTGACTCTGGGGCGGCGCCGCTCCGCAACCAGTGTGACGGGGCGCCACTGCTTCCGATAGCCGCCGAAAGATGGACCCATTTGGTGGCGTTTAAGGGGAGTCAATGCCGCCAAAAGAGTGAACGAAATCGGGGTCTCTTTCAGCCGAAGGAATGCCCGGCAGCAACGAAGGCAGCGGAAGCAACGGCACGACGACCGCCCGCGCTCAGCGACCCGGCGCAGCACGTGAACGACGGCGGAGGCCTGGCGGCGGGGACGGCAGACCCGGACGAGCGAGTACGACCGCGCACGCAGGGTGCCGTCACCACCAGTCAGCGACGGAACCCACCTGCGCAGTCACGAGCGAGGGCAGCGCCGGACAGGACGGCGCAGCGGCGACCTGGCGACCTGGCGACGGCTGAGCCGAGCAGCGGGCATTCGGTGGGGTTCGGTGGGCGAGCCCCCGGGACGGCGGCGCATAGTGGTCGCTGAGACGGCCCGGACGGGCTACAGGGTCTGAAGTGAGGCCACCGCGAACTGGTGGATTAGGTCGAGCGCGAGCTGGCGGGCCAGCCTCACCCGCGCTTCGTTCGAAGAGACCGCTTCGGTCAGGGGGAGCTCGCCTGTAACTGGGACGACCCATTCGAGCACGATGCTGGCGGGCACGGGTTCCGGGGCATCCGTCATGTGGAGCTGGTGGGTGAGGGCGATGCGGCTAGCGGTGATTTGGCCAGGTGGGGGGACGTTGATGGTCGCACGGACCTGAAGCACACCGTCGGCCTGGCGACGGTGAGCGTGTAGGGCCGCCAGTGTCGCCAGGTCCCGGATTGCGCCCTCCAGCCGACTCTGAGCCAGGTACCGAATGCCTCCGGCGGGAGCGGTGTGAGCCACGTTCAAGGCGCCGGCGAAGGAGCCGTCGTGGAGAAGCTCGATATGCCCTTTGTCGCTCACGCCGGCATAGGGCGAGCTGCTGCTGACCACTGCACGCCGCAGACCGACCTTCGGGATCGCGGTGCGACCGTCGAAAGCTTGGCGCAGCACGCCGTCGTCCTGGAAGAGTCGGATCGCGGCGAGCATGCTCGGCTCGGGAGCGGTGTGGTCGACAGTTTGTGCCGTGTCGGCGATCGAGGGCATCGAGCAGGCGGCGGTGACGGTGACCCAGATGCCGTGCTCCTTCCCCCAGAGGTGGGCGTCCAGTTCCTCGGCCAGCGCTGCCAGTTGCTCTTCTGCGGCTCGTCGACGCCGGAACCGGCCCGCGTACGCGGCCTCAAGGTCACTCTCCCCCAGCCAGTCGGTGTGGCTGCCGCGGCGCCGGGGCAGCCCCCACGACTCCTTCGACTGCGGGATGAGGTGGGGAGCCTCGGGGCTTCGTGGCACGTCGACCACGATGAGGTGCCGTCCCGGCAGCGTGGTCAGGGGCACGCTGTAGACGCGCAGCGCCGGGATGAACGGCCGGACCATAGCGGCCTTGGCCTGCATGCTCTGGACATGCGGCTTTGGGTTCTCGATGCCGACCAGTTCGTCCGCGTGGTCGGCTCCGTCCTCGCCGACGCCGAAGACGATGAGGCCTCCGGCGGTGTTAGCCATCGCGGCCACGTCCTTGGCGAACTTCTTCGCGTCGTTGGCCTCGTCGACATCCCGCTTCCAGTCCAGGTCCTCGCTCTCGACGACGTTCGCGTCCACGGCCGCAACGATCATGTCTTCCGTCACGGGCCCGGCCGGGACACCCAGGGCGCGGTGCAGCGATGTGTAGGTCACCTCCCACACGCTAGCGGCCGCCCCGAACTTGTCGCCCGGGTCCGCGCGGGACCACGCACCTGAGGTAGCGGGCGGGCTCCCGGCGCTGCGGGCCGGACCTCGGCCAGGACGGCAGACAAGCTAATGACCGGGCGGGGCACAGGAGCACAGCGGAAGGTCGGCATCGCCGGAACGGCAGCCCCGGCGGCCCGGCGAGACACGCTCCAGGCCGCGACCCAGGGCCTTGGCGAGGAGCAGCTCGCCGAGGCCGCGCGGCTGGAGGAGGCCGAGCGGCAGGCTTCCCATGCGGTGTGGGCGGATGAGTACTGGGCCACGCTGCCGGTCGAGGACCGGGTCGAGGCCCGCAGCCGGCTCCACCACACTGACAACCCCGCCGACGAGCAACCGGCCGCCTGAGTCCCGGCCAATCGGGGCCGACCCAGGGATTGTCCGGGGCCGGCGGTACGCTGCCCGGGCCCCGAGAAGGCACACGAGGCCGCCACCTATCCGGTGGCGGCCTCCCTGCATCTCAGGCGGGACGGCGAAGCCGGCTCGCCGCGCACACCCGGGCTCGACGCGGTGGTCCCGCCGGCCGGTTCCGCCGTACGTTCCAGGTGGCGGAACCGGGTACCCGCCCTCAGTCCGTTACCGGGCCGCCGATCGACCGGATGACCTCCGCCGCGTCCCGGTCGGTCCGCAGGGCCACCTCGGTCGCGAGCACCGACAGCCTTCCGGTCATCGCCATCAGCAGGCTCGGCAGAATGCTCTCCTCATCGGATCCGGCCCCAGCGATGCGGTGGTAGGAGGCCGCCAACTCGGCCGCGAACGTCTCCTCCAGGGGCGCCCCGGCATCCTGCGGAGACGTCGCCGAGGGCAACGTGAGCCGGTCCATGTCGTGGCTGGCCATCAGGCTGGCAGGCGGACGCATTCCTCGTCCAGCACGGTCAGGTCGACGTACACGCGGGTCTCTCCTTGAATCCGTCGGTACTCGTGTGTCATGCGTCGGCAAGGGCCCGGCCCCGTCCTGAACGATCCCGGCCGAGGCCACGGCCACGACGGCGGGGTCCCTGCGAGGAGAAACTCACCGGGCGTCGCGTTCGGACCAGCGACCGATCCGGTCGGGTCTGTCACCGCGGTCCACCTGCCAACCGTGCAGTGCCAGACCGATTATTGCGCACAGCCATAATTAACCTACACAGCGTAGCCAGTGGTTGGAGGGTCGATGTTCGCGACGTGGCGTGAGCAGTACGTGTCCGGCAAGGAATTGGAGCGCCGGATCTTCGAGGAGAAGTGGGAGCAGGAGAAGCGTTGGCGGGAGGAGGACCGGGAGGCCGTCAAGGCGGCGGCCGCGGCAAACTCCGTCGGTCTGGAGGAGCACAACGCCACAATGGTGACTGCCGCCAGCGTCTCCTACCTGACGCTGGTGAGCCACGAGGACACCTGGGCGTTCGTCGCCAAGCAGGCGTTCGGCCTGTGGCACCCCTCCTGGAGGTCGAGTTCCTACTCCGGGGACGGCTGGTCAGGACCGAACGCAAGCCAGCGTCAGGCCTTCACCTTTCCTCCCAACCTGGGTGCCGACCGGATCACGAAGTTCGAGCACGGGATGCAACACACCGTGCTCTCCGGCCACAACCTGGTGCGAATCCTTGAGACGCTGCATTCGGGGTCTGCCTCGGACGACCTGCCGACGTCGGCGCGCTGCCGCGCGCTCTACACCAAATTCGCCAGGTTCGTGGCGCAGGTGGACCCGCAGGCGCCGGCCGGCCAGAGCACTGGCGTGCAATACCGGATCGACGACACCTTCGTCCCCGACACCGTGAAGGCATAGAGCCCGACGCACCGATGCGAGGACGGCGCGGAGCCCACCCCACCAAGGATCCTGGGCGGGCGGGCTCCGTCGGGGAGCGCTGATGGCCGACCAGTAAACCATCGGACGGGGCGGGTCAGCCGGTGACGGTCTCGACGTGGCGGTGGAGCGCGTCCAGGAGAGCGGCCTGGTGGTCGGTCAGCTTCCCGTCGGTGCGGGCCTTGTCCTGCTTGCGCAGCCACGTGCCGGGCCGGAACGCCGGGTCGTCGCCGAGGCCGGTGCGGTTCGCGGGGCCGTCGAGGGTGCCGCCGGCGGCGAGGTAGGCGAGCAGGCGGCGGTAGGAGCGGTTCCAGTCCGGCTCCAGGCGCCACAGCTCGTCCAGCGCGTCGAGCTTGGCCACCTGGTCCGCGGTGAGGTCGGCCTTGCGCTGGCGGCGCATCCACGCGCCCACCGCGTAGTCATCCAGCTTCGCGGTCGCCGGGATCGCGAGGTGGCCGTGCTGCTGGTGGAAGGCCTTCGCGTAGGCGTAGCCGCGCTCCCAGGCGTTGGCGTTCTTCGACCAGATCATGCCGAGCGCGTCCAGCTCGGACACCCGAGCGGGGTCGAGCAGGCCCTGGCCGTTCAGGTGGCGCTGGCGGGTGAGCCAGGAGATCAGCTCGCCGTGCTTGGCCTTGTCGGTGGGGTCGAGGTGGCTGTGCTCGATGTGGAAGACGGCGGCAACGGCGTGCATGCGCTGCCACTCGACCGCGCGCGGGTTGAACGCCCGCAGCTTCACTGTCTGGAGGATCCGCGCCGCGTGCTGCCGGGCGTTGATCCGCAGCCACTCGACCGGCGACTCCACCGGGGCCAGCGGCTGCTCCCCCTCGCCCCCGGCGGCCTCGACCTCGGCCGGCTTGGCCGCAGTGGTGTGCGCGGTGCCCTGCGAGCGGGATGCGCGCAGCTCGGTGATCCGGCCGACCACCCGGGCGTCGTGCGCCGCGAGGGCGCGCAGGACCCGCCAGATCGTGCGGAAGGAGCTGGCCTCGATCTCGGTGTCGGCCTCGGCCTTCACGGCCTCGCCCGCGTCGTGGACCTCGGCCGGGTCCGCAGCGGCGGTGTCGTCGCCGACCTCCGGCGTCGGCAGGTACACCGGGATGATGACCCAGGACACCTTGCCCTGCCGGTAGGACTGGCGCAGCGCCCTTCCGACGGCCTGGACGATGTCGATCACGCTCGACTTCGGGTCCGCGAAGCACACCGAATCCACGGCCCTGACGTCGATTCCTTCCGACAGGAGCCGAGCGTTGCAGAGGATGCCGCACTCCTCGCCGTCCTCGCCGGTATGGGCCTTGAACTCAGTGAAGGCGGCCCGGCGGTCCTTGAGACGGTCGGTGCCGGCCACCGCCTTAGCCCAGATCCGCTCCGGACGGTCCTTGTCCTCCAGCAGCTCGGAGGCGTCCAGCAGGGTGCTCGCGAACTCCCGCGCCGCGCTGACGCGGGAGTGGAACGTGATCACGCGGCGCAGGCCGAGGTCGGCAACCGCGCGCAGCACCGCGATCTGAAGGGCCAGGCGCAGCAGTTCCTCGTTGGTGCGCTGGGAGCGGAGGTCGGCGACGGCGGGGAGGTTGAGGAGCTCGCGCAGGTCCTCATCGGTCACCACCGGCACGAGCACCCGGTAGTCGGCAAGGTAGCCGTGCTCGATCCCCTGTCCGAGGGTCCAGGTGAAACAGGTCTTGCCGTAGACCGCCTCGTCGTCCATGGAGCAGAGCACGGGCAGCTTCTCCGAGCCCTCGGCGTCGGCGAGGTCGGCCAGGCCGTCCTTCGCCCGCCGGTCGTCCGCGATCCTGGGCGTAGCGGTGAAATACAGCCGGCGCTTCGCCGGGACCTGGGCGTCGTCGTGGACCGCGGCCCAGGCCTTGCCCTCCGAACCGGCCGTGCGGTGGGCCTCGTCGATGATCACGAGGTCCCACTGGGCCAGCCCCCACCCGTGGTGGGCCTCGACGATGCGCTCCAGCGAGGCATAGGTCGCGTACACGGTCACCGGCTCGCCGGCCTTCTCCTTGGCGACCAGGTCCGCGATCCGCGGGGCCTGCGTCGACACCTGGGCATGGACGCGGCCGCCGGCCTCCGCGCTCTCCAGCGCCTCCTCCCGAGAACACGCCGCCACCGCCAGACCCCGGCGACCGCCCCGCAGCGACCACGCCTCCGCCGTCTGCTCCAGCAGCTCGATCGTCGGCACCAGCACCAGCACCCGGCCCCGGGCGGCCAGACGCCGGGCACACCCGGCCGCGATCAGCGTCTTACCGGAGCCGGTCGCCGCGACGACGGTCGCGCGGCCGCCGTCCTTCACCTCGCGCACCGCGGCCGCGACGGCGTCCTTCTGGAACCAGTGCAACGGCAAGGGGGTGAGCGCCCCGGTCGGCTGCTGCGGGACCGGCTGAGCGGCTGCGGTGCGGAACGCGGCCGGCACGTCGGCCTCGGTGGCGATGGTGGTCTCCACGGCGGCGGTTTCTCCTTCGGATGCCGAGACGGCGGGACGAGGCGGACGAGGCGGACGAGGCGGGCGAGGCTGTGGGAAGGTCGGTGCGGGCGGCCTCTCCCCGGGGCCAGGTCATGGATGGGGAGAGGCCGACCGGATGTGACTGGAAGCCGTAGTTGGCGGTTCGGCCCGACATCTCCGCAGGTCGCGGCGCGAGTTGGAAGTACTGGTTGGCGGTTTCTGGCAGCGGTAGTTGGCGGCCGGAAGCCGCAGAGGTGCACCTCCGCGCACAAATCCGCTGGTCACAGGAGCGGAAGGGCCCCGATCGCCAACTATCGGTGCCAACCGCCAACTACGGCTTCCAGTCACACCGGACTCTCTACTGCTGCTGCTCGGGCGGCACCCAGCCGCGGACTTCGAGGTAGGTGATGTCGGCGTCCTCGACGGCGCGGCCGGTCTCCACCAGCCAGGCCTTCATTGCCTCGGTGACGTCGCCGTGGTGATCGGCGACGCGCTGGGACCACTCGGCTGCATCGAAGCCGCCGGTTGAGGCGGAGCCGTAGGCCCGTTCCTCGGTGCCGTCTGCGCGCGGGATGTACCCACGCCGTGCCCCACCAACGTACTCAGATGCGACGGAGTGGACGTACTGGTTGGCCTTCATCCGCACGGTGAAGGCGAGGCGGCCGCGCACCTGGCCGGTCTCGTGGACGACCGGGGCCAGGTGCGCGGCGCCGGACTTGATGGCCTGCTTCCCGGCGCGGCCGGCCATCGAGCCGCCCGCCTCACCCACGACGTCCTTCTGCCGCGTCCGGGCCTTCTGCCCGGTCTTCGTGCGGCGCCGCTCCACGTTCTCCTGGGCCACAGCGCCGAGCGCCTCGGTGTCGCGCTCGCCGCCGCGCACCGCCCGCACGACCTGGCGCAGCGCGTTCACGAACGCGGCGCCCTTGCCCTTGGTGAAGAACTGGGACACCAGGCTGGCGTCGCGGCCGAGCATCTTGGCGACCTGGCGCTTGGTGTAGCCCTGGTCGAGCAGCTCCTGGGTCAGCCGGGCGGCTTCGTTCGGGTTGTTCGGGTCGGCCGGGCTCACTGGTCAGCTCCCTTCATGACGGCGGCGAGTTCGGCGCGGCCCAGGCCGCGCAGCTTGATGTACTCCTCCTGGGACTTCGGGTGCTCGACGGGGCCGGTGAGGTGGCCCTTGAGGAGGTAGTCGCCGGGCTCGCCGCGGTAGGGCCAGGGCTGGCGCTCGGTCAGGGCGATGCCGTCCGTGCCGAAGTACACGACGCTGCCGGGTTTCGCGTGCAGAGCGCCGGCGTTGCCGATGACCTCTTTGCCCTGCCGGTACTTCATGTCCAGCAGTGCCGCCCGTGCCCCCGACCACACGTAGGCCGCCCACTCCGGGTGGGCGTAGGGGTCGCGGGAGAAGCCGGCCTGCCGCTGCCAGATGACGACCTCGCCGTCCTGGCCGAGGATTTCCACGCCGGCTGGGAGGGCCTCGCCGAGCGGGGTGGTGCCGGAAACCAGGCGCGGGCGCTGCGCGAAGCCGCCCAGGCCGAAGAGCAGCACCGACCGGACGGCGCGGGAGGCGAGGTAGGCCGCCTGACGCTGCCGCTCGTCGCCGTGCAGCTTCGAGAGGTTGGTCAGGTCCGCCCACGCGGCTTTGAGGCGCTTGCCCCACTCGTCCAGCGGCTTGCCGTCCTCGAACAGCAGGCCGCCGAGGATCTCGACCTTCCACGGCGCGATGTGGTTGGCGAGGGCGAGGTGGACCTCCGCGCCGCCCGCCCACGTGGTGAACGTGGCACCCGGCTCCGAGGGGTAGATCCAGGCACGGTCACCGGTGACGGGGGCGGGCAGCAGGCCGACGTGGTTCCATCCGGCCGGGACGGTCACGCGCACGTTCCAGTGCGAGCAGGACATCAGCGCCTTGGTCTGCTCCTGCTCGCTCATCGCCGCGAAGGCGTGCGCGGTGACGCGGCGCGGGGTACCGACCGGGGACTTCCACAGGTGCTTGGCGTAGGCGAAAGTGCGGTCGTACTCGACCAGCGCCGGGAGCTGCTCCGGGACGCGCGGCGGCAGGATCAGCTCGGTACGGCCCTGCCCGCCGGTGGCATGCAGCAGACCGCGCAGCTCCTCGCTGAGGACCGGGTAGCCGCCCGCCCACTTGCCGGTGGTGGGGATGGTGCGCGACCACAGGTCCCGGCCGGTCTGGCTCGGGGAGCCCATCAGGACGGCGTCGTCCCAGTGCCGGCGCAGTGCCTGCCACAGCAGCGTGAACGCCTGACGGCAGGTCACCACGTCCGCGCCGTTCGGGTCGAACCACTCCCCCATCGACCGGATCTCCGTCACCGGGCCGTCCGGGGAGGCGGCCGGGGCGTAGCGGCCGACCGGCTGACGCTGGTGGACGAAGTGCCCGGCAAGCTTGTCCCGGCCGGAGCCGACCGCGGTCGTCCACCGCTCGCTGGGGGTGTTCAGCCAGGCCGCCACGGCGTCCTTGAGGGTGGAGTAGCGCTCGGCGCCGTCGTGCCACGGGGCGCCGGCGGTGATGTAGATCCGCTCGGTGCCGGGCGCGGTCGCCAGGACCTCGTCCAGAATCTCCCCCGGGGTCCGGGCGCCGAGGTCCAGGCGCACCGTCCGGTCGCGGACCGCAAGGTCGCCGGTCGCGGCGTCCAGGAACACCGTCGCACGGGCCTGCTGAACGAAGTTCGGGCGCTTGGAGACCAGACCCGTGGTCACGGCCTCGAACCGCGCACCCGCCAAGCCCTCCGGAAGGGTGGGCAGCTCGCGCGGACCGGCCTCCACCACCGGGCGCGGCGCGGCAGCGACCGGAGCGACCGAGACCGCCGGGACGACCGGCGCAGCGGCGGGGGTGGGCAGCTCGGCGACGGCCTGGTCCTCGGCCTCGGTCGACGCCTCGACGGCCGGGGCGGCCGGGGTCGGCTGCTCGACGACGGCGGCAGGGCGGGTCAGCGCCGGAGCGACCGCCGTGGCGGGCTCGGCGACCGGCTCGGCCACGGGCGCCGGGGCGGGCGCAGCATCGGCAGTGGCCTGGTCGTCGGCCTTGGCAGCGCGGACAGCGGCCGGGGTCGGGTCCAGCAGCGGCGCGATCCGCACCACGTCGCCCACCGACAGGCCCGAGGCCTTCGCGATCGGCGCGGCCTGGGCGCCCTCGTACCCCGCGAGCCCGGCCACCCGGCGCGCACGCTGGGCGGTGAGCCTGTCCAGCTCCTTCTGCGCGGCGGCGACCTGCTTCTCGGCGGCCGTGATTTCGGTGCGCAGCTCGCGCAGACCGGCAAGCTCGGCGGTGTACGTCTTGCGGTCCATCAGCAGGTCACTCCCCCTCGGTGGCGATCTGGTCGGTGCTGGTCGTGGTGGGGACGTAGGCCATCGGGCCGCCAGAGACCGACGGCAGGCGGGCGCCGAGCAGCAGGCCCGCGAGGCGGGCGTCCTCGGGGTCGGCCGGGGTGGCGGCGTTGACGGGGGCGGTGAGATCGGTCAGGTAGCCGGCCAACCTCGCCTTCGGGAAGCGGTAGCGCCCCGTGGTACCGACGGTGCCGTCAGACTCCCACTCGGCCAGTCCGGTCAGCACCGCGACGACGAAGGAGGCCACCGTCACTGGCAGCACCCCGCCGGCCGCGACCCGGCCCGGGTCGCACCGCCACCAGCCGGACAGCGCGGCCAGCAGCTGCGGCTCGTCCAGACCGGTGCCGAAGCCGATCCACTCGCGGTCCGGCTCCTCGACCCGTACGGGGGCGTCCGAGCGCAGCACCGCCACCTCGGCCGCACCGAGCGCGGCCAGGTCGGCGGCGGGCCGGGCCTGGAGCGCCTGGAGTGCAGCCAGCGGGAACACCTGCCGACCGGTGTCGCGCACGCCGGGTACCACGCCGGTGGCCATCAGCTTCTTCACCGTCGGGATCGAGCACCCCAACACCGACCCGGCCTGACCCGTCGTCACGAACACAACCACAACCCCCATCCACGCCTATCGATCTAACTTGAAACGCTATGGCAACCCTACGCCTCCCCTCCGACACCATCCACGCCTTTTTAGTAAGTCGTACAAGCAATGATTCGGCCCTTGCGCTGTCCAGGGCAGGGGCCGAATCAGGGTTGTTCTCCGGGTCGGGCGGTCTGTGCTGCCCCCGATCAGCGGCTTGGGCCTCCTCGAAGGTCACGTAGCCAGTGGACCGGTCGGCCAGGGCCGTGAAGCGGTCGGTGAAGTAGCTGCCAGTGATGACTCCGGCCGCAGGCGCCCACGAACACCCTCACCGTCAGGCGACTTCGGGGAGTTCCGGTTCCAGGAACCGCGGCGCGACCGGCAGGCCGAGTGCGTCGAGTGCTGCGGCCTGTTGGGGGGTGAGTTGGGCGGCGTCGTGCCAGCGCTGGTCGATCCAGGGTGTCCAGTCTGACGTGATCGGTGCCGACGGTCTCGGCATGTCCGTTGGGGACCTGGAGGTGGCCTTCGCGTCGGAGGAAGTTGCGCGCGGCGCGCAGTCCGCGCGCGAAGGTCGTCGCCGGACCGGTGGTCTGCCGGAACAGCAGCAGGGCGTGGGGGTGAAGGTCCGGGTGATGGCGTGCCAGGAGGGTGAGCTGGGCGAGCTGTCCCGGTTCCAGGATGTGTTGCTGATCGATCTGGCGGTCCAGCCAGACCTCCGGTGAGAGGTCCGTCTCGACGGCGGCTATCCGGCAGGTGGGCCGCCAGTGGCCAGCGTCGAGGCGACGGAGCAGTTGGGCGCAGGTGTGCTGCCAGTTGATGCTCCAGGCCGGGTTCCAGCAAGGGTCGATGGTGTTGAGCGCATCGAGGCGCTCGGGAGGCAGTTCGTCCTCGCGGGCCAGGGCTCGCATCCGGTCGAGCCATCGGGCCAGACCGGCGTCCACGTCGGGGGCACCGGCGTGGACTGCGAGGGTGTGGTGGGCGGTCGCAAAGTCGCGAGCCAGGGCGAGGTGGTGTTCGAAGCTGCCGGGCGGGTGGGGCCAGGAAATGCGCCGGGCGAACAGGGCGAATGCCTGGCCGGGGTCGAGGGTGCCCTCGGCGTGGCGATTGCGCTGCTCGCCGATCCAGGAGCCGAGGCGGGCGGCCACTCGCGGTAGAGGGCGGCTGCTGGGTGTCGTTGGCGGCGAGCAGCGAGGAGAGCAGCGGTTCGCCGGCGGCGGCGGTGAGGCCCGGTCAGGGCCGCTCCGGACGAGGCATGACGCGCAGCCGTGTTCGCCACGCTGGGAAACGACCGGCGGGTGCAACCGGACATTTCTCCAGCCGAAGGCCGTCCAGTCGCGCTTCCCAGGCCCGAAGAGAAATCCTGGTGGAATGCAGGGAATTCGACGCACCTCTCCATCGCCCCGAAACCCATCGCACATATGACGAACCATCACTCATGGGGCGACCCGGGAGAATCGGAAGAGCATTTCATTCAGGGCCAGGCGAGCCTCGTTCTCCGAGCTCAGGTCACAGCGGCATCGGGGGCCCGCGCGACTCGAATTCACCATTACCCGGAGCGCCGCCGGATCGCCGTGGTCGCACCAGTGACAACCAGCGCCCCAATAGAATCTCCCGTCACTCCCATTCCGGCCCGACTCGGCATCGCCGGCCGCCCGACGGTGCACCGAGCGTCGATTCGACCGCAGATTCGGCCATAGATGCGAAAGGTTGGCGATTCCGACATACCCAGGCTGAATTGCCTAGTAGAAATGGGCGTACACGTTCAAGGTGAGATAGGAATTGATCGTTCCATATTCGCTGGGGGATTCCATGTGGCGCGTCCACAAATCCGCAATCGTGATGGTCGTGCTGTCCGTCCTGTTAAGTCTGTTCGGGGCCGCTCCGAATTGGGCATCTGCCGCAAGTCATCCGAAGCCGGCCGCTGAGGCCTCGGCACCGAAGCCACCGGCACCGCCGACGCCGATGAGCGGCGCCGAGCGCGATGCGCTCACCAAGCAGGCCACGGAGGAGAACGCCCACGACCAGGTGGCCGACGAGGGCGGCACCGTCGCCATCAGGTCCACCGCCGCGCACCCACCGTCCTCACCCCACGCCGCCGCGCCCGACGGCATCACGGGCCAGGGGAACGGGATGTGGCCGCCGTCCGGATGGGTGGACGGCCGAGCGGGCTGGGGGTCCTTCTTCATGCCCTCTTACCAGACCACCATCTGGACCATCCAGTCACAGGACTACTACTGGAGCATCCCCTCCGTCCACTACGCGGTGTACCGCGCCTCGGACAACGCCAAGATGGCGGAGAACTGCTTCGCCACCGACCCCAGCCTCGGGGGATCCACGAAGTTCTGGATCGAGCAGTTCAACTCCAAAGGCAGCAACAGTCTGCAGCCTGGCGTCGGCTACTACGCCAAGTTCGCGTACTCGACCAGCTTCACCGCCGGCCAGGACATCCGGACACAGGATTGGTCGTGTGCCTCGGGCTGGTCTTCCGAGGTGCAGACGCCGTCCCTGCCGGCGTTCATCAACGGGAACACTGTCCCGGCTGCCGAGACCACGGGCTGCGGGTGCGGGGACTCCTCGGGCCGCGACCAGTTCCAGGGGCACCGCGGCGACCCGGTGAACACGCTCTCCCGATCCGAGAACGAGCAGGCGACCGACGCCACCCTCGCGGCACCGGGCGTGCCGTTCGCATTGACCCGCTCCTACTCCAGTGACGCCGCCGCCCCCGCGAACTCCCCGCTCGGAGCGAACTGGTGGTTCCCGTACGCGACGTCCGTCCAGGACCAGGGCGGCTCCACCGTCCGGGTCACCCTGGAGACCGGGGCGCAGGTCACGTTCAACCGCGACGCCTCGGGAAACCTCACTCCGACCAACGGGGTCCGCTCCGTCCTGACCGGCAACCCGAGCACCGGCTACCGCCTCACCACCCTGGACAAACGGACGCTGGGGTTCGACCCCGCCGGCCGCCTGACCAGCTGGGTCGACCTCAACGGCGCCGGCCTGACCCTCACCTACAACGGAACCCAGACCTGGCCCTCGACGATCACGGACTCAGCCAGCCACGTCGTCACCCTGACCTACACCGGGTCGTCCCCCCTGCTCACCACGGTGGCCCTGCCGGACGGCCGATCGGTCGGCTACGGGTACACCAACGGACTGCTGACCTCGGTCACCGACCTGACCGGCGGCACCACCACCTACGCCTACGACACCGCGGGCAGGCTCACCGGCATCACCGACCCAGCGGGCCACCAGGTCATGAGCACCGCCTACGACGCCAACGGGCTGGTCGGCTCTCAGAAGGACGCCAACGGCCACACCACTGCCTTCACCGGCAACGCGGCCGCCAACGGCTACTCCACCTACACCGATGCCAACGGCGGACAGTGGAGCGACTACTACACCGGTAGTCAGCTCTACCGGTCGGTCGACCCGTACGGGAAGAAGACCGCCTACGCCTACGACGGCAACCAGCGCCTGTCTCAGGTGCTCGACCCCAACGGGCACCTGACCCAGTTCGGCTACGACGCGGCGGGCCACCTGACCACCCGTACGCTGCCGGACGGATCGACCGAGTCCTGGACCTACGACAATGCGGGCAACCAGACCTCACACACAACGCCCGGCGGCGCCAAGACAACAGCGACCTTCGACTCCACGAACCACCTGACCAGCCAGACCGACCCAAGCGGCGGGACGACCACCTACACCTACACCGCGAAGGGCCAGCTCGCCTCAAAGACCACCCCGGCAGGCCGCGCCACCACCTACGCGTACGACAGCGCCGGAAACCTCCTCTCAGTGACCGACCCAGCCGGGAACAAGACCAGCTACACCTACGACTCCGCAGGCCGACGGACAAGCTCCACGGACCCGCGCGGCAACGTGGCCGGCGCCAACCCGGCCGACTACACGACGTCCTACGCCTACGACAACGCCGACAGGGTGCTCTCGATCACCGACCCGAGCGGTGGAAAGACCCTCTACGGCTACGACTCCGTCGGCAACCGCACCTCCGTCACCGACCCCCTCGGCAACAAGACGGCCTACACCTACGACAGCGCCCACCACCTGCTGACCAGCACCGACGCCGCCGGAAACCAAACCAGCTACACGTACGACGCCAACGGGAACCCGCTCACACGGACCGACCCCACCGGGGCCAAGACCGGTTACACCTACGACGCCGCCAACCGGCAGCTCACCACCACCACGCCGCGCGGCAACGCCGGCGGCGCGGCTCCTGCGGCGTTCACCACCACGCTCGGGTACGACGCGAAGGGGAACTGGACTAGCACCACGGACCCCACCGGAGCCGTGACCAAGACCGCCTTCGACGCGCTCGACCGCCCGGTCACCGTGACCGACGCACTCGGCAACACCACCACCACGGGCTACGACGCGGACGGCCGCATCACCTCCACCACAGACCCGATCGGAGCCAAGACCAGCAACACCTACGACCCCCGCGGCCTGCTGGCCTCGGTGACCGACGCGCTGGGCAACACCCGGGCCTACGGCTACAACGCGGACGGGCTCCGCACCTCTGCCGTCACCCCGACCGGCGACCGGACGACTTACGCCTACGGGGCCAATGGCGAGGTGTCCGCCTCCACCGACCCCCGCGGGAACGTTCAGGGCGCCGACCCCACGGGCTTCACGACGCGCTACACCTACGACGCCGCGGGCAACCTAACGGCCGCCAAGAACCCCCTGGGGAACACCTTCTCGACCGCCTACGACGCACTAAACCGGATCACGGCCCTGACCGACCCCCTCGGCGGCAGCACGACACGCGGCTACGACCAGGCGGGCCACCTCATCACCGTCACCGACCCGACCGGGGCGACCACCAGCTACACCTTCGACGCGGCCGACAACCGGACCTCGCGCAGCGACGGCAACGGCCACACCACCCGATACGCCTACGACGCCGCCAAGCGCCTGCTCTCCGTCACGGACCCGCTCAACAGGAAGACCACCTACGGCTACGACGCGGACGGAAACCGCACCACCGTCACGGACGCCCGCGGCACCAGCGCTACGACCGCCTACGACACCCGCGGGCTCGCGACCGGGACCACCTACTCCGACAACACGCCGGCACTCGCCTACACCTACGACGCCGCCGGACGGCGCACGGGCATCAAGGACGCGACGGGAGCGCGCACCCTCACCTACGACGCCGTCGGCAGGCTGCTCACCGCCTCCTCGCCGACCGCGCCGTCCGGGTTCACGTACACCTACGACGCCGCCGGCCACGTGACCAGCCGCCAGTACCCCAGCGGCTGGAAGACGACCTCCACCTACGACCCCGCCGGCCGGCCGGCTTCCCTCACCGTAGGAGGGGCCACCACCGCTTTCGGCTACGACCCGGCCGGACGCCTCACGACCACCACGCTGCCCACTGACAACGGCTACACCGAGACCCGGGCGTACGACCAGGCCGGCCAGCTCTCCAGCATCGCCAGCACCAAGGGCGGCACCACCCTGTCCTCGTGGGGCCTTAGTGGCTGTTGTCGTTCCGATCTTGAGGGGTGCCGGTCGAACGGGAGTCTCGATCGGGTGAGTCCGGCGGCCGCCGCGCATGAAAGCAGGGCCTC
>NZ_JBVJQR010000053.1:0-22929 GCF_055608425.1 Kitasatospora sp. NPDC036934 | reverse complement strand
TAGCCCCGGGCCAGGCCGTTCCCGGCGAGGTACAGCTCGCCGGTGACCCCGGCCGGGACGGGCTGCAACCCGTCGTCCAGCACGTACGCCCGGGTGTTGGGCAGCGGCCGGCCGATCGGGACGGTGTCCGGCACCTCGGTGGGGGTGCTCATGGGGTGGTGGGTGGCGAAGGTGGTGGTCTCGGTGGGGCCGTAGCCGTTCACCACCCGCAGGCCGGGGCAGGTTTCCATGACGCGTCGCATCGCGGTGGGCGAGACGATGTCCCCGCCGGTCCAGACCTCCTGCAGCCCGGCGAAGGACTGCGGGGCCTCGGCGGCGAGCACGTTGAAGAGTCCGACCGTCATCCAGGCGGCCGTCACCCGACCGTGGTCGATGGTGTCGGCGAGTTCGGTGACGCCGAGGCGCCCGGGCGGGGCGAGTACGAGGCGGGCGCCGGAGAGCAGTGGGGCCCAGAGTTCGTAGGTGGAGGCGTCGAACGCGGTCGGGGAGTGGACCAGCACGCGTTCGTGGCCGCCGCCGGAGAAGGTGCCGCCGAGGGCGAGGTCGACGATGGAACGGTGGGTGATGCCGATGCCCTTGGGGATGCCGGTCGAGCCAGAGGTGTGCATCACATAGGCCAACTGGTGCTCACTGAACTTGAGTTGGAGGTTGTCGGCGGTCTCCGCGCCGACCGTGAGGGTGGTCAGACCGGCCAGCGCCGGGTGGTTGCGGTCGGTGACGGCCAGGGTGGCGCCCGCGTCGGCGAGGACGGCGAGCAGTCGTTCCTGCGGCTGGGCGTCGTCCAGCGGCACATATGTGCCACCGGCCTTGAGTACCGCGAGCAGTGTGACCACCAGTGCGGGTGTGCGCTCCAGCAGTACCGCCACCGGTGTCTCCGTGCCGACCCCGGCCTCGGCCAGTCGTCGCGCCAAGCCGTTGGCGCGGGCGTTGAGTTCGGCGTAGGTCAGCGTCTCCTGGCCTGCGACCAGCGCGACCGCCTCCGGCGTCGCGGCCGCGCGGGCCTCGAACAGCTCGGGGACCGCGCCGGCCGGCAGCGTGGTGACCGGGCCGTGCCGGTCGGAGAGCAGCTGGGCCCGCTCCTGGTCGGTCAATACGTCGACGGCGCCGATGAGTTCGGCCGGGTCGGCGACGATCCGGTCCAGCAGGGCGAGGAAGCGGTCCAGGACGGTGCGTGCCTCGGCGGCGGTGAAGGCGTCCGGCTGGTGGTCGAGGCGCAGTTGCAGGCCGTCGCCCGGGGTGAGAGCGAGCAGCAGCGGGTAGTGGGCGCTGTCGACGTCCTCGACCAGGGTGACGCGGGTGGCGCCGCTCGGGTCGGCGTCGTCCAGGGCGGTCGGGTCCGGGTAGTTGCCGTACACCGTGACGGTGTCGAACAGGCTTCCCAGACCGGTGAGTTGCCGGATCTCGGTGAGGCTGAGGTGCTGGTGGTCCAGCAGCGCGGACTGCTCGTGCTGCAGCCGCAGCAGCAGCTGCCCCCAGGACTCGGCGGGGTCCAGGGTGACCCGCACCGGCACGGTGTTGATGAGCAGGCCCATCATCCGCTCCACGCCCGGCAGGTCGTGCGGCCGGCCGGACACGGTGGTGCCGAACAGCACGTCGTGCCGTCCGGTGAGCCGGGCCAGCAGCACGCCCCAGGCGGCCTGGACGAGGGTGTTGAGGGTGACGCCGTAGCGGCGGGCGGTGCGGGCCAGCGCCTCGGTGGCGGCCGGGGTGAGGCCGGTGTGCAGGCGCAGCGGCAGCTGAGGGGTGGCGGTGGTGCGGGCGGGGGCGAGCAGGGTGGGCTCGTCGGCGCCGGCGAGGGCGTCGGCCCAGGCGGCGCGGGCGGCGGCGCCGTCGCGCCGGGTGATCCAGCGCAGGTACTCGCGGTAGGGCGCAGCCGGGGGCAGCGGCCGGCGGAAGTACAGGGCCCACAGCTCCTCGGCGAACAGCGGGGTGGACCAGCCGTCCAGCAGGATGTGGTGGGCGGCGGCGATCAGCCGGTGCCGGCCGGGGGCGAGGGTGAGCAGGGTGTAGCGCAGCAGCGGCGGCCTGGCGAGGTCGAAGCGGCGGCCGTACTCGGCGGCGGCGATCCGCTCGGCCTCGGCCTCGGGGTCGGGGTGCGCGGTCAGGTCGAGGACGGTGAAGGGCAGTTCGACGTGGTCCGGCACGGCCTGGACGGGCGGGCCGTCGGGGCGCTGGTGGAAGCCGGCCCTGAGGTTGGGCTGGCGCAGCAGCAGGGCCTCGGCGGCGGCGCGCAGCCGGTCGGCGTCGACCGGGCCGGTGAGGTCGAAGGTGCAGACGGAGGTGTAGACGTCGGCGCCGTCGGTGTCGTACTCGGTGTGGAAGGCCATGCCCTGCTGGAGCGGGGAGGTGGGCCAGACGTCCACCAGGGTGGCGGGGGCGTGGTGTCCGGCGAGCCGGTCGACCTCGTCCTGGTCGAGGGCGACGAGCGGGAAGTCGGAGGGGGTGTGCCCGCCGGCGTCCGGCCGCCGGGCGTGCTCGGCGAGCGCGTCCAGCGCGGTGAACCAGGCCTCGGCGAGCTCCCGGACCCGCTCCTCGCCGAGCAGTCCGGCGGCCCAGGACCACTGGGCGACCAGCAGTGGGCCCTGCGGGGTGTCGACGGTGGTGGCGTCCAGGCCGAGCACCCGGCCGAGCGCGAGGTCCGGGGCGGCGCCCTCGGTCATCGCCTCGGCGCCGGCCCGCACGGACTCGGCGGTGACGCCCTCGGGCTGGAAGCGGCCCAGGTAGTTGAACTCGACCTGCGGCTCGGCGTACCCGACCAGTACCTCGGCGGTGGCCGGGTTGAGGTGGCGCAGCAGGCCGTAGCCGATGCCGTTGTCCGGGACGGCGCGCAGCTGTTCCTTCACCCGGCCGAGCGCCCGGCCGAGTTCGGGGCCGGCCGCGGTGACCTCGGCCCAGGACAGCGCCCCGGGGGCGAGCCGTACGGGGTAGACGGAGGTGAACCAGCCGGCGGTGCGGTGCAGGTCGACGCCCTCGACGACCTCCTCCCGGCCGTGGCCCTCGACGTTCAGCAGCACGGCGCCGTCGGGCGCGGCCGGGTGGTCGCCGCGCCAGTGGGTGAGGGCCAGGGCCAGCGCGGTCAGCAGCACGTCGTTGACCTGGGCGTGGTACGCGGCGGTGACGCCGGTCAGCAGCGCCCGGGTGGTCTCGGCGGGCAGCACCAGCCGCAGGGAGGCGCCGGTGGCGTAGGTGTCCTCGGCCGGGTCCAGGGCCCGGGCTCCGAGCAGCGGGTCGGGGGTGGCCAGGGCGGCCTGCCAGTGCGGGAGTTCGGCGGCCCGGCGCTCGGTGCAGGCCTCCGCGGTGAGCCGCTGGGCCCAGCGGCGGAACGAGGTGGGCACCGGCGGCAGCTCCGGCGCGCGGCCTTCGCGGGCGGCGGCGAGCGCGGCGAGCAGGTCCTCCTCGACGATGCGCCAGGTGACGCCGTCCACCACCAGGTGGTGGATCACCAGCAGCAGCTGGGCGGGCTGGTCCGGGCCGGCGTCGAAGCGGACGGCCTGGAGCATCCGGCCGTCCTCGGGCGAGAGCCGGTCGCGGGCGGCGTCGGTTGCGGCTCGCAGGGTGTCCGTGGTGGCGGGGCCGGGGACGCTTCGCAGCAGCTCGGCGGCGGGGACGGCGCCGGGGGCGGGGACGTGCAGGGTCCAGGGGCGCCGGGCGAGCGGGGAGGTGCGGGCGCGCAGTGCGTCGTGGTGGTCCAGCAGGGCCTGGAGGGCGGTGGTCAGGTGCCGGTGGCCGGTGCCGGCCTGGAGGGTGAGCAGGGTGGACTGGTAGAAGCTCTCGACGGCGCCGTGCTGCTCGGACAGCCAGTGCACGATCGGCGTCGGCGGCACCTCGCCGAGGCCGGCCCCGGGTGGCTCGACGGCGACCGGTCCCTCCAACGGGCGGGCGACCAGGGCCAGCGCCTCGACACTGGGGGCCTCGAAGACCGCGCGGGGGGTGAGTTGCAGCCCGGCGTGCCGGGCCCGGGAGACCAGCTGGATGGCCACGATGGAGTCCCCGCCGAGCTCGAAGAAGGACTCGGTGACCCCGACCCTCGGCAGTCCGAGCACCTCGGCGAACAGCCTGGCCAGGGTGTGCTCCAGCTCCCCGGCCGGGGCCCGGCCGCCCTCCTCGGCGCCGCCGAGGACCGGAGCGGGCAGGGCGCGCTTGTCCACCTTGCCGTTGGGCGTGAGCGGCAGCCGGTCCAGGACGACGACGGTGGGCACCATGTGGTCGGGCAGTAGCTCGGCGCAGTGGGCGCGCAGCTCGTCCGGGTCGGCGGTGCCGACGGTGTAGCCGACCAGCCGGCGCTCGCCCGGGCGGTCCTCGCGGACCAGCACCACGGCCTGGCGGACCCCGGGGTGGGCGGAGAGGGTCTGCTCGATCTCGCCGAGCTCCACCCGGAAGCCGCGGATCTTCACCTGGTCGTCGGCCCGGCCGAGGAAGTCCAGCTGGCCGTCCGGGCGGTGGCTGCCGAGGTCGCCGGTGCGGTACATCCGTTCTCCGGGTTCGCCGAAGGGGCAGGCGACGAACCGGTCGGCGGTCAGGCCGGGGCGGCCCAGGTAGCCGCGGGCCAGGTGCGGGCCGGAGACGTACAGCTCGCCGACGGTGCCGGGCTCCACCGGGCGCAGCCGCTCGTCCAGCACGTGGATCCGCACGTCCTGGCAGGGGTGGCCGATCGGGGGCTGCTCGGTGCCGGTGAGCGGCTCGCTCATGGTGACGATGACGGTGGTCTCGGTCGGCCCGTAGCTGTTGAGCATCAGCCGGTCCCGGCCGAGACGGGCGGCCAGTTCGCGCGGGATGGCCTCGCCGCCGCCGATCAGGGTGCGCAGGGTCGGCAGCGGGACGTCCGGCAGGGTGGCGGCCATCGCGGTGGCGACATCGGCGTGGGTGATGCCGTGCCGGTCGATCAACGCGGCCAGCGCCTCGCCGACCAGCTCGCTCTGCTCGCGGGGGAGGACGAGCGCGGCGCCGGTGGTGAGCGCCACGGCCAGGTCGGAGACCGAGACGTCGAAGCTGAGCGATGCGGCCTGGAGCACCCGGCTGCCGGGGCCGACCCCGGTGGCGGCGACCTGGGTGCCGACCATGCTGGGCAGTCCGGCGTGGGTGACGGCCACGCCCTTGGGTACGCCGGTGGACCCGGAGGTGTAGATGACGTACGCGGTGTGGTCGGCGCCCAGCGGCCGCACCCGCTCGTCGGCGGTGAACGGGGTGCCGGGCCGTCCGGCGAGGTCGGCGAGGTGCTCGGGGGAGTCGAGCAGCAGCCGGGGGGCACCGGTGTCGGGCAGCCGCTCGGCGGTGCCGGCGGTGCTGAGCACCAGGGCGGCGCGGGAGTCGGTGACCATGTGGCGCAGCCGCTCGGCCGGGTAGGCCGGGTCGGCGGGCAGCCAGGCCGCGCCGGTCTTGGCCACGGCGAGGATCGCGGCGATCGCCTCGGGGGACTTCGGCAGGGCGAGCGCGACGACGTCCTCGGTGCCCAGGCCGCGGGCGGCGAGCACCCTGGCCAGCCGGTTGGCGCGGGCGTCCAGTTCGGCGTAGCTGAGGATGACGTCCCCGGCGTACAGCGCGGGGGCCTGCGGGGTGCGGGCCACCTGGGCGTCGACCAGCGCGCTGAGGGTGGGGCGCGGGTCGACGACGGCGGGGCTGACGAGGGGGGCGGGGGCAGCGAGCCGGGTGGCCAGGCCGGCCGGGGTGGGGGCGTCCAGCAGCAGTGGCAGCGGCACCCGGAAGCCGAGTTCGGCGCGCACCCGGGCCAGCAGCCGGACGGCGGCGGGCCGGTCACCGCCGAGGTCGAAGAAGCCCGCCGCGGGGTCGACGGACTCCCGGCCGAGCACCTCCGCGAACAGTCGACACAGCAGCACCTCGGCCGGTCCCGGCCGCGGCTCGGTTCTGTGTGTCTGCTGGTCCCCGGACATGTGACTGTCTCCCTCGTTGCTGCGTGACCGGTGGAGCGTGCGGTGGTGCGGTGTGCTGCGGAGCGGTGGTGCGGTGTGGAGCCCGGCGGAGCGGTCAGTGGCCGGCCAGGTGGGCGACCAGGCTCTTCGGCCGCAGGTCCTGCCAGTGCTGCTCGACGTAGTCCACGCAGTCCTGGCGTCCGGCCGCGCCGAAGACCTGCTGCCAGCCGTCGGGCACCGGGCTGAAGACCGGCCACAGCGAGTGCTGGCCCTCGTCGTTGACCAGGACGAGGTAGTCGGCCTCGGGGTCCTCGAACGGGTTCGCCATCGTCGGTTTCCTCTCTGTCAGGAGAATTACGAAGAGGGGGGAATTTCGTCATCGTGCGGTGAACGGACTACGTCGACGTACGGTTCGGCGACTTCGTCGCAGTGCGGTCACGGACCCCAGCCGGAGTCGTCGCCGTGGACCGCGGAGGGCCCGGCGACGGTGGTGGACGGGTGGGGTGCGGCGTGGGTCTGGAGGCCGATGACGGCGACCAGCAGAACGGTGAGAATCCCCAGCATCTTGTGAATGCGAGCGGCAAGATTCGTCATGGCGAATTCCTCTTCCTGAGGCGGGCGGTGTGTGCGCTCCTCGCTGTGAATGCATCCTGCCGAGGCTCAAACTGGCGTGGAAGCTCTGGCCGTTATCGGGATCACGCAATGCGGGAACCGGAAGCGTGAACAGACTGTGTCAAAAACGGGCAGAACTGATGCAATGAGCACCTGGTTCTGTCAGATCAGTGGTGGGAGGACGGGCTCGCGAAAGCCCCGCCCGATGGCTGGATCCGCACCCCGGTGGCCGGAAACCCCCTGACTCGCCGGCCGGACGGACCCTGTGGGCCGGTGGATCAACTCCCTTGTCAGTAGCGGAACTTGATGTTCTATGATGGCCTCGGCGGATTCGATGCCGGCCTCGGCGGGTTGGATGGCCGCCCTCAGTGCCGGGAGCCCCGGCGCAGCTCCTCGCGGACGGCCGGCCAGTCCCCGGTCCATGGCCGTCGGGCCCCGGCCGGTGACTCCAGGGCCAGGGTCGCCAGGTAGACGCGCTTGAGCGCGGCCCGCTCGTCCCGCACCCGCCCGGCGGCCTGCTCGATCCGGCGCAGCCGCGCGTGCAACCGCTCCAGCGCGCCGCCGCCCGCGAGCAGCCGCCGCGCCTCCGGACCGAACCGGAAGCCGGGCGCCAGCAGCGGCCAGGCCGCCCGCCACACCCGGAACACCTCGCGGTGGCTCGGCCCCCACTCCCGCTCGGCCCGGCCCAGCCGCTCCAGTGCGGCGGGCTCGGTGGGGGCCGTACAGATCTCGTGCAGGGTCCGGGCCAGCGCGCCCCAGTCCTCGCCCGGCGCGTGCCGCAGTGCCGCGTGCAGCAGATGGGCCACCGAGGTGTGCACCACGGTGCGCGGCCAGCGCGCGGACGCCGCCTCGGCCAGGCCCGCGCCCGCGTCGCCGACCAGCACCCAGACCTCGCGCACCCCGCGCTCGACGAGTCCGGCCAGCACCCGAGGCCAGTGCTCGCCGTCCGTGGCCGGCCACAGGCCCAGCACCTCGCGCAGCCCGTCGGTGGACACCCCCAGCGCCAGGTGCACCAGCGGTCCGCCCGAGCGCCCGCTGCGCACCGAGTCGAGGAACACCACCGGGTAGACCGGGTCCAGAGGGCGCCCGCGCCGGTCGGCGAGCTCGTCCAGCACCTGATCGGTGATCACCGAGACGGTCTCCCGACTGAGTTCCACCCCGTACACCTCGGACAGGTGCGCCACCAGCTCACCCGAACTGAGGCCGCGCGCGGTCAGCGAGACCACCAGCCGGTCGAGGCCGGGCAATCGGCGCGCCCGGGGACGGACCGTACGGGGGGCGAAGCTGCCGTCCCGGTCGCGCGGCACCCGCACCTCGACCGGTCCGATCTCGGTGAGCAGCCGTCTGGCCCGGGCGCCGTTGGGGCCGTTGGGACTTCCAGGGGCGGCCGGGCCGACGGCAGCACCGCGGCCGTTGGCGCCGGCCGGATTGTTGCCGACCGCCGCACCGCTGCCCGCCGGATTGTTGCCGACCGCCGTATCGCTGCCCGCCGTACTTCCGCCCGCGGGAGTGCCGCCACCGGGCCCGCCGCCGTACAGGTGCTCC
Source organism: Kitasatospora sp. NPDC036934 (assembly GCF_055608425.1). Classification (NCBI taxonomy): domain Bacteria; kingdom Bacillati; phylum Actinomycetota; class Actinomycetes; order Kitasatosporales; family Streptomycetaceae; genus Kitasatospora; species Kitasatospora sp. NPDC036934. The sequence continues at coordinate 14,905 of NZ_JBVJQR010000053.1, read as the reverse complement.
TGGAGCTCGATCTCCAGGGCACGCTCGATCAGCTGCTTGGCCAGCGCCTGGAGCAGCCCGCCGTCACCGAGCAACTGCACGGCCCCGGAGCCGACCTGGGCGGCCGCGGCCTCCGCGAGCTGCCGCACCAGCCGCTGGTCCACCAGCGCGGCCGGATCCACGGGAGGAGGCGGATCGGGATCAGCTCGCAACAAGGGTGCCCTCCGTCCGTCGGCCGGCCCGTTCGCCGGACGTCCGCCCCGGCCGCCCGGGCGCGGCGACACGTGCAATGCGGCGGCCATCCGCCCGTTACCACGGCCGGGTACGGTCGTCCTCGCCGTCACCGGCGCGTTCACCGCCACCGCCACCGTCACCGCCCGCCGGACGCCGTTGTCGGGCATGCCGGGTTTCACCGTGAACCGCTGATTTCCGCGCCTTTAGGGCGTACACTCGCGGCTGTCGTGGCCCGGGGGGGATGCGTTCGAACGGCAGGCGAGTTCCATCCTGCCCTTTCGGACGCCTGGCTGTTGCCGGTGCGGGCATTCGTGAAAGCGCAATGCCGAAGCCGGAAGGATGCCCAGATGTGCGTATCCCAGGACACCAACACGGAAAAGGGGACACCCCAACTCTGTGACCGCGGTGTCGAGTTCTACCGCGCCGCCCTCGCCGAGGGTGGCGCCACCGCCGGACAGGCCCCCGAGTGCCTGCTCAGCATGGGCCTGCTGCGCGCCCTGCCCGGCGCCGGGCAGCGGCTGGCGCCCGTCCCGCCCGACCTCGCGGTCACCGGCCTGACCAGGCCGCTCGAACTCGCCGTCCTGGCCCACCAGGAGCAGCTCGCCGAGCTGCGCACCGCCTTCACCGCCGCCGAACACGCCTACCAGGACGTGATGAGACAGGCCCAGCTCCCGATCCGCCTGCTGGCCAGCGAGGAGATCAACCCAGCCCTGGAGAAGGCCGTCGCCGCCTGCACCGAGGAGCTGCGCACCGCCCAGCCCGGCGGCGGCCGCGGCGCCGAGCAGCTCGCCGACGCCCTCCCGCGCGACCTCGCCCTCGCCGAACGCGGCGTCCGCCAGCGCACCCTCTACCAGCACACCGTGCGCTCGCACGGCCCGACGCTCGCCTACATCGAGCAGGTCAGCGCCCGGGGCGCCCAGGTGCGCACCCTCAACGAGGTCTTCGACCGGGTCATCATCTGCGACCGCTCCACCGCCTTCGTCCCGGCCGGTGCCGACCGCGAGGCCGCCGCGATGCTCATCCAGTTCCCGCCGCTGGTCGAGTACTTGCTCAAGATCTACGAACTGATGTGGGAACGCGCCGAGCCCGTCACCTACCTGGAGGGCCACCACCGGCCCCAGCTGCTCACCGACCGCACCCGGCAGAACGTCCTGCGGCTGATGGTCAACGGCTTCACCGACGAGGCCATCGCCTCCCGCCTCGGCATGAGCACCCGCACCGTCTCCAGCCACATCCAGAAAGCCAGCGAACTCCTCGGCAGCCGCAGTCGCGGCCACCTCGGGTACATCATCGCCCGCGAGGGTGTGCTGGCCGAGCCGCTCGACGACCTCTGACGGTCCCGCCGCCCCTCTTTCCGGTGCGAGGCTTCGGGCAGCGCAGCCTCACCGCGGGCGCCGAGGCCGTCAGCAGGGATCACCGTGCCCTCCTCCGCCGCGATCACCTCGCCACCCGGGAACCCGCTCGCGGCCTCGGCCACCGACCCGCCCCGGTCGGCGCCGGGCCAGAAGCGGGCGAGGAGCAGCCGGCGGGTCCGGGCACGGGCCGCCCAGGCCCCGGCCCCGGCCGCACTCAGCAGGTGCGGGTCGCGGTCGGGGCCGCGCAGGGTGGCCCCGGCGACGAACAGGTCCGCTTCCGCCGCCAGTTCGGCCAGCGCCGGGTCCGCTCCGGTGTCGCCGCCGTAGGCGACGGTCAGCCCCGGGGTGGTCAACCGTACGCCCGCGTACGGGACATGGTGACCGTCAGCGCTCGCACCACGCGATGCCCCACGCCCGGGCCGCTCCTGCCCAAAACCGGTCGCGCTCCCGGGGGTTCGTCGGCGAAGCTGCCCGGATGCAGCGAGCGAGCAGCCGGACCGTGACGGTCGACCTCACCCACGGGGACGAGTACTTCGGGCAGTTGGGCCCCTTCGAGGCCGCCGTCGGGTGGTGGTCCTCGATGGACGGCGTCGTCGACCGGGCGACCGAACTGGCCGGCGTGCCGGTGCTGGTGACCAGGCTGGTCGACGGCCACAGCGAGGACCTCGGTCACGGCGGCCGGGTCCGCTACCACGCCGAGGCACTCCGCCGACCGACCGCCCTCCGACCCTGCCCCCTGGACGGCGGAACGGCCGCCCGGCTGGGCCCCGGCGACACCCGGCGCGCCGCCTGGGCCACCCCCGAGGGCCTACGGGCGGCGCTGACCTGGGCCGAGGAGCAGCTGGCGGCCCTCGGCCGCCCCGCCGCCGGCGCCGCCCGGCAGATCCGCACCTGGAACCTGTCCGGCCTCTTCCGCCTCCCCACCGTCACCGGCCCCGACGCCTGGCTGAAGACCACCAGCCCGCGCTTCAACGCCCCCGAGGGCGAGGTCATCGCGCTGCTCGGCGGCGTCGACCCCGCGCTGGTACCGACCGTCCTCGCCGCCGACCCGGCCGCCGGGCGGCTGCTGCTCGACCACATCCCCGGCGAGGACTGCTGGACCCCGAGCGAGGCCACCGTGGCGGACGTCGTCCCGCGCCTCGTCGCCGCCCAAGCCGCCCTCGCCGAACACCCCGCCGCCCTCGCCGGCCTGCGTGACCGCACGCCCGCCGCCCTGCACACCCGGCTGCTGGCCCTGCTGGACCGGCTCCCCGCCGAGACCGACCTGACGGCGGAGGAACGCGACCGGCTACGGCGGTTCGCCGCCGGCCTGCCCGCGCTGCTGCGGGACCTGGCCGCCTGCGGGCTGCCCGCCACCCTGCTGCACGGCGACTTCCACCCCGGCAACTGGCGCACCGGCAACGGCAGCCCGGTCGTCGTCGACTACGCCGACGCCTGCCTCGGCCACCCGGCCGAGGACGGCCTGCGCCCCCGCGCCTACCTCACTCCGGAGGCCGGGCGGCACCACACCGAGGTCTGGACGGCGGCCTGGCGCCGGCACGTCCCCGGCTCGGACCCGCAGCGCGCCCTCGAACTCGCCGAACCGCTCCACCACCTGTTCCACGCGCTGCGCTACCAGGAGTTCCTGGACCACATCGAACCCAGCGAACGCCCGTACCACGAGGGCGACCCCGCCGCCCAACTGCGCGCCGCCCTGGCCTGCTGGCGGCCGGCTCACCAGCCGGGGGGAGGGCGCAACAGGATCGAATGGCTCATCGACTGATGAGCCCGGCTCATCGACCGATGCGGAGTCAGGTCGGGCCGCCCCGGTGTCGTCCTCCGCCGCCGTGACGGTGGCGAGGGCCGACACCGGGCGGTCGCGTCACTCCGCCGGTGCGATCCGGTGCCCGCCGCGGGCCGAGTGCAGGGCCAGCGCCTCGACCGGGCAGAACTCCACCGCCTCGGCCAGCCCGTCCGTCAACTCGGCGCCGCCGTCCGCGTACCCGGCCACCGGCCGGGCCAGCCCGTCGGTGCCCAGGGCCAGCGAGTCGGGGGCGCTGAGGGCGCACATCCCGGAGCCGATGCAGCGGTCCCGGTCGACCCGGACCACCACCGCCTCGGCGGCACCGGTCCCCGCCCCGGTGGTGTCGGCGGACCCCGAGGAGCCCGTCACCAGCTGACCCGCAGGGTGTTGGGGCTGCGGGTGAGCAGCCCGCGCCGCCAGTCGATGGTCTCGACCGGCTCGGCCATCCGCAGCGAGGGCAGCCGCCGGGCCAGCCGGTGCAGGGCGAGTTCCAGCTCCATCCGGGCCAGCCAGGCGCCCAGGCAGTGGTGCGGTCCGGCGCCGAAGGTGAGCATCGGCGCGGCCAGCGGGGAGAACAGCTCGGTGCGCAGGTCCCCGGTGAAGACCTCCGGGTCGTGGTTGGCGGAGCCGGTGTCGGCGGCGACGACGCTGCCGGCCGGGATGACCACCCCGCCGATCTCCACCTCCTCCACGGTGCGGCGCAGCAGTCCGGGCATGTGCTCGGCGGCGTCGCCGAGCGGCACCGCGCGCAGGATCTGCTCGGTCGCGGCGGCGGCGCTGGCCTCGTCGGAGGCGAGCCGCTGCCAGGCGTCCCTGCCGTCCTTCAGCAGGTAGACCAGGGCGTTGCCGAGGCTGGTCATGGTGGTCTCGTGACCGGCCACCACCAGGCCGATGACCAGGGCGATCAGCTGCCCCTCGGTGATCGAGCCGTCCTCGGCGGCGGCCGTGAGCAGGCTGCTGACCAGGTCGTCGCCGGGCTCGGCGCGGCGCTCGGCGATCACCTCGGCGCCGAAGGCGGCGAACTCGCTCATCGCGGTGCCGATCGCCTCGGCGCTGTGGGCCGTGGTGGAGAGCGCGTGGTCGCTCCAGTGGGCGAGCCGCTTGCCGTCCAGGTTGTCCAGGCCCATCAGCCGGCTGATCACCGCGACCGGCAGCGGTCGGGTGTAGGCGGCGACGATGTCGACGGGGGAGGCCCGGTCGATCACCTCGTCGATCAGCGCCTCGACCACCGAGGCCACCCAGGGCTTCCAGCGGGCGATCGCCCGCGGGGTGAACGCCCGCTGCACGGTGCGGCGCAGCCGCTGGTGCTCGGTGCCGTCGATGTTCAGCATGCTCTGCGGGTCGTCCAGGATGTTCGGCGTGACCATCAGCGGCGGCGCGTCCGGAGCGTAGAGCGGGGCGCGGCCCAGCCGGGGGTCGGTCAGCACCTGCCGGACGTCGGCGTGCCGGCTGACCAGCCACACCGGGGTGCCGGTGGGCAGCGCGGCCAGTCGCGGCGGGCCGGGTTCGAGGTGGCGCAGGCAGTGCAACGGGGGGAGCGGGGCGGTGCCGGTGCCGGCACCGGTCGCACTGTTCTCGGTGGACATCCGTACTCCAGACTCCAGGGCAGGGACCGCACGGTGCGGCCCGACGGGGGGTGGATCCGGGGTTCGTTGCGGGGACGGGCGGTTCGGCCGGGGCGGCTCGACTCTGGGCCGGCGGTGTGGGCGGTGCCGGGTGGCGCCGGGTGGGCCGGGGCGCCGGATGGTTCGGGGTGTACAGGCGGTTCCGGGCATGCGGGCGGTGCGGGTGGGCCGGGGACGTCGCCCGCGCGGGGCGCGGGCCCGTGCGCGGGATGGCGCGAAAACGTGCGGGAGCGCACGGTCGGTACGCGCCCGGCACGGGCGGCGCGCGGTGGCTTGCCGTCAGGTGGGGCGGGTGTGCTGAGCGTGGTCGCGTGGACCGTCTCTGCTACGACCGTACGTGGACGGCGGGGTGCCCGTCTGCGGCACTTCCAGCCAACGGCGGCGCTTTCCGGGCAGTTCGTTGCGCGCTGACGGGCGCTCACCACCACCCGCGCGCCCCTCGTACCGGACCGCGCCCGGACCGCGCCCGGACCGTGCCGGGCCCGCCCCGACGCCTGACCGCCACCGGCCCGTTCCGCCCGCCCCTGCACCGGTGGCCGGCCGTGCGGGCGCTACCCTTCGTACGCACTCCTTCGGCAGTGCTTCTAGAGTTCTCCCGCAGTCGTTTGTCGCAGGTCACGCCGGGGCAGAGCCGCACCGGCCGACGGAGGTGGAATCGGATGGCCCAGCAGGTCAAGGCAGTCATCGCGCGCGCCAAGGGCGCGCCCGTGGAGGTGACCACGATCGTGGTGCCGGATCCGGGGCCGGGCGAGACGGTGGTCCGGATCCAGGCGTGCGGCGTCTGCCACACCGACCTCCACTACCGCGAGGGCGGCATCAACGACGAGTTCCCGTTCCTGCTCGGCCATGAGGCCGCGGGCATCGTGGAGTCGGTCGGCGAGGGCGTCACCGAGGTGGAGCCGGGCGACTTCGTCGTCCTCAACTGGCGTGCGGTGTGCGGCCAGTGCCGCGCCTGCAAGCGAGGGCGCGCGCAGTACTGCTTCAACACCCACAACGCCAAGCAGAAGATGACGCTGCTGGACGGCACCGAGCTGTCCCCGGCCCTGGGCATCGGCGCCTTCGCCGAGAAGACCCTGGTCGCGGCCGGCCAGTGCACCAAGGTCGACCCGGCCGCCGACCCGGCCGTCGCCGGCCTGCTGGGCTGCGGCGTGATGGCGGGCCTCGGCGCGGCGATCAACACCGGCAACGTCGGCCGCGGCGACACCGTCGCCGTGATCGGCTGCGGCGGCGTCGGCGGGGCGGCCGTGATGGGCTCCCGGCTGGCGGGCGCGTCGAGGATCATCGCGGTGGACATCGACGACCGCAAGCTGGAGACGGCCCGCACCCTCGGCGCCACCCACACCGTCAACTCCCGCACCACCGACCCGGTCGAGGCCATCCGCGAGCTGACCGGCGGCAACGGCGCGGACGTCGTGGTGGAGGCCGTCGGCCGCCCCGAGACGTACCAGCAGGCCTTCTACGCCCGGGACCTCGCGGGCACCGTCGTCCTGGTCGGCGTGCCGACCCCGGAGATGACCCTGGAACTGCCGCTGCTGGACGTCTTCGGCCGCGGCGGCGCGCTGAAGTCCTCCTGGTACGGCGACTGCCTGCCCTCCCGGGACTTCCCGATGCTGATCGACCTGTACCTCCAGGGCCGCCTGGACCTGCGCGCCTTCGTCACCGAGACGATCGGACTCGACGCCGTCGAGCAGGCCTTCGAGCGCATGCACCACGGCGACGTGCTCCGCTCGGTGGTGGTCCTGTGACCCTCCGAGTGGACCGTCTGGTCACCGCCGGGACGTTCGAACTCGACGGCGGCAGCTGGGAGGTGGAGAACAACGTCTGGATCGTCGGCGACGACGAGGAGGCGGTGGTGATCGACGCCGCGCACGACGCCGAGGCCATCGAGGCCGCGCTCGGCGGGCGCAGGCTGCTGGCGATCGTCTCCACCCACGCGCACAACGACCACATCGACGCCGCCCCGGCCCTGGCCGGGCGCACCGGCGCGCCGATCCTGCTGCACCCGGACGACCTCCCGCTGTGGAAGCTCACCCACCCCGAGCGGCTCCCGGACGGCGAACTCGCCGACGGGCAGCGGATCGCGGTGGCCGGCACCGAACTGACGGTGCTGCACACCCCGGGCCACGCGCCCGGCGCGGTCTGCCTGTACGCGCCCGAGCTCGGCACCGTCTTCACCGGCGACACCCTGTTCCACGGCGGCCCGGGCGCGACCGGACGCTCCTTCTCGCACTTCCCGACCATCATCGAGTCGATCCGCGAGCGGCTGCTGTCCCTCCCGGCCGACACCGTGGTGCGCACCGGCCACGGCGACCCGACCACCATCGGCGCCGAGGCCCCGGCCCTGCCGGAGTGGATCGCCCGCGGCCACTGAGTCCGAAGCGGCCGTAGCGGACGCAGCCGTCTCAGCCGTCTCAGCTGTCTGAGCGGTCTGGGCGGTCTGCGCGGCTTCAGCGGTTCGCGCTGCCGCGGCGGTACGGCCCCCAGGGAGTCGATCACTCCCCGGGGGCCGTACGATCGCGATCATGGCCCACGACCCGCGCGACCTCGACGACGCCTTCCTCGCCTTCTGGCGCGAGCGGCACATCTCCACCCTGACCACCACCCGCCCCGACGGTACCCCGCACGTGGTGCCGGTCGGTGTGACCTTCGACCCGGCGACGGGCCTCGCCCGGGTGATCACCAGCCGCACCAGCCGCAAGGCCCGCAACGTCGCGGAGGCCGGGCCGACCGGCCTGCGGGTCGCGGTCTGCCAGGTCGACCGGGCCCGCTGGTCCACCCTGGAGGGCGTCGCGGTGGTACGGGACGAGCCCGAGCAGGTCGCCGACGCCGAGCGGCGCTACGCCGAGCGCTACCGCCCGCCCCGGGAGAACCCGGACCGGGTGGTCATCGAGATCACCGTCGAACGCGTCCTCGGCCGCGCCTGAGCACCACCGGCCCGCTCACGCCGCCGACCTCACGCTGCCGACGTCACCCGCCGGCCTCCACTCGGTCGACGACACCCGCCGATCTCAGCCGGCCGACGTCACTCGGACAACGCGGGGGCGATCCGGCGCAGCACCGCCGGCCACCCGCGCCCCATGCCCTGGTGGGCCTGCCGGCCCATCGGGGTGTTCAGGTCGAACCCGGAGTGCTCCAGCAGCAGTCGGGTCCCGTGCCCCTCGGGCACCAGCCGCCAGGTCACGGTGGTGTCCAGTGACCCCGCGCCGAACGAGTACCGCAGCAGCCGCTCCACCTCCACCGCGACCACCTCGCACGGCTGTTGCCCCCACTGCCCCATGTCCAGGGTGAACCGGTGCCCCACCACCGCCTTCACGTCCCCGGCGGCCCACCACCGCGCGTGCAGCTCCGGATCGGTCAGCGCCTCCCACACCCGCGCCGGCGGGTGCGGCAGGAACTCGTCGCAGTGGATCGCGGCCATCTCGGTCATGAACTCTCCTCGTCCAGGAGCTCGCGCAGCGAACGCATCCGCGCCCGCCAGTAGTGCTCGAAGGGGTGCAGCCACTGCCCGACCTCGGCCAGCGGCGCGGCTTCCAGGTGGTAGTAGCGGTGCCGCCCCCTCGGCTCCTCGCGCACCAGCCGGGCGTTCCGCAGCACCGCCAGGTGCTCGGACACGGCCGGCCGGCTCAGCTCGAACTCCCCCGCCAGCTCCCCGGCCGCCCGCGGCCCCTCCCGCAAGCTCTCCAGCAACCTGCGCCGTACGGGGTTGGCCAGCGCGCTGAACACATCGACATCCGCCATGCCTCCACCATCCGTCGGAGACTCCCGACATGTCAACTTTTCCCGACGGGTGGCTGCGCTCCCGGGGTGCGGGGTGCAGAGGTGCTGTTCCCGGGGCGGAGCCCGCCGGTCCGCCGCCGAGCCCCCGAGGCGCGGCGAGGATACCTCCGTCTGTGCTTGAGCTCCTGAGTCTCGGCCGCGGTGAGTGCTCTGCGCACTGAGAACGTCCACCAGGCAGGGCTGATGCATCCCCGGGCACAGATCGGGCGGATCGAGCATGTTGGTCGGGCGTGACCGGTGATCGGTCGATGGTCCCGACGTTGTTCGTCCAGCCGACTCTTCAGTGATCACTGCTGGTGATGTGCGCGCTGGTGATCACCCCGTCGGTGACGGTGTAGGTGCCTGTGAACCGTTTCACGGTGCCGTCGGTCTGGGCGGCTTCGATGAAGACGTTCACCGTGCCTGGCACCGTGACGTCGTCCGAGGCAGCCACATCAATCTCCTTGGTGGTGGCGAAGCCGCTGACCCACTGGTCGTACGAGACCTGAGCGATGTTGTTGCCGCCAAGGTTCCAGGCGTCGAGGTAATCCTCGGAGTTCAGATCCTGGTAGTACCGCACCACCACCGCGCGGGGGCTCACGAGCGGCGGCGAAGGAGTGGACGAGGTGACCGTCGCCTCGGTCGGGGACGCCGGCGTGATCGTCTCCGCCGGCGAGGTCGTGACCGGCAGGAGAACATTCGGCGCGGGCGGTACGGAGACCGGCGGCTGCCGATCATGGGAGCGCGACAACGCCCAGAGTCCGACACCGGCCCCGGCGGCGAGCAGGAGCCCGACCATGGCCACGATCAGGGGCCGCAGGAAGGCCCCTCCGCCGGTCGGCTTGTCCGGACGAGACGGCTCCGTCCAGCGCTGCCGGTCCTCGTCCCACTGCCCCACGGCGGCTACCCCAACCCGCTCAGCTGGGCGATCTGCTGTACGAGGGCCGCAGCTGAGGAGAGCCCCGCCACCGTGCTTGCGCCAAGCTCGAGCCGCTCGCGCAGCCGCTGGAGCCGGTCGCGCCTCACCAGTCCCGTCGTGGTGATCTCCTCCTCGGCCTCGTCGAGCTGAGCACCGAGCGCCGATGTCTCCTCGTCAGGGCCCGCCAGGAGCAATTGCCCGCGAAGCACTCGCACGGCGGCCAACAGCTCGGAAGACGCTTCGATCGCTTGGACCGAGTTGTCGAGCGCCTGGGCCCCCGGCCCAGAAGCCGCCGCACCACCAGTCATCACGGAGACACTGATGCCGCCGGGAGCAGCCGGAAGCGGCACCGGCGGCCAGTGGCCGGCCGGCGGCTCCACCGGCCCGTCGGTGCGGTAGGACCGGTCCTCGGCACGAGCCGATGCCCCGGCAGCCACGGCTCCGCCTGTCAGCACACCGATGCTGATGCCGCCTGCCGTCCCCTGCGCAGGTGGCGGGTCGACCGCCGCCGGATCTGTCCCCTCCGCGTTCTCCTCACCGCGGGAAGCTGACGTCATGGCATGTCCCCCTTCATGTCCGTGGCACTCACGTGACGTGCCGAGGCCCAATTGCCCGTGGCGACCGCGCCTCCGCTCATCCCTCCGATGAACACTCCGCCCCCGCTCACGTTGATGATGTACTGCTGGAACTCGCCGGTCTCGTAGCCCTTCTGACGCAAGGCGTCCTCCACCCCGCTGGCAATCCGGTCCTGCAGCGTCCGTACGTACCGGCTGATGTCCATCTCCTGGAACAACGACAGGTCACTCACGCTGCCCAACTCCCGCACCGACGCGGCGGGAGCGTCGAGCGGCGCCCGGTCCGGCATGGTCAGCCAGACCCGTAGGAGCGAGACCGTGGTGACGATCAGCGAGGCCCCGGCAGCGGGGTTCGCCGCCGGGCTGACGAACAGGCCGGACAGGGCCTGGCGCAGCAGACCGCCGGTGCCACTGGCCGCGACCACATCCACGGAGCTGAACTCATGCCGGACCGGGGCGAGTACGTGTGGGACGACCTCCAGTACCAGCATCCCGCCCTGCGTGTGCACACGGACCAGGAGGGAAATTCCGATCCGCTCGTCCCATGCTCCGACCCGGATGCGCAGGAAGTGCCGGCGCGCCTCGCCGCCTTCACCGACAGCGCCGTCGACCTGCTGCCGGATCTGGGCGGGCTGGAAGTCGAGCTGGCTCCGGGACAGGCCGACCGGCATGTAGACCACTTCGTCGATCTCGATCGAGCGCAGGCGATCGCGACTGGCGGCCGCGGCCGAGGTGGCCAGAGCTTCGAGACGAGGCCTGATCAGGTCGATGACCTCACGAGCGGTGAGCGCCCCGGCCTGGGGAGGCTGCCCCGCCTTGCTCCGCAGCTCCGTGACGACCGACCAGGGCTTGTACGGTTCACCGGCGCCGACGAACGGCTTGAACGGGTCGTAGATCACCATGCCGGCGTGCTGCTCCCGGTCGATGGCCGCACCGATGCGTTGGTACTGGGCACTGTCCGGCAGCTTCGCACGGGGTTCCGTGGCGAAGGCGGCCCGGCTGAGGCTGCGGCGCATCACGGACACCACTTGCGCGCGGTACGCCTGCACGGGCAGCACCAGCAGCGCGGGGAACACCAGCGCCGCCCAGGCGTCGGCGCCCCTGAACAGCGCGAAGACGGCAAGCGCCCAGTAGGCCACCGTCAGCAGGAACCGCGCCAGCGGCACCAGCACTCTCTTCAGCAGTGCTCTCTTCAGCGTGCCGCGAGTGGCCTCCTTGATGACCGAACGGCCGAGAATGAAGATCGCGAACGGCATGCCTTGCTCCGCCCACGACGCCCCGCAGACCAGCATGTAGGCGGCGAACCAGGGGATGGGCAGCAGCACCTCCTCCGAGCCGATCCCGACCAGCCCGAACACGATGAACCCCGCCCAGATCACCAGGAGGTACAACGCGGCCTGCGCCTCCTGGCGGCGGGACCGGTGCGCGTGTGCAAGTACCTGCAGAGCGTCGAACCCGAGCGAGGGAGCCACCGGCCGCTCCTCGTGCTCCACCAACTGCTCGATGACGCGCTGACGGAACACCCCGTCGAAGTAGACCCCCGCGCAGAGCAGCCGGGTGGCCTCGCTGCGGGTGTGCTGCGGCTCGGTGGTCGACGACAGCGAAACAAACCTGCTGTAGGTGGTCACGCATCCCCCGATGCTCGAACGACCCTACCGATAAAGGTTTGTGAGTGCGTTTCAGTAGACAGTATGGCGCCCCTCCCCTTGGCCCGGAAGGGAACGGAGAAGCAACAATCAATGCTCCAGAGCTCCAACCGACTCTCTGACGGCACCAGTTGTTCACCTCAGCAAGCACAGGCCACCCCAGTGCGCACCTGCTGAGGGCACACCATCGAGGAGTCCTTGACTTTCAAGGCGACGCCCTCGCCGACCGCGCCGAGCTTCGAGCCGCCCGACCGGGCCCTTGTGTCACTCGCAAGATCGCTTCCGCGAGAGGCGACGGTCTCGTTCGGGGGGTCATGGCGGATGCGGAGCGGTTACCCGTCGAGGGGGATGGTGGCGAGGGTGTCCCAGTCGATCTGCCAGGCGGGGTGGTCGGTGCCGGGGGCGGGGGTGCGCCGCCAGTGGACCTCGTTGAGGATGATCCGGCGCACGGTGAACGGGGCGTGGCCGGGGCGGATCCGGTGGATGGTCTGGGCGAGTTCGTCGGTGTCGGTGTCGGCGGTCGCGTAGGCGGCGGTGGTGTGGAGGACGCCGAGCGGGTAGTCGGTGGAGTCGGGGCCGAAGACGTCGTGGACGGCGGTGCGGACGCGCTGTTGGAGGGCGGCGAGGGCGTGGTCGGGGTGGAGGTCGAGCCGGACGCCGGTGCGGTACGCGAGCGGTGAGCCGGCGTTGAGCCGGATCGGGCCGGTGCCGGCGACGGCGCCGCGCAGCCGGTCCGCGAGGCGCCGGTGCCGGGCTGGGTCGATGCTGTCGGCCGGGGCGGAGGTGATCATGTCGAGGGTGATGTGGGTGCGGTCGTCGGGCACGGGCAGGACGGGGTAGCCGCTCAGGGCCTGGCGCAGGTCGGCGAGCAGGGTGTGCAGGGCGGAGCCGGCGGGCAGGTCGGGCAGGGCGTAGACCTGCAGGGCGCGCAGGCCGTCGGGCCAGGGGCTGCGGCCGAAGGTGGGGTGGAAGGCCTTCATGCTGTCTCCTCGTGGTCGGGGCCGGCCGGGCGTCGCGGAGGGGGTGGAGCAGGCGAAGAGGGGGTGGAGCGGTCGAAGGGGTCGAAGGGCAGTGTCCGCGAAGCCCGGCCGGGCCGGGTCGGTTCCGTCCGGGATCAGCCGAACGGGTGAGTCTGGGTGCGGGGCGGCACGGGAGGTGCGTCAGTGGGAGCGCAGGGCGAGGACGAGGTCGCGCGGCAGCCCGTGGGTGTCGTGGAGGTAGTGGAGGTCGTCCTCGCTGAGCGGGCCGCGGAAACGGGGGCGGGAGAGGATCCGCCGGCCGCTATGCAGGAGGCGGTCGAAGCGGTGCTCCTCGTCCAGCAGGACCTGGCGGACGGTCTCGGGCCGCACGTCCTGGCGGAAGCGGTCCAGGGTGTGCCGGACCAGTTCGTCCGGCAGGTCGCCGAGGCCGCGCTGGGGGTCGTCGCGGCGCAGCACGGTGAGCACCCGGCGCACCAGGCGGCGGAGCACGTAGCCGCGACCGGTGGGAGACGGGCGGACGCCGTCGCCGATGACGACCACGGCCGAGCGCAGGTGGTCGCTGACCAGGCGCAGGGACGGTTCGTCGAGCTGCCACAGGGTCGGGACCAGGCGGCGCCAGGGGTCGAAGACGTCGCACTCGAACACCGAGGAGCAGCCCTGGAGCAGCGAGGAGAGCCGTTCCAGTCCGAGCCCGGTGTCCACGTTGCGCTGGGGGAGCGGGACGAGCGAGCCGTCGTCGAGCCGCCGGTGGCGCATCATCACGTGGTTCCACACCTCCACCCAGCGGTCGTCCCGGGTGGGGGTGGACTCGGGCGGGGTGTCGCCGGTCCACAGGAAGATCTCCGAGTCGGGGCCGCACGGGCCGGTCGGGCCGTTGGACCACCAGTTGTCCTCGACAGTGAGCTCCACGGGGACCCCGCGGTCCCGCCACAGCTCCAGCGAGCCGGTGTCCGGGCCGGTCCGGTCGTCGCCGCCGAAGACGGTGACGTGCAGCCGGCCCGGGTCGATGCCGAGCCCGTCGGTGAGCAGCCCGTAGCCCCAGTCGAGGCTCTGCGGGCCCTCGTAGTCGCCGAGGGACCAGCTGCCGAGCATCTCGAAGACGGTGAGGTGGGTGCGGTCGCCGACCTCGTCGAGGTCGGTGGTGCGCAGGCAGCGCTGGAGGTTCACCAGCCGTCGGCCGAGCGGGTGCGGGCGCCCCTCCAGGTACGGGGTGAGGGGGTGCATGCCGGAGGTGGTGAACAACACCTGGTCCCCGGGCGGGGGCAGCAGGGTGGAGCCGGTGATCCGGCGGTGGCCGCGCTCCTCGAAGTACTCGGTGAAGACGCGGACGAGCTGGTCGGTGTTCATGGCGGTGGCTCCTCGGGGGCCGGAGAGGCAGCGCCGGAGAACGGGACCGCGCGATCATCGGGCCGACGAGGGAACACCTCGGAGCCGCCACCGGCGGACCGTTTCCGGTCGCCGGGGGAGGGGTACGTCAGGCGGCGGCAACCGGCGAGCTGGTCGCTCGCGCGGCTGCGGTGGTGCTTCGATCCATGACGTCCATGCCGCCGAGGCTACCTCCGGGGGCGCCAGCTGGGCCAGCCGTTTTACGGCCGCCGGCCCGGGCCCACGGGAAGGGTGTGCTGCTCCTGACCGGCCGATTCCGAGCGCCCACGAGCTGCTGGGGGCTTTGCTCAGGCGGACTCGACGGTGCGGAACCTCTCGCCGCCGACCGCCCAGCGGCCCCGGCGCATCACGGCGACCAGGTCGTAGCCGTCGGAGTCGACCACGACCAGGTCGGCGAGCTTGCCGGTCTCCAGCGAGCCGGTCGAGTCGGCCAGACCGAGCAGCCGCGCCGGGGTGGCGGACAGCGACTGGACGGCCTGGTCGAGCGTCAACCTGTGTACCAGCAGGGTCCGTTGGAACACCCGGTCCAGGGTGAGGGTGGAGCCGGCGATGGAGCTGCCGTCGGGGAGCATGGCGACGCCGTTCTTGACCTGGACCTGGAGGGGGCCGAGGGGGTAGAGGCCGTCGCCCATGCCGGCGGCGCCCATGGCGTCGGTGATCAGGGCGA
>NZ_JBVJQR010000052.1:0-23922 GCF_055608425.1 Kitasatospora sp. NPDC036934 | reverse complement strand
CTCGGCGGCCCGTACGGCGTCTCCACCCGCACCTCCACCACCTCCTCCAGCAACGCGTACAACCCCGAACCACCGATCACACCCAGCTCGGCCCGGGGCTCATCCTGCGCGTTCTGACGCGGCGTCATGCTTCAGCACCTCTCCTCGGGAGTTCGATCCCGACCAATGTAGGAGCGGACGGGGACGGCCTCGACGAAGCGCGTCCTTACGATTCCCGAACGCCGCCGCGCACGCGGCGTCGGCGGGCCCGGCGACGGACCCGCCGCAGCCGGAGCGCGAGGGCGACGCCGGACGCGCCGAACAGCACGCCGGTGATGGCGAGCCAGCGGCCGAGGTAGACCCCCTCCGACAGCCCGGTGGCGCCCGGGTAGGGCGCGGAGAGGCCGAGGATCAGCGGGAACCAGACGAGCAGTAGCAGGCCGGACAGGAACACCGGGACGCGCAGGAAGTTGATCCAGTCCACCGCCGGGGCCCGTTCCGCGCGGTGGCGCAGCACCGACCGGGCCGAGAGGTCCGCGAGCGAGTAGAGCGGCAGCAGGATCAGGTCGTGGACGACGGCCGCGCCGACGAACCAGAGCGCCACCGCCAACGGCCGTACGTCCACCAGGCGTTCGAGCGCGTAGCCGGTCAGGGCGAGGGAGGCGAGGAGCGCCAGCAGGTGCAGCGGCCCGGCGCCGTACCAGCGGGCGGGGGCGCCTGAGTTCGGGGCGGTCACATGGCTCATCTCGGTCAGCTCCGGAAGGTGAGCCGGCCCACCCACTTGGTGTTGTTCACACCGGGGTTGGCCGGGACGATGATCCGGGCGGGGTAGCCGTGGTCGAGCGAGAGCTCGGCGCCGTTGACGTGCAGGGCGAGCAGTGAGCGCGGATCGCGGATCTGGTTGCCGCGCAGCACCACGGAGCTGTAGGGGCCGGGCGGTTGGACGGACTCCACCAGCACGTCGGCCGCGTCGGGCAGCCCGACCAGGGCGGCGAGGTCGGCGAGCCGCAGTCCGCTCCACCGCTGGTCCTCGGTGGACCAGCCCTCCACGCAGGCGATCGGCAGCCGGGCCGAGCGCTGCGGCAGGGCGAGCAGCTGCTCGCGGGAGAACGCCAGCACCGGCCCGGCACCGTACAGTTCCAGCCGCCAGTCGGGCCCCACGCTCGCGGCCGAGATGCCGACGGCGGCGGCCGTCTTGTTGACCTGGAAGCCGTTCGGCCCGGAATCCCGGTCGCGGTTGTGCGGCGCCAGCAGCGCGGTGCCGCGCCACCGGCCGCCGATGCTCTGCCCCGCGGTGACCACCAGCAGGACCAGCGAGCCCGCGCCGACCAGCGCGAGCGCCCCGCGCCGGGCGATCGTCGGCGAGGCGGGTTCGGGCGCCACCAGGCCGTCCGCGTCCGGTGGTTCGGGTCGGGTGCCGGTCCGGCCGGTGCGCAGCTCCACGAGCAGCGAACGGGACCGCAGGGCGCGGAGCATCCGGCCGAACCTGAGGCCGACGTGGACGGCGAACGCGGCGATGAACACCCACGCCCCGTAGAAGTGCAGGGTGTAGAACGACCCCGGGAAGAGGTAGTGCAGTTGGATGTCGAGGATCCCGGTGACGAACTCGAAGACGGCCCCGCCGACCAGCATCAGCAGGGACAGCCGCTCCAGCCCGTGGGCCGCGCTGCGCACCGGCGGCCACTCGAACAGCTTGGGGATCACCGACCAGAGCTTGGCCAGCAGCACCGGGACCAGGACGACGC
The DNA here is from genome assembly GCF_055608425.1 of Kitasatospora sp. NPDC036934. Taxonomy (NCBI): domain Bacteria; kingdom Bacillati; phylum Actinomycetota; class Actinomycetes; order Kitasatosporales; family Streptomycetaceae; genus Kitasatospora; species Kitasatospora sp. NPDC036934. Next base: position 22,198 of record NZ_JBVJQR010000052.1, on the reverse strand, counting down.
CGAGGGTCACGTGCACGCCCTGGGTGAGCCGGTACAGCCAGGACGGGCTGGTGGGCCAGTCGAAGAGGTAGGAGCCCAGCACGCCCTTGTCCGGCGTCTGGTCGTTCAGTGGGCCGAGGCCGGGGTTGTAGGCGGCGTAGGACAGGGCGCCGGTGACGAAGAGCACGGGGATCCCGACCAGCAGCACCAGCCCGAACACCGAGGTCAGCCAGGGCCCGCGGATCGGGCTGCGCCAGAACCGGGGCCGGAACGGCCCGGACGGTACGGGCAGTCGGCCGAGGCGCTCCGCGAGCCCTTCCGCAAGCCGTGTTGCGAGCCCTTCCGCGCGCCCCGCCAGCCTGGTGCCGGCCGCCCGCACCCCGGTGGGCCACCGGGGCCGCTTCCGGGGCGCGCCGCCGTCACCCTCGTCGACGTCACCGCCGTCGCGTGCCGTGCCCACCGACCACCTCCAGCTGCCCGGGGATCCGCCGGGCGCGGCCCGCGCGGCAGGGAACGGGCGGGCGCCGGCGCTCCGTTCGGCGTCGGAGGACCGGGCGGCCGCAGCCCGCCCGACAGCCAACCACCTGCGGGGACCAGCCCAGGCGGAGCCGCCCGGACGGGGCTGGAGCCTCACCCGTACGGCGGCACCCCGGCGCCGACCGGTCGTCCGGTCAGGCCCGGGTCGGGCCGGGCCCGACCCGGGCCCGGGGTTCCGGGGCCGGCTTCGAGCTCCGCAGTTCGAATACCGGGCAGGGTATATTTGGTCGAGCCGGTCCATCCACCGGGGGCCTTGAGAAGGGAGCGCGGCATGTGCCGCCGAATCGCCTGCCGTACCTGCGGGAAGCCGACCTACGCCGGGTGCGGGATGCACGTCGAACAGGTGCTGGCCGGGATCCCCGCCTCCCAGCGGTGCTCCTGCACACCCGAGGAGCGGACCTCCGGCGGCTGGCTCGCGCGCCTGTTCCGGCGCCGCTGACATCCGGCGCCCCGCCCCGAGGGGGCCGAGCGGTCCACCGGTGAGCGCCGGGCCCCGCTCGCGACCGAGGCCGGGTACGGGCCGAGGACCGCACCCCGCGCGAAGCCGCCCGCGGCCGGGGCGCGATGGCCGCCCGGGTCTCGGCGATCCGGTGCGGGCCGTCCGCGCACCGTCCGGCCCCGGTGGCCCTCCCCACGAGCCGGTCGAGCCGCACGGTGTCAAGGCGGCGTTGACCAGGCGTCAAGGGTTCGTCAGGGCGGGGGCGGGAGCTTGTCGCGGGGATCGCGGGGGGCTTTGATGGGGGGCATGCACCGCTCGACACGCCACCACGACCGCCCGCCGCATAGTCGGCCGCGGATCGTCGTCGCGGTCGCGGTCGCCACCGCCGTCCGGTAGCCCCCGGCTCCTTCCCGCCGGGCACCGGCGGCGCGCACGGGCCGGAGTCCGTTCACCCGCGCCCGTGTCGTCCGACGCCGCCCGCCCCCGCTCCGATCGGCTCCGAGGGCCGGGGCGGGCGAGCGTCACCTTCGCGCCACACTCCTTCTCGCACCGGCGGCCCCGGGGCGGGCGGTTCACCGCCGCCCCGTCCCCGCACCCCGCCGGCGCCTTTCCACCCTTGGATGGGTCATGTCCGACGCTGCTCTGTCCGCCCGTACCGCCCTCGTCACCGGTGCCTCCTCCGGCATCGGCTGGCAGACCGCCCGACTGCTCGCCGGGCACGGCGCGACCGTCCTGGTGCACGCCAGGACCACCGCCGAGGCGGCGGACGCCGTGGATCGCCTGGTCGCGGCGGGCGCCCGCCGTGACCAACTGGTCGAACTGGCCGCCGACTTCAGCCGACTGTCGGAGGTCGCGGTGCTGGCCGGCACCGTCGTCAAGCACTACCCGGCCCTGGACCTGCTGGTGAACAACGCCGCCGTGATGGCGCCCGAGCGCTGCACCCTCACCGACGACGGCAACGAGGTCTCGCTCCAGGTCAACTTCCTCGCCGCGCACCTGTTGGCCAAGCTGCTGCGGGCCCCGCTCTCGGCGGCCGGCGACGCCCGGATCGTCAACGTCTCCTCCTCCCTGCACCGCACCGCGTCCATGAACTGGTCGGACCCGCACCGGGTGAAGAAGTACTCCCGGGTCGCCGCGTACGCGCAGTCCCAGCTCGCCCTCACCATGGCGACCGCCGAGATGGCCCCGGCCGGCTTCGGCATCACCGCCGTCAGCCTCAACCCCGGCCTGTGCGACACCGCGCTGCTCCCGCTGTACGGGCGGGTCGGCGCACCGGCGGCCGAGGGCGCGGCGGCCGTGGTCCGGCTCTGCCTGCCGGACGTCGAGGTCGCCAACGGGGCCTACTACGACGGCGGCGTCACCGCGCCGACCGCGCAGGCCGCCCGGGAGGAGCGCTCGCAGAAGCGCCTGGCCAAGCTTGCCGACCAGCTGGTCGGCCGCGTGGCCTGAACCCCGCCCACCACCCGACGACCACGAGGAACCGCACGATGTCCAAGCGCGCCCGCAAGAAGAAGGCCCGGCGGAAGAAGAAGGCCAACCACGGCCGCAGGGCCTGCCAGTAGCTCCGTGGACCCACCCGGTGCCGCGTGCCACCAGCACCGGGTGCACCCCCGTTCGCGACGGCCGGCCGTCGCGAACGGGGTTCCGGTCGTCGAGAACGTCACATCCGGCCCGCCTTCTGCCGGGTCCCCCCGGCATGTCATCATCTGAAGACATCATCCGATGACATCGGCTGATGACATCCCTCGGTCACCTGTACCCGGGGTGCCCGGGGGCCGGCCACCCGCTCCCCGGTTCGGATTCTCGATCTGTGACAAGGGAGGGCGGCGTCCATGGAGACCCGAACGGGCCGGTCGACGCGACGTGGGCGGGCCCTGGTGCCCGTGCTGGTTTTCCTCAGCGCCGTGGTGGCGGTGATCAGCAGCCTCGGCGCCCCGATGATCCCGACGATCGCCACCGTCGACCACGTCTCGCTCGCCGAGGCCCAGTGGTCGCTGACCATCACCATGCTGGTCGGGGCCGTCGCCACCCCGGTGCTCGGACGCCTCGGCGACGGACCGGACCGCCGTACGGTCACCCTGGTGGCCGCCGCCGTGGTGGTGCTCGGCAGCGTGCTGGCCGCGCTGCCGCTCGGGTTCTGGTGGCTGATCGCCGGACGGGCCCTGCAGGGCGTCGGGCTCGGCCTCACCCCGCTGGCCATCGCCACCGCGCGGGACGCCGTGCCGGCCGAGAAGTCCCGCTCGGCGGTCGCGCTGCTGTCGATCACCACCGTCGCCGGCGTCGGCCTGGGCTACCCGATCACCGGGCTGGTCTCCCAGTCCTTCGGCATCCACGCCGGATTCTGGTTCGGCGCCGTGATCAGCGGCCTGGCCCTGGTGCTCGCCGCCCTCGTCCTGCCCCGGCCCGCCCACCGCGAACGGCGCCCGCTGGACGTGCCCGGCACCGTGCTGCTCAGCCTCGCCCTGGTCGGACTGCTGTTGGTGCTCAGCGAGGGCGAGAGCTGGGGCTGGGCCGGCGGCCGGCTGTGGACGGTCGCGGCGCTGTCGCTGCTGCTGCTCGGCGGCTGGATCCGGCACGAGCTGCGCACCGCCCACCCGCTGGTCGACCTGCGCAGCCTCAGCAACCCCATCGTGCTGACCGCCGACGTGGCCGGCCTGGTCGGCGGCGTCGGGATGTACCTGCTGATCTCCCTGGTGATCCGCTACGTCCAGACCCCGACCAGCACCGGCTACGGCCTGGGCGCCTCGGTCGTGGTCGCCGGTCTGGTGCTGCTGCCCTTCTCGGCGGCCAGCCTGGCGTCCAGCAAGATGCTGCCGTTCCTCACCCGGCGCGCCTCCTCCGCGCTGGTCCTGCCGATCGGCTGCGCCGTCTCGCTCGCCTCGATGCTGTTCTTCCTGTTCGCCCGCGACCGGCTGTGGGAGCAGCTGGTCGTGATGGCGCTCGCCGGGCTCGGGGTCGGCTGCACCTTCGCCGTGATGCCGGGGCTGATCGTCGCCGCGGTGCCCGCCCACGAGGTCGGTAGCGCCGTCAGCTTCAACCAGCTGCTGCGCACCATCGGCTACTCCACGGGCAGCGCGCTGTGCGGCGCCGTGCTCCAGGCGCACACCGCGCCGGGCCGGCTGCTGCCCGCCGACAGCGGCTACCGGGACGCGGCGCTGATCGGCTGCGTGGTCTGGGTGGTGATCGGCGTGATTACGATCGTCCTGCCGCGCGTCAGTGCCGCGGCCGCCGCCCGGGACGACGGTCTGCGGGTGGACGAGGAGCTGATGGTGGAAGAGAGCATCGCCGACGCCGTGGCCGGCGAGAGCGAGGTACCCGTGCTGCGGGCGGGGGCCGACCGGTGAGCGCGCCGGCCTCCCCGGTCGATGGACCCGACCCCGTGCCGACCGACCCCGCACCGACCCCGTCCCCCCGGCGCCGGGACGCCGCCCGCAGCCGCGAGCTGCTGATCCGGGCAGCCCTGGAACTCTTCGCCGAACGCGGCTACGACCGCACCACCACCCGGGAGATCGGCGAACGGGCCGGCGTGGACCCGGCCCTGATCGCCCGCTACTTCGGCGGCAAGACCCAGCTCTACCTGGCCACCGTCCGACTCGAACTGGGCGACGAGGCGCCGGCCGACCTGCTGGAGGAGGAGCGGCTGCGCACCCTGCTGGTGCGGCTCGCCCAGCGCGGCCCCGGCCCCTCCTTCCAGGCCGCGGTGACCCCCGGCGACAACACCGAGGTGCAGCAGGCCTCCCGCACCTACCTCTACGAGCGGATGGTGCACCCGCTGCACGAGCGCTTCGCCGCCGAGGGGGTGGACCGCCCGCAGCTGCGCGCCGAACTGGCCACGGCGGCCTTCGCCGGGGTCATCCTGGCCCGCTCCAGCGGGGCCTTCGCCGAGCTCGCGGCGGCCGACCCGGAGGAGCTGCTGCCGCTGCTCCGGGAGCTGCTGGCCGCGAGCCGGCCGAGCTGACACCGGCCCCGGGCCCCGCGCATCAGGCGGTGGCCCCGCGCACCGGACGTTCCGGCTCGCGGGGCCACCGCCTTTTGCCTACCGCGCCCAGGGTCGGGCGAACTCGTGCAGCGCCGCCACCACGGCCGGGGCGAGGGCGTGGTCGCCGACCGGCGTGCCGGCCGGGTGCAGGAAGTGGTCGACGCCGTCCAGGGTGCGCAGGCCCGGGCCGGTGGTGTGCGCCCCGGCCAGGGCGCCGAGCAGCGGGGGCACCGTCGCGCAGGGCACGTTGCCGTCGGCGGTGCCGCAGGTGACGGTGACCCTGGTGCCGGGGCGGACCGCCCGGGCGGCATCCGGCGGGTAGACCGCGTCGTCGCCACGGACGAAGCGGGCGTTGTTCGGGCCGAACAGCGCGTTCAGCAACCCCGCGAGCGGCGGCAGCAGGGCGCTGGTGTCGGCCGGGCGGCCGGCCCGGAAGTCCGCGACGGCGGCCGACACGCCGGCCTTGTTCGCCCGCGCCGCCTCCTCGGTGACCTGTCCGGCCGCGACCCCCTGGTCGAGCTGGCCGTCGAGCTGGGCGGTCAGCAGGTCCAGCAGGCGCTGGTCCTGCGGGGCCAGCAGCGCGAGGCCGACCGGCGCCGGCCGGACCGTACGGGCGAGCAGCAGGGCCTGCAGTCCGCCCTCGCTGTGGCCCACCACCAGCAGCTCGCGCCGGTCGGCCTCCGGCTGGTCCCGCAGGGTGGCGTAGGCCGCGGCGGCCTGGCGGGTGAAGGCGGGCAGGTCGAGCCGGCCGGGGTCGCCCTGGTAGGCGCCGGCGCCGGTGCGGCCGGTGAAGTACTTGTCGAAGCGCAGCGTCATCACGCCGTCCGCGCCGAGGGTGTCGGCGACCGCCCGCAGGGTGCCCGGGGTGAGCGCGGGCGGCTCGTCGCCGTTGCGGTCGGTCGGACCGCTGCCGGGCAGCAGCAGGGCGGCGGGCAGCCGGTGCCCGGCCCGGTGGGCGGGGACGTGCAGGGTGCCGTAGGCGGTGGTGCCGTCCGCGGTGAAGCTGATCTCGCGGTCCGCCGCGGGCACCGTCGCCGCTGGTTCAGCCGCGCTCGCGCCGGGCGCGGCCAGGCCGGTCGCGGTCAGCGCGGCGAGCATGACGGCGGTCGCCGAGGTGCGCCAACGCATGTTCTCCCCCTGGAAGTTGGTCTGCTGGCTTGCCGCTCCCAGGCTACGACCGGGCCGCCCCCGCGCCCGGACCGCCCCCCACGACGTCGGCCCCGTGACGTCGGCTCAGCGGCCTTGACCTCAAGCCGACTTGAGGGCCTAGCGTCGATCGCATGATCTTCACCGACACGGAACGCCGCTACCTCACCGCCCAGCCGCTGGCCCGGCTGGCCACCACCGGACCCGACGGCGGCCCGCAGGTCCGCCCGGTCGGCTTCCGGCTCAATGACGACGGCACCATCGACATCGGCGGGCCCGACATGGCACGCAGCCGGAAGTACCTCAACGCCCAGGCCCGTCCGGAGGTCTCCGTCCTGGTCGACGACCTGGCCCCGGCCGACGACCCCGTCGCGGCCGGCTGGGGCCGGGGCGTCGAGATCAGGGGCCGGGCCGAGGTGCTCACCGTCGACGTACCACCGGTGGCACCCGGCCGCTTCAGCCATGACATCGTCCGGGTCCACCCCCGCCGGATCATCACCTGGAACCTGGAGGCGCTCGGAAGCGCCGCCCGTATCGTCGGGTGACGGCGTCAGAGCTCGAACGTCAGAGCTTGAACATCGCGGTGTACGGATGGGTGACGCGTTCCTGGCGTGACCCGAAGTCGACGAGCACCGCGATGTCGCCGTCCCCCTCGACGCCGATGACCCGGCCGAGGCCGAACCCGTCATGGGTGACCCGGTCCCCGACGGCGAAGTGCTTGCGCGGCGCCTCGGTACGGGGCTTGAAGGGGCTGGTGGGCAGGGGGCGACGTCCTGCTGAGAATTTCGTCATTTCATTCAGTATGCGCCGGGAAGCCCTGGCCGCGGACCTTTTCGGCGGCGCGAGTTCGATTTTCCGGAGAATTTCCGTCCTCCCGGCCGGTCCGGCGCCGCCGCATCGCCTCGCTCCCGGGCCCAAGCACCCTGCCCCCGAGGCGAGTTCACACCCCGCTCCGACGGGTGCGGCCGACCGTCCGGGAGCCCAGCGGAAAACCGCGCGCGGGACGACCCTCCGAAGCGGGCCGCGGCCTGCTACAGTCGACTTAGTTGCAGTAGTGGTTCCCATGAACTTTGTGTGCGCCTGCTGATGTTCTGCAGGCGCATTTTTTGTTCCCCGGCTCTTCCCCGGGGTGGGCGCTCCATGCGGTGACTCGGTGTGCACACCGTGCGCGCCTCGGACAGTCCCTTGAAGGAGATTTTTTAATGGCTAATGGCACCGTGAAGTGGTTCAACTCGGAGAAGGGCTTCGGCTTCATCGAGCAGGAGGGTGGCGGCCCGGACGTCTTCGCCCACTACTCGAACATCAACGCCAACGGCTTCCGCGAGCTGCTTGAGGGCCAGAAGGTCGAGTTCGACGTCACGCAGGGCCAGAAGGGCCCGCAGGCCGAGAACATCCGCCCGCTGTAGTTCATCCGCCACGGCACCCCCTGGCAGTGAGGGGCCCGCACCGCGCACGCGCTCGGTGCGGGCCTCTTCGTTTTCGCGCCACGGCGCCCTGAACGGAAGGTTCCCGCATGACCCGCTCCGGTCACTCCTCGTACCGAGACGCAGACTTTCGGTCCACCACGGGGGCCCGCTCCGGCGGCAGCTCCTCCCACGGAGACCGGCCGGTCCGCGGCCGCCGCCCCCACGGGCGCGGCGCCGCTCAGGAACCCACCGCGCAGGGCGAGTTCGCCACCCTGGTGAACACCACCCCGGCCCTTCCGGCTGTCGAGTCCTTCGGTGAGCTGGACCTGCCGGAGGCACTGCTCTCGGTGCTGACCCAGCAGGGCGTCACGGCACCGTTCCCCATCCAGGCCGCCACACTGCCGAACTCGCTGGCCGGCCGCGACGTCCTCGGCCGGGGCCGGACCGGCTCCGGCAAGACCATCGCGTACGGCCTGGCCACCCTGGCCCGCACCGCCGGGCGCCGGGCCGAGCCGGGCTGCCCGCTGGCCCTGGTGCTGGTCCCCACCCGCGAGCTCGCGCAGCAGGTCACCGAGGCCCTCACCCCCTACGCCCGCGCCGTGCGCCTGCGGATGGCGACCGTGGTGGGCGGGACCTCGATCAGCCGCCAGGCCTGGTTGCTGAACCGGGGGGCGGAGGTCGTGGTGGCCACCCCGGGACGGCTCAAGGACCTCGTCCTGCGCGGCGACTGCCAACTGGACGCCGTCGGCATCACCGTGCTCGACGAGGCCGACCAGATGGCCGACATGGGCTTCCTGCCGCAGGTCACCGACCTCCTGGAACAGGTCGACGGGGCCGGCCAGACGATGCTGTTCTCCGCCACGCTGGACCGCGGCGTCGAGGGCCTGGTGCGGCGCTTCCTCAAGGACCCGGTCACCCATTCGGTGGACCCGGCCGCGGGAGCGGTCGGCACCATGGAGCACCACGTGCTGCACGTGCGCAACATCGACAAGAGCGCCACGATCGCCCACATCGCCTCCCGCGACGGCCGGGTGATCATGTTCACCGAGACCAAGCAGGGCGCGGACCGCCTGGTGGAGGAGCTGCTCGCGAACGGCGTCAAGGCCGCGGCGCTGCACGGCGGCAAGCTCCAGCCGCAGCGCACCCGCACCCTGGAGCAGTTCCGCACCGGCCAGGTCACCGCGCTGATCGCCACCAACGTCGCCGCCCGGGGCATCCACGTCGACGGTCTCGACCTCGTCGTCAACCTGGACCCGCCGGGCGACCACAAGGACTACCTGCACCGGGGCGGGCGCACGGCCCGGGCCGGGGAGTCCGGCACGGTCGTCACGCTGGTGCTGCCCAGCCAGCGCCGCGGGATGGCCCGCATGATGAGCACCGTCGGCATCACCCCGGTCACCACCATGGTCAGCTCCGGTGACGAGGACCTGGCCCGCATCACCGGCGCCCGGGTGCCCACCGGTGTGCCCGTCACCGTCCCCGACCCCGTGGTCGAGCGGCCGCGCCGCGGCCCGGCGACGGGTCGCGGGCACCATGGCGCGCCCCGGCGCGCCGCTCACGCCACGCGCGCGCCCCGCACGCCTCGCGCCGAGTAGCGCCGTCCGGTCCCCCGGCCGGGTCGGCGGTCAGCCGCCGATCCGCAGCGGGACCTCGCACGACGCGCCCCCGGGTAGGACCGTGTAACGCCTTGGAAGGCCCGAGCCAAGTAGAGATGTAAGGCAGTGCTCGTCGTTCCAAGGAGTCCACCCGTGTCAGCGGAGCACCAAACAGCACCACCCTCGCGCGACCCGGCGGCGTTCGCCGTGTTCTACCAGCAACAGTTCGACACCGTGCTCGGATTCGTCACCCGGCGCACCTCCAGCGCGCACCTGGCGGCCGATCTGACGGCCGACATCTTCCTGACGGCGCTGGAGCAGGCCGACGGTTACGACGCCCGCCGCGGCACGCCCGTCGCCTGGTTGTACGGGATCTCCCGCAACGTCGTGGCCGCGCACTTCCGCGGCAGCGTGCGGGAACGCAACGCGGTGGCCAGGATCGCCGGCCAGCGGATGCTGGACGATCAGGACGTGTCCGCGATCGAGGAACGCATCGACGCGGCGCAGGAGGTCCGCGCGCTGGCCGGACGGCACGCCGCCCTGTCCGAGCCGCTGCGCGCGGTGCTGGACCTGGTGAGCGTCGACGGGCTGACCGTCCGTGACGCGGCCAAGGCACTGGGCATCACCGCGGCCACCGCCCGGGTGCGACTGCACCGGGCCCGCAAGGCACTGCAGAAGGTCGCCCCGGCCACCGACACCGCCAGCGCGTCCGTGAACACCCTCCTGGAGGCCGCCTCGTGAACACGCCCCTGCACTTCCGGCAGCAGCTCGGTGCCGAACTCACCGCCCGGGCCGCGAACCTCCCGACCGCGGGCACCAGGGCCCCGGCCCGGCCGCGCCACACCCGCCGGCTGGTGGCCACCGGCTTCGGGCTCGCCGCCGCGGTCACGGCGGTCGTCCTGCTGCCGCACGACGACACCGCCCCCGCCACCCCCGCGGCGCCCGCACCACAGACCGGCCCCGCGACCGCCCCGAGCACCGGTGGCAGCCCGGCCGCGGTACGGCTCACCACCGCCTCCTACACGGTGACCCCCAACAAGGACGGCACCGTCTCCGTCCAGCTGGCGGGCGCCGAGTGGTCCGGGCTCCAGGACGCCCTGCGCTCGGTGGGCGTACCCGCACTGGTCATGACGCCCTCGGCCTCCTGCCACACCCCGGTGACCACCGACAGCAGCCGGCTGGACGCGGTGATGTCGCTGGACCCGCAGAACGGCCGCATCGCGATCCTGCACCCGGGCGCGATCCCGCCCGGTGAGAGCCTGCTGGTCCTCAACACCGCGCCCCAGGGATCGCTCCACCCGGGCACCGTCGGCAGCATGGACATCACGCTCACCAAGGAGACGCCGGGCTGCTTCCCGCTCTCCCAGACCAACGTGGTCGGCGTGGGCTGATCCGTCCGACGGCCCACCCGTGGCACCGCGCAGCTCCCGGCCGACGGCACCACCGCGGCCGGGAGCCGTGCGGTGTCACCGCAGTGCGGGCGGGCACGACCGGGTCAGGACTTCGGCCTGCTTCCGGTCTGCTCGCACCGCCCGGCAGGGCACGCCCGCAACCGCTGCGCCGTGGCCTGGAGGACGGTCCGGTTCGAACGGGAGGAGCCGTGGCACCTGGTCGCCCTGACGAACACGGCCTCGGCCCGGCCCACGACGCGAGGCCGTCGCCACCCACCAGCGGCGGACGGCCCGCCCGGTCGGCGGCTGCGGGCCCGGTGCGGCCTCGATCACATCGGAACGGCGCCCGGCGATGGACGGGACGAGCGTTCGCAGCATCGGCCGTGATCCAGGCCGCCGCGCGGCACCGTTGGCTGTGGACACGGTGACCGACAGCCAAGTCGCCCTGCCGGCAGAGCAGGGCGGCACCCTGTTGTTCCATTCGCCCACTGTGGGCACGTGGCGGGGCCGGAACCAACACCGCGGCCCGCCCTGGTGAATACGGAACACGCATCGCGAAATCCACCTTCCGCACGTGTCGCCGACAGTGCGTCAGCCCGGTGGCCGGGAAGTCACGCGTGAACCGTGGGCCGCCGCCGCCTTCTTCCGCCCGTCGGGCCTTCCGCTCCCCCGCGGAGCCCGCCGTTCCGCCCCTGGAGCAGGTACCGCGCTGCCGTCATCCCGGACCGCGCGGATCACGGCCGACGCAGCGCGGCGGCCCGTTGGAGCAGGTGGTCGGCAGTGGGCCGGCGCCGGAACGGGAGCAGGAGCCGGCGCATCCGCACCATCACCGCCTCGGCGCGCCACGAACTCAGCAGTGGGTAGACGTCGAGGAACTCGTGCCAGGTCTCGCAGGCGGCGTCAAGGCGTCCGGCCGCGAGTTGACGCTCGGCCAGCTTGCCGAGCACCAGGGCACGGGAGCGGACTTCGCTCCGGGGGCGGCCGGCGGCGGAGGTCCTCAGGTGCCTGATCGCGCCCGCGAGGTCGCCGAACTCGGCCTGGACCATGGCTCGCTGGTGGTCCCACGAGGCACGGTGGTAGTCGCCGACGGGCGGTGCCGGCCCCTCGATGTCCGGCAGCAGGTCGTACGCGTCGCGCACATGGCGCAGGGCCGCCTCGCGGTCTCCGGTGGCAGCCTCGGCGAGTGCCAGCTGCCCCAGCACGGAGGCACGCAACCGGGCGGCGGCCGGATTGACGCGCAGGTCCACGGCGGCCCGGGCGAGGCGCAGGCTCTCCTGCGGATGGTTGAGCTCATAGGCCTGGGCGGCCATCGCCCGCAGGATCATCACCCGCGCGGCCACGTCGCCTGCCTGGTGGGCCAGGTCCAGCCCCAACCGGTAGTAGTGCCCGGCCAGACCGTTGAGCCCGTCGTCCAGGTGCATGAAGGCGCACAGATAGCTCAGCCTGGAGGCGGCGGCCAACGTCGCCGTACGCCTCACCGGCGGAGCGGGAGCCGACACCATGGCGGCCACGGGGGTGGACAGGAACGCGGCGAGCGCGGCGCGCGCGTACCCTCCGCCTTTCAGGCGGTCCACGACCGAGAAGACCGGGAGCAGCATGGTGAGGACCTCAGGAGCGGCCTCGACCCGGCCGCCGTCGATCCGGAGGATCGGCCCGGCCCGCCCTCCGGCGTCGCCGAACGGCAGGGGAACCGGGCCGGCCGGGTCCCCGGAGGCGGGTGCCTGGTAGACGATCAACTCGTCGTTCCGGTCGGGGCGCAGGGATGCCGCCGCCAGGCCCGCGAGCAGCGCGCGCACGTCCGTGGGCGGCTCCTGTGCGCGCCTGCCGCCGAATCCCGCGTCGACCAGGGAGATCCGGCGCCCCAGCCTGCGGCTCAGCGCGGCACAGACCAGGTGGGCCACCGGACCGCGGGGTGAGGCTCCAACGAGCCACTGGTGCACCGAGGCGCGCTGGTAGGCCAGGTCATGCACGCCGGACTCCGCCCCGATCCGGTTGACCGCGCGCGCCAGTTGCGCCCCCGTCCACTGGGCCTCCTGGAGCAGTTCCCGGAGCCGGACGTTCGGTGCACGGTTGGGGACCACGTCGCACGCACCTCCTCGTCGACCCGTGCGAGCCGGGTCGCGCACCACACCTGCGCCGTCTTCCCAACTCCGCACGGTGACAGTCAGATTACTCCCGTCGCCCGGCGAAGTTCGTTGGAATACCCCAAAAATTGACGGACCGGAAGTCTTGACAGGCCGAGCCGCACGAGATCTGCCCCAGCCGCTCCGTCGCCCCCACCATCGAGAGCGGCGGGCGCGCCGTGACGCACGCCTTCGGCAGGAGGTGACACCGCGATGTCCAGCAGACCGGGTGGTACGCCCGCGGGCAGTTCCACCGTCCACATGTTCCCCGGCCAGGGGGACTTCAGCCTGAGACCGCTGCTGCGGGCTCTCCCCGCGGCATCGCTGACGCGCGCACTGGCCGAGGTCTTCGCGGAGGCCGACGTGGTGGCCGCCGAGTTCGGCGTTGCTCCCATCGGCCCACGGCTGCTCGGCGACCGGCCGCCGACCACCCTGGCGCTGACCGAGGAACCTCCCGGGACAATCCAACTCGCTCTGTTCGGAGTCTCCTTGGCAATCCATCGGGCGTTGGAGTCCGACGGGTTCGGGGCCGACCGACTGCTCGCCGTGAGCTTCGGGGAACTCCCCGCGCTGACCGCCGCGGAGTGCTGCTCGGTCGCCGACGGCGCCCGGTTGGCCTGCCGGCTCGGACAGTTGCTGACCCACCGCGGGGGCGGTATGACACTGCTGGACGCGGGGCCCCCGCAGGCCCGCCGACTGCTCGGACTCGCCGGACCGGACGCGGCCTCGGTCGTACTGGCGTGCGTCAATCACGGCGGGGAGACCGTGGTCTCCGGCCCACTCCCCGGACTCTCCGCCGTGGAGGCCCTGGCCGCCGAGCGGGGCATCCGGGCGCAGCGACTGCGCCTGCCGTTCATGAGCCACCACCCCGCCCTCGCCCGCGAGGCCGGACTCTTCGCCCACTTCGCGCGGCGGCTGCGACTATCCGCACCCCGCAGACAAGTGTTCTCCGTGGTCGCAGGCCGGACCTACGACGCGGGCAGCGATCTCCCCCGGGCGCTGTCGGCCTGCCTGGTCAGGTCGTTCTCGCTGCCCGCCGTCGTCGGTGCGGGCCTGGCCCGCGGTTCGCTCGCCGTCGAGGCGGGGACCGGTGGCACGCTGGCGAACGCCGTACGGAGGATCGATCCCGACCGGCAGACGCTCGCTCCGTTCCCGGACGGCCTGTGGCAGGCGGCCGGACGGCCCCCGGCGCCTCCGTCGGCACCTGGCCCACTGACCACCGGCGACCCACCGACCGGAACGACCCGAGAGCGGCCCGCGCCGTGCGAGCCCGTTCCGACGTCCGCGAGGAGAGAACCATGAGCTCCCGAGCCCCCGTCCTGGACCTCCTGACGCGCCTGTCGCTCCTGTTGCCGCCGGACCGGGCGGCCGGGGTCGCCCGGCTGCTGACGGACGACCGTTCCCGACGCCCGTCGTCAGCGGTGCGGGACACCGGTGCGCACCAGCGCCTGGCCCGGCTGGCGGCCCAACTCCCCCCCGCAGCAGACGTGGTGGCCGATTCCGAGCTGCTGGCGGCGCTCGGTGAGGCGACCGCGCTGGCCGACCCGTCGCTGTACCAGACGTTCCTGTCGCACTACATCCTGTGCGTCGGCTCGATCACCCTGCTCGGCGGCGCTGCCGAGGACCTGGCCGACGGGCTCGCACACGCCCGCACCAAGGGCTCGTTCATGGTCACCGAGATCGGCGACGCGGCCAGCCACCTGCGGATCCGCACGGAGGCCCGGTTCGATCCCCAGCGCCGCTCGTTCGCCCTGCGCACACCGGACGACCGGGCGGCCAAGTTCTCCTCCGTCGCGGCGACGGGCCTGCCCCAGCAAGCCGTGGTCTGCGCACGCCTGCTGACGGCCGACGGGGACGGCGGCGTGTTCTCCTTCCTGACCGACATCACCGGGGCCGACGGCCGGTCCGTGCCGGGCGTTTCCGTCTCCGGCCCGGTCTCGATCGACGCACTGCCCCTGCCGTACGGGTTCGTCAGGTTCGAGAACGTGGACGTCCCCTACGACCGCTGGCTCGCGGACGGGGCGTCGATCGATGCCGCCGGCGTGTTGCACGACCCCTGGGGCGGCTCGGATGCCCGCCTCCAACGGACCCTGGGGTGCGGACAGGCCCTGTGGGCCACGCTGCCGTCCGCGATGGCCGGCCTGGCCGGACGCAGCGCGGCGATGGCCTGGCGGTTCAGCGCGAACCGGCGTAGCCACGGCCGCCTGGCCCCCGGCCGACCGGTGCTGGACTACAGCACCCAGCGGCATGCCGTCATCGGAGCCCTGGCCTCGGCGTTCACCTTGCGGTGCGGCGCACGAACGGCGCTGTCCGAATGGGAGGCCCTGCGCGACCGGGAACAGCCCGACGGGCCGGGCGACGCGATGACCTTCGCCCCCTGGGCGGCCGTCGACCGGGCCCTGGCGCTGCGCAAGGTGTTCAGCACACGCGCCGTCGCCACGATGATCGACTCCCTGCAACACCGTTGCGGCGTCTCGGGGTTCTTCGAGGACAACCGGCTCGCCGACTATCTGGGACTGGCCCGGGCCTTCGACAACGCGGGCGGCGACAACACCCTGATCCTCCTGGACACGGGCCGCGCCCTGGCCGAGGAGCACGCAGGTTCCGGCCGACGGCGCCACGCCTCCCCGGCCGACCTGCCCGCGCCCACGGACACCGGCTGGTGGCCGATGGTCGTCGCCGCGCTGCAGGATCGGCTGGCCTGTGACCTGGCACTCTCCTGGTCGCTGCGCCACCGGGCCGGGCTGCGCGACCTCGAACTCTGGAACCCCCTGCTGGAGGACGCCCTCCAGACGGGCGAGGTCCACGCCTGCCGGCTCGCGGCCGACGCCGCGTCGGCCGCCGTGACCGGCGGTGCCCCCTCGTGGGCGGTTCCCGGTGCGGCCGACCTCGCCGCGCTCGACGGCCTGTGCCAGGCCCGCCGACTGTCCGGCCCGCTACTGGCGTCGGGGGTTCTCACACCCGCCGACGTGCGCAGCCTCCCGGAGGCCGTGGACACCTTGTGCGACCGGCTCTCGCCGACGCTCGCGGACATCGCGGCGGCCCTCGATCCGGGTGCTCCGATCGCCCGTGGCGCCCTGGACGAGGGTGACTACGCAGCCGGGCTGCTGGCCCGTCCCCGTGCCGACGGCTCCGTCCGACTGGGGCGGACACCGTGAATCGGCTCCTTCCGTCCAACCAGGAGGACCCCGTGAGTCCCACCAGCACGACTCCCGCCCCCGTGATCGGCGTCCTGGGCATGGGCACCCACCTGCCGACCCGGGTCCGTGGCAACGACGAGGTCGGCCCGCTCGCCGGAGTCTCGGCCGAGTGGATCACCGAGCGCACCGGTGTGCTGAGACGGCACGTCGCGGCACCCGACGAGGCCGCCTCCGACCTGGCGACGGTCGCCGTGCTGTCGGCCTGCGAGGCGGCCGGCATCCGCCCGGAGCAGCTCGACCTCCTCGTCCTGGCGACCTCGACCCCCGACGAACTGGGGCCGGCCACCGCCTGCCGCGTCCAGGCGCTGGCAGGAGCCGTGAACGCGGTCGCGCTCGACGTCAGCGCGGCCTGCTCCGGCTGGCTGTTCGCCGCCAAGGTCGCCCACGGCTGGCTGTCCACGACCCCCGGCAGCCGGTACGCGGCGGTGGTCGGCGTCGAGGCGTACTCGAAGTTCGTCGACCCCACCCACCGGGGCACCGCCGTGCTCTTCGCCGACGGCGCCGCGGGGGCCGTCCTCGGCCCAGTGGCCGACGGAGGCTTCCACGGCTTCCGCCTCGGCTCCGACGGACGGGGCGCCCACCACGTGCTGATTCCCGGGGGCGGCAGCCGCATCCCCGCCGACACGGCGAGCCTGGAAGCCGGTCTGCACCACATCCACATGGACGGGCGCGTCGTTCGGGACTTCATCGCCGATGTCTTCCCACGGTTGGTCGACCAGTGCCTCACGGACAACGGCCTGGCCCTCCAGGACCTCGACGCGGTCATCACGCACCAGCCCAATCCGCTGCTGCTGCGGACCATCGCCGACCGGATCGGCATACCCCCGGGCCGACTCCACATCACCGGAGACCGCACGGGCAACATCGGCGCGGCGTCCGCCCCTTTCGCCCTGGCCGACGCGGCTGCCCAAGGCCTCCTTCACACCGGTGCACGCGTCCTGCTGTGCGTCTTCGGCGCCGGCCTGACCTGGGGCAGCGCCCTGCTCACCTGGACCGGCGCACCCTGTCACCACGCACCCCTGGCCGGTTCCCCGGCACCGCACAGTCCTGATCACCACCAGTGACCTGAGGTACTCCCATGACGATCTCTGACCACTTCCGGCTCGACGGCCGCCGCGCGCTGGTGACCGGTGCATCCCGCGGCATCGGCCGGGCCGTGGCCGTCGCGCTCGCCCAGGCCGGTGCGCGGCTCGCCCTCTCGGCCCGTACCGGGCCCGCCCTCAAGGACACCGCCGAGCTGGTGGCCCGCCACGGCCACACCCCCGTGCTGGTGCCCGGTGACCTCGCCGACAGCGCGCAGGCAGCCCTGGTCGACCGGGCAGCCGAGGCCCTGGGCGGCCTGGACATCGTCGTCCACAACGCGGGGATCCTGCCCGCCCGGCCCGACGGCAGCACGCTCCTGGCCCCGCTGCAGCACCTCCCGCAACCGGTCTGGGACCACGTGGTCGCGGTCAACCTGAACGCCACCGCCGCGATCAGCCGCCACGCCCACGCCCACCTGGCCCGGTCCGACAGCGCGAGCCTCGTCCTGACGTCCTCCGTGGCCGGCCTCGTGGGCACGCCCATGATGGACGCCTACGCGGCGACCAAGGCGGCTCAGGTCTCGCTCGCCCGCAGCCTCGCCGTCGGGTGGGCCCGCTCCGGCATCCGGGTCAACGCCCTGTGCCCCGGCTGGGTCCGCACCGACATGACGGCCGCGGTCCACTCCGACCCCGCACTCACCGCCTGGCTACTGGCCCACGTCCCCCTGGGACGGTGGGCCGAGCCCGAGGAGGTCGCCTGCGCCGCGCTGTTCCTGGCCTCCCCCGCCTCGTCCTTCCTGACCGGGCAGGCGCTCGTGCTGGACGGTGGCCTCTCGGTGCCCGACGGGGGTCTGGCGGGCATCCCCAAGCCACCCTCCCCGTTCGCCGCGGCATGACCGCCCCGTCTGGCCGCCGCCGCGGCCGCACTGCGGTGATCGCCGGTCTCGGTGTCTGTCTCCCGCCGCGAGTGCTGACCAACACGCAGGTCATCAGCCGAGGCGGCCTGGACACCACCGACGCCTGGATCACCAGCCGGACCGGCATCCATCGGCGCCACCTGGCCGGACCCGGCACGAGCGCCGGTGACCTGGCGACGGCTGCGGCCCTCGCCGCGATCGACGCCACCGCCGGGCGGGAACGGCCGGACCTGCTGGTCCTGGCCACCACGACGCCCGACCGCCCCTGCCCGGCCACCGCACCGGAGGTCGCCCACCGCCTCGGCCTCGGACCGATCCCGGCGTTCGACCTCGCGGCGGTCTGTTCCGGGTTCCTCTACGCACTGACCACGGCGAGCGCCCTGTTGCGCAGTGGTACCTGCCGGACGCCCCTGGTGGTCGCCGCCGAGAAGTACTCGGCGATCGTCGACCCGCTGGACCGCGACACCGCACCGTTGTTCGGCGACGCCGCCGCCGCAGTCGTCCTGCGGTCCGGACACACCACCGAGCCCGGGGCGGTGCTGGACACCGACTGGGGCAGCGACGGGGGCGGAAGCACCCTCATCACCGTCGCCGCGGGCGGTTCCCGGCGACCGGACACCACGGACCTCGGCCGCGACGACCGGTACTTCCGCATGCGCGGACGCGAGGTCTACGCCCACGCCGTGCGCCGCATGACCGCCTCCTCCGGGGCCGTCCTCACCAAGTCCGGCTGGCAGCCGCACGAAGTCCGGGCCTTCATCGGCCACCAGGCCAATCAGCGCATCCTGGACGCCGTCGCCGACCGCGTCGGCATCCCCCCGCAGCACCGTTTCGGCAACATCCGCGACGTCGGCAACACCGCGGGCGCCTCGGTCCCGCTCGCCCTCGCCGACGCCGTCCTCCGGGGCGTGCGTCCCCCAGGCGCGCCGACCCTGCTCACGGCTTTCGGCGGTGGCCTCACCTGGGCGTCCGCGACGCTGCTCTGGCCCGACGCACCCGTACGCACGGCCCCAGCACAATCCCGTACCCCACTCAACGACCACGAGGAGGTCTGCACACCGTGAACGCCGTCCGCACGCACCTGATCACCCTGCTCACCGAGAAGTTCGACACACCGCCCGAGGCCATCACGGACAGCACCCCGCTGCAGGACCTCGACCTCGACTCGCTCGCCCGGGTCGAACTGGTCGTCAGCCTCCAGGACCACTGGGGGGTCGCGCTGGACGACGACCTCGACTCCGCCGCCGACGTGACCGTGGCGCACCTGGTCGACCGGATCGGCGACCTGCTGTCCGGGACCGCCGGGCAACCGGGAGCGGCCGAATGAGCGGACCGTACCCGCCGCTGGCCGTCACCGGCATCGGCCTGGTCACCCCGGCCGGATGCGGGTCCGAGCGGACCTGGGGGGGCGTCCTCGACGGACGCCCCGCCGCGGCGCCCGACCCCGAGCTCGCCGGACTGCCCGTGGTCCTGTCCTGCCGCGTGCCAGGGGACCAAGCGGTGCTCGGCGGCGGCCGACAGTCCTGGCGCCTGGACCGGGCCACCCATCTCGCCCTCGCCGCCGCGCGCGAGGCCGTCGACGACGCCGGCCTCGAACCCCCGCGGTGGGACCCCTCGCGGGTCGCCGTCGTCCTCGGCTCCGCGGCCGGCGGGGTGGGCAGCTACGAGCGGGCCGTCGAACGGCTGCTCACCCGCGGCTCCTCCGCCGTCTCCGCACTCGCGCTTCCGGCGTTCCTGCCCAACATGGCGGCCGGACAGATCGCCATGGACCTGCACGTGACCGGACCGGTGATGCACACCGCCACCGCGTGCGCGTCCGGCGCGACGGCCGTCCACACCGCGGCACTCCTGCTCCGGGCGGGAGCCTGCGACATCGCCCTGGCCGGCGGTGCCGACGCCATGGTCACACCGGTTTGCGTGGCCGGCTTCGCCCGCATGAGGGCCCTTTCCCGCAACCCCGACCCGGTCTGTGCCTCCCGCCCCTTCGACGCCTCCCGCGACGGGTTCGTCATCGGCGAAGGCGCCGGTTTCCTCGTCCTGGAGCGCCGTGCCGACGCCGACGCGCGCCTCGCGACGCCGAGGGCCCTGCTCGTCGGCACCGGGACCGCCGCGGACGCGCACCACCCCGTCGCCCCGCACCCCGACGCCCTCGGCCTGGAGGTGGCCGCCCGGCTCGCCCTGGCCGAGGCCGGCGCCGGCCTCGACGACGTCGACCACGTCAATGCGCACGGCACCGGCACTCCACTCAACGACAGCGCCGAGGCCCGTCTGATCGACCGCTTGTTCAGCCGACGCCCGCCCACTGTCACCTCCGCCAAGGGCGTGCTCGGCCACACCATGGGTGCGGCCGGAGCCATCGAGGCAGCCCTGACCGTGCTCACGGCCCAGCACCAACTCGTCCCCCCGACCGCCGGATTCACCGAACCGGACGAGGAGACCCGTCGGATCGACCTCGTCCACGGCGGCCCTCGCAGACAGCCGATACGCCTCGCACTCAGCACCTCGGCCGGCTTCGGGGGCCACAACACCGCCCTGGCCTTCTCACCGGTGCTGGCTCCCCGCCCGACCGCCCGGTGACCTGCCTCCGCATGCCCTCGTGGAGCAGCCACGCCTCCGGAGTCGCCACTGCGAGAACATCTGAACCCAGGACGAGCCGGAGCGGTCGACCACGGGCGCGGGCGAGGTGACCCCCACGGCGGAACCCACACTCGCGCCCTCCTCGAAACCCGCCGCCGACCGACGAGGCCCCGAAGTCCTAGCGCAGACCCCCGGGAACAAGTAACCCGTCGATAGGAAGTGGTCGCTACGGGGCAGGGTTGAGGGTCTCGTGTACGACGCCGACGGAGACCTTGACGGCGGTGGCGATCTCGCGGATGGACTGGCCTTCGGCGCGGCGGGCGAGGACCACGCGACGCTTGTCGTCGTCCACCACGGGGCGCCGGGCGCCGACGCGGCCGCGTGCGCGAGCGGAGTCGAGGCCGTTCTTCGTCTTCTTCACGATGTCGCGCCGCCGGTCCTCGGCGAGCGCGAGGGCAGTTGCCGCGCTTCATGTCGCTGACCTGGACGTGACGGCTACGGCACCTCACCGCGAGCGGAAATAGGATCGCCACGAGTGGAGTTGACGAGGGGAGTTTGCCGTTTCAGGAGGGGTCATGCGAGCGATTCAGATGTCCGAAGTGGGCGGTCCCGAGGTGCTGCGACTGGTCGATATCGATCAACCGGCGCCGGGCCCGGGCCAAGCGGTCGTGGAGGTCGCCGCATCCGGGGTCAACTTCCTCGACGTCTACCACCGCGAAGGCCGCTACAGCCTCCCGCTGCCCTTCACCCCGGGCGCTGAGGGCGCCGGCACGGTCGTCGAAGTCGGACCCGGCGTCGCTGACGTCGCGGTCGGGGACCGGGTCGGTTGGGTGGAGACTCCCGGCACGTACGCCGAGCGGGCCGTCGTGGACTCCTCCCGACTGGTGCCGCTGCCCGACGACATCGGCTTCGAGACAGCCGCCGCCGCGCTCCTCCAAGGCATGACCGCGCACTATCTCGTCAAGGACGCCTACCCGGTCCAGGGGGGCGACACGGTGCTCGTGCACGCGGCCGCTGGCGGCATGGGGCTGCTTCTGACCCAGCTCATCACCCATCTCGGCGGCAGGGTGATCGGCACGACGTCGACCACGGCGAAGGCCGAGCTGGCGAAGCGTGCCGGGGCCGCTGAGGTGATCCTCTACTCCGCGGTCGACGACCTCGCAGCCGAGGTGAGGCGGCTCAACGGCGGTCAGGGACTGCCGGTCGTCTTCGACGGCGTCGGCGCGCACACCTTCGACGCGAGCCTCGCGAGCCTGCGAGCCCGCGGCCATCTCGTGCTCTTCGGCGCGGCAAGTGGTGCCGTGCCGCCGTTCGATCCGATTCGGCTCGCCCACGGCGGTTCGCTGACCCTGATCCGGCCCAGCCTCGGGGACTTCATCGCCGATCGGTCCGAACTGCTCCGACGGGCCGCCGATGTGTTCGAGTGGGTGCGCTCCAAGGCGCTCGAGGTCACCGTGACGGGCCGCTACGCACTGTCCGAGGCCGCCCAGGCCCACAGCGATCTGGAGGCTCGGCGTACCACCGGCAAGCTGCTCGTCGTACCCGGTGCGGCCGCCATCGGACGCCGCGAGGAGACGCAGAGCTGATCGCGGGTGACGAGGCCGGGGACCTTGGAGACTGAGATGTCGAGGGCGAGGACGCCGAGCGGGGTGCCAGCCGGGCGGGCGCCGATGAGCCGGGCGACCGGCGGCGGTGACGTGACGTTCTTGGAGACCTCGTTGCGGCCCTTCGTCAGGAGCCACAGGCGGCGCCGAGCGGCAGGAGCACTGCCCCCGTTACTCGCCCGCCCCGGCGCCCCCGGCCAGTGCCCGCTGTCGGTGTTCGCGGGGTGAGAGCCCGTAGGCGGCGCGGAAGGCGCGGCTGAAGTCGTCGGCGCGGGGCAGGCCC
>NZ_JBVJQR010000051.1:0-26123 GCF_055608425.1 Kitasatospora sp. NPDC036934 | reverse complement strand
TAGAGGCGTTGCCAGCCGCTCATGCGGGAGGGGTTGAAGTCGATGAGGCCGTCGCGGACGGCTTGCTCCATGATGCGCACGAGTGGGGCGAGGCTGTTCTTGACGGAGGAGATGCTGAGTCCGTCGGCGATCCAGGCGTGGAGGGCCCGGTCGGTAATGCCGTTGGTGATGCTGGTGACGGGTATGTGGCCGAGGACCGGGGTGACGCGCAGCTTCCAGCCGGCGGTGTAGGGGTCGAGGGTGGTGGTCTCCAGGCCGCGCATCGCCAGGTCCCAGTTCTCGTCGCCGTACTCGGCGAGAGACATGGTGAGGGTCTTGGGGGTGATGCCGCGTGCTGCGGCCCGCTGCATGCGGGCGATCCAGGCCTCGGCTTCCTCCTCTGTGGGGACGGAGGAAGAAGCCGACTTGCGGCCGCCGCCGTTGGGGTCGGTCCAGCGCACGCGGGCGCGGTAGCGGAAATGCGGGCGGCGGTCGGGGCGGTGCTCGATGTCGTCGGTGAGATCGACACCCATGGGGATGAGCGGGGTGTGGTCGGGCATTCAGGCTGCCTCGGATGGGTCGGTGCGCTTCTGGGCGAGCCACAGCTGGGTGTCGGGGATGCTGTACAGGTAGAGCCGGGGCGCGATCTGGACGAAGGGCGGGCCCTGAGGGGGAGTGGCGGAGCGCCAGCGCCGCAGGGTCGAGGGGTCGACCTTCAACAGCAAGGCGAGTTCCTCGGTGGAGTACCAGCCGCTGTGCAGGAGGTCGAACTCCGGCGCCGGATTGGCCTCGTGAGCGGGACCGGCAGGGGTCTGGGTCGTAACCGAGAGGCGGCTTGTGGCGGGAACGTGGGGTCGGACGTGCATGGTCTCCCTCTGATGGGGTGGTGGAGCCGCTCGGGCTCGGCCGGGCACGCCCACAGTCACCTGTCCGCCTGGACGGGCGGAACAGGGTTTGGCGTGCTGAACGGGGCAGACCGTACGCACGGGTCGTTCTTCGAAGCGCGTCGAGCTCCGGCGGGCACGCCGGGTGGAAGGCGGCCTGACGTCTGCGACCGCTCACGAGGGCCTGCTGCCACGGGAGTCCGCGCAGGTCACCCCGGGCAGAGGACGCGGTTTGCGGCGCTGGCAGTGATGCAGGCCGTAAATGGCGTCCTTGTCTGGTGGGTCGCGGCCGGAGCGCCGCGGAGATGGCCCGGAGTACCCTGAAAGTGACGGCAGACGCAGGACGGCAGTTACGGTCTGTGACGAATGTAAGGAGTCCGGGGCCGTTGGTCCCCTACATCGCGCCGATGCTAACTCAAGAGCTGCGGACTTTTAATCCGCAGGTCTGCCGATTTCGTTCGGGGATCACCTTTCTCCGCCATCCGTTGTGACCTGGTCTTTCTTGCGCCTATGACGGTGCGGCCGGGCGGCTTTCTCGTCCTTGATGGGTCGTGGGTGGGGCGCTCGTGGGGTGCCCGGGTCGGGCGATGGACCGTCAAAGTCTTACGTTGAGCTACGAATCCCTCTGTTTGGGGAGGCTCCCGGCCGGGCCTTCGTGCGCCGCCTGTGCGGCCTCGGCTGGTATCGGATGCCCCGGGAGAGCTTTCGGGCCGCATCGATGACCACTCGGGCTGTCGCCTCGGCGCTGAGATATGCCGTCTCGGGGAGGACCGAGGTGTAGGTGTCGGCGGTGGTCATGATCGTAGAGTGCCCCAACTGGGCTTGGATGACCTTGAGATCGGATCCGCCGGTCAAGGCGAGGCTCGCCGCGCCGTGGCGCAGGTCGTGGAGCCGGACTGGCGGTAGGTCACTTCTGCGCACCATGTTCTGGAAGACGTGGCCGATGTGGTCCGGGCGCAGCGGACGTCCGTAGGCATCGGTGAAAATGTAATCGGACTCGTTCCAACTAATTCCCGCAGCCAGTTTCTCCTTTCTCTGCTGGCTACGGTGTGTGTTCAGCACCTGGATGGTGTTTCCGTCGAGGGCGATCGTCCGTTCGCCGGCGCGCGTCTTCACGGGGCAGACCTCCAGCCGCCCGTTCTCCCGTTGCTGTAGTTGCCGTGCGACCGTGAGTGTGCGGCTCGAGGCGTCGAAGTCCGACCAGCGGAGGCCCGCGCCTTCCCCGCGGCGCAGACCCCTCAAGGCGTACAGGTGATAGAGGGCGTACAAGCGGTGATCGCTCGCGTACGCCAGGAACGCGGCTGTCTGGGTGGGTGTCCAGACTGCGACGGATGGGTGCTCGCCTGTCCGTCTCCACTCCGCCACCCGGTTGTCCGTCCAGACCACCGGGTGCGGTCGCGGCGCTCGTGGGAGATCCAGGTTCCGGGCGGGGTTGGCGGCCAGGAGGCCGTTGCGCACCGCATGGTTAAAAGCGGCACGGAGTGTCGCCTGAACGCGACGCAAAGTGCCGGCGCTGATCGGTCGGTTGGCTCTTTGGTGTCGGCGAACGATGGTGCTGAAGGCCTGCTGTACCGAGTCGTTGGTCAGGTCGCAAAGCAGTTCGCGGCCGAGCAGCGGCAAGAGGTACTGCTCCAGGTGCTGGCGATAGCCGCGGGCGGTCGACGGCCGGAGATGGGGCTCGACGATGTCGTACCAGCGCTGTAGCCACTGGCCGGTCGTGAGCAGTCCGCCCTGGTGCGCGAGGTTGGGGTCGCGCAGGCGCTTGAGCGCGCGCTCGGCCTCAGCCCGCGTACGGTAGCCGCCCCGGCGCAGCCGGGAGCGGTGATCGTCGACGGCCGCGTGCCGTGGCATCGCGAGATACCAGGAACCGTGGCCACGGCGGTGGAGGTGCGGGCAAAGGCTTCCAAGCTGCCGGCCGGTACGGGAGTCCCGGCAGCCGCACCGCTTGTAGATCGTTCCAGTGCCACGCATGACGTCCTCCCTCTGGATTAGCAGATGAACGTATGGCCAGCATGTACCTGTGGCGCCGCGAGACCGCCCTGTTCCTGAGGTCAACCGGCGAGGCTCTTGAACGGCGCTCGGAAGCGACAAGCGCGGCGAGGCGTACGGCCAAGCCGCTGCTTTCAGCAGATCGACTCGGGACAAGATCGAACCTGCAATCGGCCGTCTGCCGGAGACCCCTCACATCAGCGCTGCCGCGGGATGGGCAGGTGCTCATGGCGGTGCCAGATCAGTGATCGATCTTCGCGGCGAAGCTCCGCAGATCCCCATTCCAGACGGACCACGCCCTCAGCCAACGAGCAGGCGTAGGCGACGAGTACAAGCTTGGTGTCCGGCGAGAGGCGTGCGAGATCCGCATGAGGCTCGTCCTCGTCCGGCAGTTCGATGCCGAGATCAAGCTCTCCCTGACGCGGGTCGGGGCCATGCCTGCGGATGAGGCCGGCGCGAAGCCCTGACGCGCTCCGGAGTCTGGCAGCGGTCACGGGTACGTCCTTCTTCGCGTACCGGTAGGGGTAGACGACATGGCCGGCGACCACGGCGACGGTCCGTGCCTGGAGGCGCACCAGCTCAACGCCGGGTAGCTGGGAGAGGCCGGCCGACAGCTGCTCGTACTGAGCGGCGTAGAGCCCGTGTCCGTATGCTTCGAGCGTCTGCGTGTGAACGCCTTCGTGGCCGCCCTGGGCACGTTCGTGGGCCCGGACAAGGCATGCAGGCACGATGCCCGCGACCTCGGCGGCGAGGGAGCCGAAGACCGTGCGTGCCCACGGACTGGCCGAGTTTGCTTCCGACATGAGAATCCCCCGATCGATCGTCCTATGACCAACCTCAGGGTCCGGACAGTCCGTTTATCTGCACGGTGGATCAAGGGCGCATTGGGGGATCTCAGGGCGCACGGAGCAGGGAGTGCTCCGTGGTGAGGCTGAGAACGGGTCGGTGGGGACCGCCGACCCGACCGCGTCCACTACTGAGCCCCTTCGGTACCCGCCGTACTTCGGCGGCTGTCCGAGGCCAGAGCCCGCAGAACGGTCCCCCGGGGGATTCCCGGCTCACGGGCTACCGCCCGGGTCGACAGGCCGTCGTTCCGGCACAACCGGCGGATCTCAACCCAGTTCTCCACACGAATTACCCTTGCTTCATCCGGGCTCGAGCGCTGCTGAAGCCCGGATGATCACGAGATCACCGATCGGGCCCCTTCTGGTCCACTGCCCGCGGCCCTCATTGCAGGCGTTGCCGACAGGGCAGGGCGTTCCGTCCTGGACCCGGTGCGCCAGGTCCACTCGCATGACCGTCCGGTACGCAACCGTTGATCCTCCCTCCCCCATGTGCCCGCGCAGGGGTGCGGTAGCGGCTGTCTGGGGGGCTGACAGCAAACCTGTACGGGTGTCTGCCGGTGGAACCCACTGAGACCTTCAGATGACGTCGGTCGGCGATACTCATCGGGATGCCTATGGAGGCGAGTGGCTGCCTTCGCGCGCTGCATGCACTGCATGCCCATCTCTTCGCAAAAGCGATGAGCTCAAGCAAACCGGACAATCTAGGCGGGTCTCGCATGGCGGCGGTACTTACCGAAGCAAGGGTGAACTTTCACAAGCATCTCGTCGACAGGAACACCCTGTCTCTGTCGCGTGATGGCGTGGCTTCGAATGCTGACGGAAGTCAAAATACAAGTAGGGCTATCGCGTTCAATATTGCACGGGACCTTGGTGCCGAGATTATTCAGGAGAAACTCAAGGGTCAGCGAGCTGGCAAGCAATTCGAAGAGGCAGTGGAAGCCTTCCTTGTGGAGACCTTCCCGATGTTCCAGTCCCTCCGCCCGGGTGGCTGGATTATCGAGAATGTCGGAGGATCGCGCGCCGAATACCAGATCTCGAAATATGAGCCGTTTGCTCACCTGGCTGCTCTTGCGACTGCTATTGAGCAAGACCGGAATCTAGCCTCAGTTCTGGGAAACTCTTATGAGATTAGTCCAGATATTCTGGTGCTGCGGAAGCCTGAGCCGGACGCGACGATCAACCGGGAGCGCGAACTCGTAGACGGGGAATCTGGCCAGTATGCTGTCATTAGGAGCGCCAACCAGGAGCGTTCCATCGTCCACGCGATAGTATCGTGCAAGTGGACTCTGCGTAGCGATCGCGCCCAGAATGCGCGCTCAGAGGCGTTGAACGTTATCCGGAACCGCAAGGGACGCACGCCGCATATCGCGGTCGTCACAGGGGAACCGTCACCCGCCAGGCTCGCATCTCTCGCCCTGGGAACTGGCGACATCGATACGGTGTACCATTTTGCCCTCCCAGAACTGATCCGGGCAGTAGAGAAAACGTGCAACGACGAGGCAGGTGCAATGCTGCACACTTTGATCGCAGGGAAACGCCTCCGTGACATCAGTGACCTTCCGCTGGACCTGGCGGTCTAGCTGCGCTGTGGAAAATTCGGGCGCACCGTTATGAACTTGAAAAGTGGAGTTTGCATATTCGTCGGGCAATGGGCTGCGGGTGCCGAGAGGGGTTTTTGCTGTTGTGCCCCGATTAGCCGGGCATCTTCCGCTGCGAACGGCTCGGTGATATCGCATCGCCTCGTGTCGGGCTCGATCTGACCGCGGCAGCTGGATTCCATCGGAGCTGCCGCTGCAGGGCCCTCGCGGCGCAGTGCCCGTCTCGGCAGCGGGTTCGGCGGTCTGCGCCTGTATGGTCGTGTGGGCGGGTCAGCTGCTGTCTGCGTCAGTCGGGCAGGGCGCAGTTCGCCGTACCTGGCCCAGCCACGTTCACTGTTCCAATCTGTCCCGGAGGCCTGATGCCTGCCCCCGTCGCCCCTGACACCCTGGACCTGTTCGCCGGGCCCGGCGGTTGGTCTGAGGGCTTGCGCGGTCACCACGGGATCACTGACATCGGGATCGAGTGGGACGCTGCGGCCTGCCGGACGCGGGCTGCCGCCGGGCATCCGACTGTCCGTGCGGACGTCGCCCAGATCGCCACGGCGCCTATGGTCGGCCGTATCCGCCGCTTCATCGCGTCTCCGCCGTGTCAGGCCTGGTCCCGGGCGGGCAAGCAGCTAGGGCTCCGGGACCAGCCCCTGGTCCACCAGGCGATCGATGACCTCGCCAGAGACCGGGACACCCGGCCGCAGCTCCTGGCCGCGTGCCAGGACCCCCGCTCCCTACTCGCCGCCGAGCCCATGCGGTACCTCTACGCCCTGCGGCCAGAGGACGCTGTCATGGAAGAGGTCCCCGATGCGCTCCCGCTGTTTCGCCACTACGCCGAGGTGCTTCGGGGCTGGGGTTACAGCACCTGGTGCGGCAACCTGAACGCCGCAGACTTCGGCGTTCCACAGAGCCGACGCCGCGCGATCCTCATCGCCTCGCGCCTGCGCACCGCCCAGCCTCCCGAGCCCACGCACACCGAGGACGGCGAAGAGGGCAACCTCTTCGGGGAGTCCCGGGCCTGTTGGGTCTCCATGGCGGAGGGCATCGGCTGGGGCGCCACCGACCGGCCCGCGCCCACCGTCACCGCCGGCGGCGGCAAGACCGGCGGTGCCGAGCCCTTCCCAACTCAGGCCCGCCGTGCTCTTGCCGAGTCCCGTGACCGCGGATGCTGGAAGAGCCGCAGCGCCGCCTCCGACACAGCGCGCATCACGGTCCACGAGGCGGGCCTGCTGCAGTCCTTCCCCGGGGACTACCCGTGGCAGGGAACACAGACGAAGCAGTATGAGCAGGCCGGCAACGCCGTGCCGCCACTGCTGGCCGCACACGTGGCTGCGGCGGCATTCGGCCTGCCCCAGCCACGGACCGTGCCAGTGGTAACGGCAGCCTGATGTGGCGGTCCGCATAGACCGGAATGCTTGAGTCCGCGGAAAGCCGGGATCGGGGCATCGTGTATGTCGTTGCGGCAAGGGGCGTAGGTGGCGGGCCCAAACTTTGCGGGTAGGCCCAGACCCCCGCAGAGAGCGGCTCCAGGCCACCGCGCATCAGGTCAGCGCTCGGCCTTCTCGCCGCTGGTCTCCAGTGGTCCGGGTCAGTGCGAGGAGGACGGTACGCGTGTCCTCGTTCACATCGGCGCGTTGTGCAGGGGCGGGCAGGACTCGAGTCACATCGGTCGGCATGTCAGAGCTCGCGACTACGCTGGCCGCTCCACAGAGATCGTTTGTCCCCGGCGTGCCCTGTAGGTGAGGCTTGGGCGGGGAGATGGAGCGGCAAGGTGCATCCGAAGGGAGGTAGCTAGTTTGTTCGATATCATGACTATTTTCAGCTCGACGCCTGGCGCCTCCCATCCCGCAGGCTCGACGTGTGTTGTACGGAGGAAGAATGTCTGCCCTTGAGGTTGTCGAGATCTGCGCAGGAGCAGGGGGGCAGGCCCTCGGCCTCGAAGGGGCAGGATTCGAACACAAGCTCGCAGTCGAGCTCGACCCGAACGCCTGCGACACCCTCAGGCTGAACCGGTCGGCGTGGACGGTCGCGGAGGGTGATGTCGCGGACGAGTCGGTCTGGAACCCCGAGGAGTACGAAGGGGTCTCGCTGCTGGCAGGAGGTGTCCCCTGCCCGCCGTTCACCATCGCCGGCAAGCAGCTCGGTGCCACCGACGAGCGTGACCTGTTTGCCTGGGCAGTCCAGTTGGCAGGCCGCATCAAGCCCAAGGCGCTCATGCTGGAGAACGTGCGAGGACTCAGTGCCAACCGCTTCTCGGCCTACCGGCAGCACGTCCTGGACACGCTCCGCGACTTCGGCTACGTGGGCGAGTGGAGGCTCCTCCAGGCATCCCAGTTCGGGGTGCCGCAGCTCCGGCCGAGGTTCGTGCTGGTGGCACTTCAGGACGAGTACGCAGAGTACTTCCACTGGCCCGAGCCTCTGCCCGGACCGGCGCCTACCGTTGGTGAGACGCTGAAGGACCTCATGGCAGCCAAGGGCTGGGGTGGCGTCGAGGCGTGGGCCGCCAAGGCCGACGGCATCGCGCCCACGATCGTTGGCGGCTCCAAGAAGCACGGCGGGGCAGACCTCGGTCCCTCCCGGGCCAAGGCGGCCTGGGCGGTCCTGGGCGTTGATGCCTGGGGCATTGCCAACGAGGCGCCGGGTGCTGACTTCCAGCCTGCAGTGAGCAGGAAGGGCGAAGTCAGAGGTGGTCCGAAGCTGACCAGCCGCATGGCCGCGCGGATCCAGGGGTTCAGTGACGACTGGCAGTTTGCCGGAGGGAAGACCACCGGATACCGCCAGATCGGCAATGCCTTCCCGCCGCCGGTCGCCAAGGCTGTCGGGCTCTCCATCGCAAGGGCGCTCCGGAAGGAAGGCACCCCCCGGGAGCGGATCGAGACCACTCACGACCCGGTTTACCGGCTGCTCCGCGGTAAGAGCGAACCGATGACCGCAGAGCAGATCGTTACCGCACTGGACAAGACCGGTGTCGTCATGGGCATGCACGACGTCGAGCGACGCCTCTCCCACCTCGGCCGGGACTTCCACATCGAAGAGACCGAGGCCGGCCGGGACGGTGCCATGGCTTATCTGC
Organism: Kitasatospora sp. NPDC036934; assembly: GCF_055608425.1. Classification (NCBI taxonomy): domain Bacteria; kingdom Bacillati; phylum Actinomycetota; class Actinomycetes; order Kitasatosporales; family Streptomycetaceae; genus Kitasatospora; species Kitasatospora sp. NPDC036934. The sequence goes on along the minus strand of NZ_JBVJQR010000051.1, from coordinate 17,767 downwards.
TCCGCGACTTCAAGGCCTTCGTCGGGCAGGAAGACCACGACCGGCACGAACTCTTCAAGGCGAACAAGGCCAAGATCAGCTGAGTCTGATCGACCTGCCGCCCGCAGGCGTCAGCCTGCGGGCGGTCCTGCGCCTGGACACCCCTGCTTGCCCTCCAGACGTCGCCGCTTTCGCTCGGCGAGCTCCCCCCGCCGCGCTACTACGGCGGCTACCACTGTGTCCGCGCACTCCTCAGGCGACTGGTGCGCCCAGAACCGCAGCACGAGCCACCCTTCGTCAGCGAGGCGTTCGTCGGTATCCCGGTCACGGGTGACGTTTCCGCTGATCTTCGTCTCCCAATACGAGGGATTGGTCTTCGGCGGAACGAAGTGCTCCGGGCACCCGTGCCAGAAGCACCCGTCGACGAAGACGGCTACCCGTGTGGGACGGAACAGGAGATCAGCCGTCCGCCGCATACCGGGCAGCGGCTTTGCCGCCACCCGGTACCGAAGCCCCTCGGCGTGGACAAGGGAGCGCAGCGCCAGCTCGGGGGACGTGTCCCGGCTCCGGATCGCCTGCATGTTGCGGCGCCTGGCAGCTGAAGAGGCCCATGATCCTTCCGGGGCAACCCATGCGGCAGCATCCGCGCCTACCGCTCCGGCAGCAGCGGTGCCTCGACGACCGGGTCGCTTTCCCGCGCTACCACCCACTTGATCCCCTCCAGTTCCACCCACCGTGCGTCCACATGCTCCAGAGTCCAGGGTGCCAGGCGGACGCTCACGGACTCACCAGCACCTGGCACCGGCAGGCCGAGGCCCTCGGCTACCACCTGGTGACTCCCGTACTGCCCGAGAATCACGATTCCCTCCGGCCGGAGCGCCGAGCGGGAGCCACCGTTGTACCGGACCCGCTTCATGAAGTCGTCCTGCTGCGCAACCGTGGCGACCACGCCGCGGGAGACGACACCGCCTGCGTCCGCCGGAACAGCTCATGCACCCGCTGGGTGCCGTACCGTGACGCGAAGATCGCGGCGATGTCCTTCTCAGGCAAGCGCAGCAGGATGTTCTCGGGGAGCGGCGCATCCTCGAAGAGCCAGTGAACGGCCGTCTTCCGGGCAGCGGCGGTGAGAGACCGCTTGCCGTCCCGGTTCCCTTCCTTCTTGGTAAGCAGTTCCTCAGTGACCCGGAACAGCCCCGCCGACCAGAGCCCAGCGTCATCACTCGCCCACACTCCGAGACACAGATGCCCCATCGCCTCCGGCGGGATCATCCAGCGGCCCAGGTCCTGGGAGTACTTGCAGTCCACGTCGATGCCATGAATCGAGTAGTCCATCTTGTCGCCGTCAGCGAAGCCGAAGGCGCGCTGGAGGTTGATCTCCACGAGGGTGCCGGCATGTGTCTTCTCGGTCTTGTGGAGGTCGTCCCAGCGGAACCGGCCCGTGTGCTGTCCGTCGAGCAGCATGTCGAAGGTACGGCGCAGGGCTGCACCGAAGATCTCGCCGTACGGGTCCGCCGCCAGGATTCCGGCGCGGACGCGGGCCAGTTCCGGATCAGGGGCACGACGGAGGAAATGGGGAATAAGGTATCGGCTGACGTCATACCAACTCAATTCTTTGAATGGAAAATATAGGAATTCCGGGGTCTTGCGCCTCCGGTGCGTGGGCCGGGTCAGTCGGCCCCGGGCGCGGCGCGCTCAGCGGCTTTGCGCTCCTTGCGCCTTCGCTCGTAGCCGGCAACCGCCGCGGCTGCACCCTCCGCAGGCCACGGCTGGGAGCTGATCAGTTCGTAGGTCACCTCAGTAACGCCGTCCGTCTTCCTGCGGTGCGCGACGATGTCCCAGCCGAGAACAAAACGGAGTTCTCGCAGCCGTTTCTTCGGGTCGCCCTTGTGGGTGTCCTGTGCGACCAGTTCGATGAGCTCGACTGGCGTCGGCTTCCCCATCTCCTGGAAGGCGATCAGTAGTTCGCCGATGCGCTCCCACGGATCCGAGCCCAGGAGCGCACGCCCGATAGCCGGGCCGAACTCGTCGAGCGAGGCGAAGAACGCCTGCTTCCCGTGATTGTGCTCCTCGCACAGCGGCTCCAGGTTCGAGTACTCCGTCTTGCCGCCCCAGGACTCAGGCACGATGTGGTCGATCTGCAGCCGGACACCGTCCTGGGGGCCGCGCCCGCACATCTGGCAGAAGCGGCCCTTCTGGCTGAAGACCTCCGCCTGCAGCCGGGGCGAGACTTCACGGCCGCGGAAGCCGCCTTCTTCCAGCCCAGCAGCTCGTAGATCCACTCCCCGTCACCGGTACGGCGCCGGCTCTCCACCACGAAGTGGCTCCGGACCTCGCGCAGGCGCCGCTGGCTGTGCACGTTGGACTTGCCGAAAACCTGCTGCGACCGAGCCAGCCACTCCGCCATCGTCGGAGGGCTATCCCGCCGCAGGAGGAGGAACCGACAGGCTTCGGCAGTCTCCTGGCTGCTGAAGAGATCGTCGATGGACGGATCAGCGGGGTGGGGCAGCGGGCGCTCGCTGTCCACTTCTGCGTGTGTCATCTCTTCCTCCTGCTGAGGCTCGGCGGATTCGAGGAGTCCGTTCCGATCCGTACGCCACCCTGGGCCCGTCACGGCTGAGGGTCCCGGGCCACACTCAATGCTTGCTCGTCGAGCAGGGCCGGGGGCTCAAGGTGGCGCAGGAGTTCCCGGATGTCCGCCATGTCCAGGCCGGCGCTGCCGACGGGCTCTTCGACGAGGTCAGCAAGCTGGCGCACCTCCGGGTCGTCCAGGATGCTGCCCATGAACTCCAGCTTTGCCTCAAGACGCAGCTGGACCACCTCGTCGATGGTGCCTTCCGCGACAAGGACCGTGACCCTCGTCTCCGTTCCGGGGGCCAGGCCCAGGCGATGGATGCGGTCGAGGCTCTGCAGGAACCGGCCAGCCATGAAGTCGCGGTCGACGTAGACCGCGTCGTGGCAGACCTGGTGCAGGCTGATGCCCTCGCCCAGGGTAGCCGGGTTGGAGAGCAGCACCATGCAGTCGGGATCCTCGCGGAACCGTCGGATCTCCTCGTCCCGGTCGGCCGTGCCGCCGTGGACGACGGCTGGGGAGTAGGGGGAGAGGAGCTTGGCCAGGGTGGTGATGTTGCGTACGAAGGTGGTCCACACGATCGTCTTGCGGCCCGCTGCCGCGTTGGCGGCGACGATCCGGACGGCCTCCTGGAATTTGGGGGAGAGCTCGTAGCTGGGCAGGTCGCGCAGGAGCGCGTGGAGGGACTCGCCGGGGGCGGCCTCCAGCGCCGGCACCCGGTAGGCGAGCGGCTCGTACGGGCTGCTGCCCTCGATCAGGAGCGCTGGGCTGGTTGCGGCCATGAGCAGGCGCAGTGCTGCCCGCCCCAGGGCTTCGATGTCGTTGCGGGACGCCTCGGCCCGTGGGGAGAAGTTGCCCTTGAGCGCCTCGTACACCTCCCGGTGGATCGGCGGGAGGCTGACGTACCGGACCTTCGGTTCGAACGGGGGCAAGCCAAGCTCGCGCTTGGTGGTGCGGGTGAACAGCGGCCTTAGCACCGTGCTGGCGTAGGCGAGGTCGCCGCCGCGTACAGCGTCGGAGACGACGCGCTTGCCGCGGCCGGGCCAGACGAACGACAGCAGATTCTCCAGGTCCCGGGCCCCGTTGGGGGCCGGAGTACCGGTGAGGATGAGCCGCCGGGTGGCGGTAGGCCCGAGCGCGAGGCAGGCAGAGCCGTATGTCCCGTTGGCACCGAGCTTCATACGGTGGGCCTCGTCGAGCACCAGCATCGACGGCGCCGTGCCCAGCCAGGACGCGAGCCCGGGTACGGCCCGGGACAGGCGCTCGTAGTTGACCAGCAGTACCTCTGCGCCGTAGTCGGGGGTGCGGCCCATGACGGCGATGCGCGGCGGTGTGCGGAAGCAGATCTGGCTCTCGGTCTGCCATGCCTCGTAGGCGGACTTGGGTCCGACGACCAGGAGCCGCTTGGCCAGGCCCTGTTCACGCATGGCGGCGTAGACGGCGAGTGAGACGCGGGTTTTGCCGGCACCGGGGACGCTGAAGTTCGCGCCGTGCCCGAGTGACAGCAGCTGGGCTGCATCGCGGAGCTGGAAGGGGGTGAGGTCTCCGGTCCAGCCGTCGCCTAGGAGACCCGGCACGTCGCCCGGCGCGACTGCGCTCTGGCCGGCGTCCGCGCCACTGCGGAGGGTCTGCTCGGCCCGCTCGGCGTCGTCGAGGACGCCGGTGACGAGCTGGACCAGCGCCTCCTCCCACTCGACGCCGTCGTGGCGCCAGGAGCCGAGCTCGATGATGCGGTCGAGGAAGTCGTCGAGGTCGAACTCGCCAACTAGCGGCCCGCGCTGGCCGCCGGGGGCGATGCGCGCGGCGAGGTCTGCGAAGTCCTGCTCGTGTCCGGGCGTGGTGCGCAGGACAACGCGGGTCCGCGACACGTCGAATGCAATCTGCAGTGACGGCTCTGTCTGGGTATCCGTCACTGCTGCTTCCCTACAGCAGCGTTGAGCCAGGCCAGACCCTCGCCGGGGAGCGGCATGCTCTTGCCGGCCTCGACGGCAACGCGCCCCATGATGGTGCGCAGCTGCAGCAGGGCGTCGTCGAATGCCCCTTCGTCCAGACTTCCGTTGCCGCGGGCGAGGACGAGGTCGGTGACGCACTGCTCCAGGTCCTTGCAGGCGTCGGTGACGCGGTCGGGGGCGGCGAGGCGCTTTTTGCGGAGCCGGTGGTCCTTGCCGGCGAACTCCAGCGCCTCGTTGAAGACGTGGCGGGTGCGGTCGAGGACGTCGGCTGCCTCCGTCTGCTCCTCGGGGGTTGCGGCCGCGCCGGCCGCCTTGACGGCCTTGGCCTGCAGGAGGGAGTCGGTGAGCGCCTTGGCCGCGGCGACGCTCGCGCCGGCGGCCTGGACGGTGCGGCCAAGACCGGGGATGGCCACCGCCGGGGCTGCCTGGGCGGGGGCGGGCCTGAGGTCTGCGGGCAGCCGCTGGTCCAGGAAGCGCTCCTGGAAGTCGGGCTGGATGTACCGGACATCGGTCTTGGCGAACTCGAGCACAATGGCCGCGAGCCGGCCTTCCTTCAGCAGGTCGCCACGTTCCCGGTTGCGCGCGGACTCCGTGTTGTAGGCGCGGTAGAGCTCGAAGAACCGCTCCTTGGCCTCTTCGAAGTCCATGAGCCGCAGCGAGGCGGTGCTGGTCGCACTGCGGCTGATGAGGTCCCGGAGCTGGGCCAGGATCCACAGGTCGCGGTCGCAGGCCGGCGTCGTGGTGTGGAAGTTCCGGGCGATCTCCGGCAGCGGCTTGCCAAGCGCAACCTGCTCCTCCAGGGCGAGCAGGTGGTTGATGTAGGAGTAGTCCCGCCGGGTGTCAGGGCGCAGCTGGAGGGAGAGCTCGACAGCATGGATGTCGCTCCACTCGCAGCTCTCCGGCAGAACGCCGACCCGCATGCTGGTCCGCCCGAGCTCCTTGAGGGCAGCGCGGCGGGTGTTGCCGTTCACGAGGATGCCCTCGTGGGTGATCAGCCCGGGTTCGTTCTGCTGGTACTCGCGCAGGCTCTCCGTCAGGTCCTCGAAGGCCTTGTCGGTCCTGGAGGGGTCGGCCGGCAGCGCCTTCAGCAGGTGGTGGAGGTAATCCTGGCTCTCCGGGCTCCAGGGGTCCTCGGTCAGCGCCCGGTCCCGGGCTGGGTCGTAGGCGCGCTGGGCGCGGATGCGGTGCGTGCCGGGGTTGTAGCGCAGGACCTCGACCGGCATGTCGATGACCTCGATATGGGCGGGCTTCCCGCGCCACTCGACGGTCAGCGTTTCCGGGACCCCGTTCCCGTTGCGCAGCTCCTTCAGCCGGTGGGCCACGAGCTCGCGGTTGCCGCCGGCTTCGTGGGGCTGGCCGAAGTCGATCAACACGTGTGTGCTCCTTCGTGTGTGTGAAAGCGATGCAGATACTGCCAGGGCCAAGAAAGGGGCGGCACAGGGGTTCCGGTGCCGCCCGGGAGCGGACTACAGGAGCATGCCGCGGACCTCGGCGCGCGCAGCCGCCGGCAGCGTGCGGTAGACGCCCCAGAGCTTCTCGACCTCGTTGAAGCCGCGGGCGTCCTGCTCCATCCAGGCAGACAGCATCTTGCGCTCGTAGGCCGACAGCTGCGCTAGCGCCGACGCGAAGGCGCCCAGATCGGCGCCGGCGTCGCGCCCGCCGACACGGCACCGGTTGCACTCGGTGACCAGCTGCACCTCCGTGCCGCCGCTGGGCAGGGTGACCGGCCGCCGCGCGATGTCCAGGTGGGAGGTGGCACCGTGGCCGTCGGCATACGCCTCGCCGTTGCCGATGCCGCAGGTCCGGCACAGGTAGTTGTCATTCAGGAGCACGGCACGGCGCTGGACTGCTCCCACCGACTCGGTTGCCCTGCGGCTTCCCATTCCGGGCTCCCATACCGGCACACCCTGCCGCACGAACCGGTGCTCGCTGGGGTCGAGGGCCGGGTCCTCCCGGTTGGTGTCGATCTGCCACTCGTGGTCGCGAAGCTCCCGCATGCGCCGGTCGACCTGGCTGACCCCCTCGAACGCGGTCCGCAGCTGCTCCTTGGTGAACACGCTGCCGATTCCGACCTCCTGCACCAGCCAAAGCGCAACACGCTTCTTGGTGCCGAGTTCCTCGTCCGTCCAGGACGGGATTGCCACCACCATGCTCTTCGGATCCTCTCGTGTGCAGCGCAGTGACGGCCCTGGTGGGCTGTCAGCGGGCCGGTTTCGACTGCTCCTCAAGCGAAGCGCATGCCCAGGGGCATGGGAAGGCCTCCTCTGTCCCTCGGTGTCCCTCCTCGCCCGGTGTCCCGGGGTGTCCCCGCCGCACCACAAGACCCTTCAACTGTCTTAGGAGTTTGCCAAGATGGGCTGACACGTCGTCGCCCCTACCCCCGGGGAGTTTCCTTTGCCTCCACGCGGACAGATGAAGGCCCTTTCGGCCTCCATTCCCCCGGCACGCCGCGAACTCGCCCAGGCGGTGCGCACCCTACTGGGCGCTACGGGCGGCTCGCTGCGCAGCGTCGCAGGTCAGACCCACAGCTCCCGCTCGGTCCTCTACCGGCTCGCGTCGGGGAAGGTCCTGTTCCCTGACACGGACGCCGTTCTGAAGCTGCACCGGCTCGCGCAGCGCAGGACCGGTGTCGAAGTGGTGCCCGAGGACGACCTGAAGGCTCTCCTGCAGCGGGTTCTCGATGAGGGTGAGCACGCTGCTGCCGCCGACAACAGCATTGCTGAAGCCGACAGGCCGGCTTTGGAAGAGGCCACTGGCATGGGCGGTGGCGCGCAGGAAGGCGGCATCGGTGCGCCAGCCGTTGCGCCGGTCCCGCCCGCCAAGGGGGACCGGCGCAACGAACGTGCGACCGGGCTGCAGTGGCCGGTCGACGAACTGGTGCTGCACCTTGACAGCGGCCGGTACGAGCATGTCGTCGGCATGCTGGACTATGCCGGCGACGAGGCGCCTGCGCTGGAGTCTGCTGCCGCGATTCAGACGTGCCGTAGCCGGGGTCTCGCGGAGGTCGTGGATGTTCTCCTGCGGAAGGTCTGCGGCCGACCCGACCGTTTCGTCCTCGATGTGGTGGGTCACCTGATGGATGCCGGCGGCCACGCGGATGCCCGGGAGCTGATCAGCCGCAGTTCGCAGGCCGCATAGCTGGCAGCAGTAAGTCCGTTTTGAGACAATGAAGTTGATGTGACGAATTGTGGCAATGTTGTACGATCGCGAGCGCTGCCAGTACTAGAGGTCGCGTGGCGGCACAAGGGAACTCTCGGGCGGGCTTAGGGGCTGGGTCGGTGGCGGATAGCGGGTCTGCGCTCCGCGGCGCCTACTTGAGCACGGAGGGGGGCTGGCGGAAGCTGCCCGAGTGGGCTGTGTGGTTCGCCCGGGCCGGCGGATGGGCCGCCGAGCTGAGCGAGGCCGGTGACAGCGCCGTCGTGGCGTTGTCCGTCCCGGCTCGTGAATACGCCGCCGTACTTCTCGCGCTGGGTTCGGTGGACCGGACGTCATGGACAGCGCGATCGCGCGCCGAGCGGGAGCTCGGATTCGAGCAGGCATGGGCCCTCCCGGCAGGGACCTGCGTTCGGATCGTGTCGGCGGACTTACCAGGTGCGGGGAAACGCGCATATTCGGGCCTCTTCCTGAGGGCTGTGGAGAACCATCACGGGAAGGTCTACGAGCTGTCGGGCCGCCCGGGCCCCGGCGGGCGCCCGGGCATGGTGTCGTGGTTCCCGGCGGATCAGTACCGGGTTCAGACGCTCCCCTGGCCCGATCAGCCCGGGGACTACACCGACCGCAACCGTTTCAGCGAGGAAACCGGGGCACCGGGCGGCGCCAGCGGACTGCTGACGGGCCCCCTGGACGAGTACTACCGGCACTGCTCGCTCGACTGCGTACTGGTGGGGGTCGTGAGCACGGTGCTGGCGGAGGCGCAGGAGGTTGCCGCGGCCCCGGGCTGTCCCGGGCTATCCCTTCAGGAGCTGATGCGTCTGCGCGGTGTGCACTCGCCGGGTACCCACTACCGCAGTGTCGTCCTGTCGAGCAGGAGCGATCCGGAGGAGATCCGTGATCCTGTGCGGTCCCGCAAGCCGGCCGTGGCGGTGCTGGACGGTGCCGCGACGGTGCGGCGGTGGATGGCGGCGAGCCTGGCGGAGGTGACGATGGCCGTGGTCGAGCGGACGAGCCCCTCGGCCGTGGCTGCGGCGGACGCGCTCTACGCGAACCGTGCGCGCCGCCAGGCCGATCTGCCCATGCCCGCCGGGCTCGTACGGGCCCTCCCTGCCGGCGTCGAGGCGCTGGCCTGGCGGACCAGGCGGAGGCAGCGGTGAGCATGCTGGATGCGGACGGTGTGTACCAGAGGGCCGACGCCGAGATAGTGGAGCAGCCGGTACGGCACTCCGGTGTCAGCACGTTCATGCACGCGGCAGCACAATTCCTGCGCGCGGTGGGGGAGTCGGAGGGCTCCGACCTGTGGCGGCAGTCATGCGCGGAGATCCGCCGGGCACGGTGGCTCATCGGGACGGTGCCCCTGCCGCTCAACTCCGGCGCATTGGGATTGCGGGAGACCGCGGAAGCCCTGGTCGGCCGTGCGAGGGTGATCGAGCGGGTCGCCGACCGCGGCCTGCTGAGGCAGTTCGACGCGGTCGCCGACGCGTTGCGGAACCTGGGACGGGAGCGCGAGAACCCGCTGGCCCGCGGCGTGATGAAGTACCTGGAATCGCCCGGTGCGGGCAGCGTCCTGGTGGTGGTCACCAGCCGCGCCCACCAGGACGACGCGGTGGCCGCGTTCACCGCACTCAGGTGCCCGGTCGACGTGGGCACCGCCCGGGACCTCGCCGGGACCTGTGTGTACGGTGCCGCGGTCGTTGTCGGGCCCGTGGGCTGGCTTCCGCCCGGGGTGCTGAACGCTCCGCGCGCCTCCCGGATCGGACTGGTGCACTATGACTTCTACCGCGAGCCGCAGGACGTCTGGCCGCTGTTCGGGGAAGGACCGGTCCGGCGTGGCCGGATGCCGTCGCGGATCATCCGGCGCCCGTCCCTCCTCCTCGGGGGAGCGCAGGGTCTCCGGGCAGGCGTTCCCGAGGCCAGTGAGGCGCCGGAGCTGACCGGCTTCGATGTGCTCTCCCTGGCTGGCGAAGCGGTCGCGGGGCTGCCCGCCGATGTGCTGGAGCAGCCTGCTCCGGGCGCGCATGAGCGTGTGGCCGCTCAGGCGGCCCAACTGGCCGACGGCTCCTTCGTACTGCTGCCCCGGGACGAGGGCGTTCAGAAGGTGCTGCTCGTCGAGGCGGACGACGAGGGCAGGCCGGCCGTCGAGGCGGTGGACGCGGCCACAGTGACGATCGGCGACGCCGTCGTACTGCGCGGCGGATCCTATTACCAGAGCCTGGTCGAGCGCGCCGACGCCGCACTCGGCGAGGACGCCCTCATGCTGCGCGAGATCCAGCGGGCGTGGAAGGCACAGCTGCGCGACCGCGTCGCCCGCCACCGGGACGGGGTCCACGGCGTCGCCGCCGACCTGAAGTCCCAGGGCGCGACGACCGCCAACCTGGGCTACTGGACAGGGCCGTGGTGCATCCGAACGCGCCTCAAAGCGGACTTCACCGTGGTGATGCGCTACCTCGGACGCGGCGACGAAGCCGACCACGCTTGGGACGCGCTGGGCCGCATTGACCACGCGCACCGCAGCGTCGGGCGCAACTACGCCGAGGTCGTCCAGCGGGCCGTCTCGGGCGGCACCTGGGAGACCCTGCAGTCCGATCAGTGGTGCGACATCTCCCTGGACGACACCGAGGCAGGCGCGCGGGTGGCCCTCATCGACGCGCTGCTGCCCGGGCAGCTGACCGTTCCCGTGCACTACCTGTGCCGGCTCCGTTCCCCGGAGGTTCCCTGATGGCACGTATGATCCCGCCCTCGTTCGATCCGGCCTGCACGCCGAGCCCGGGGGAACGGGAGGTGTTCCAGCGGCTGCGCGACGATCCGGCGACCGGGGACTGGACCGTCCTCCACTCGCTCGGAATCGCCCAGCACCCGCGACAGATCCAGGGGGAGGCAGACTTCGTCATCATCGTCCCGGGCAAGGGGATACTCGTCCTGGAGGTCAAGGCGCATCTCCAGGTGCGGCGGCTGCCGAGCGGGGAGTGGCGCCTCGGCAATCAGCCCCTGACCAATCGGAGCCCGTTCCAGCAGGCCGACGAGGCCATGCACGCCGTCAGGAAGAAGCTCGGGGGCCCCAGCGGCGGTGCCGGTGCGGTGCCGGTCGCATTCGCGGTGCTGTTCACCCACAGCCGCTTCGCGGTCTCCGGGCCGATGGAGTGGCACTCGTGGCAGGCACTGGACACGGTCGCCTTCCGCAGCCGCTCCGTGGCGGCGCTGGTCACCGGGGTCCTGGACGCGCACCGGGCCCACCTCGCGGCCACACCGGGGGCGGCATGGTTCGACCCGGCGTCCGTGGCACCCGATGCCGGGCAGGCTGAGCGGATCATCCGGGCTCTGCGGCCCTCGTTCGAGTTCGCCGAGCCGCCGAAGCTGAGGCGGCAGCGGATGGAGCGCGAGACGGAGGCGTTCACCCAGCAACAGTACGAAGTGCTCGACATGATCGCCAGGAACCGGCGCTGCATGGTGGACGGCGCTGCCGGGACGGGCAAGACCTACGTGGCGGTGGAGGCGGCACGCCGCTACGCCGCCGGGGGACAGCGGGTGCTCCTGTGCTGCTTCAACCGCCACCTCGGCCGCTGGCTCAAGGAGGAGACTGCGGGCCTGCCAGGGGTGACGGCAACCAGCTTCCATTCCTACATGGCCGGGCTGGCCCCGTCCGCCCGCGATGCCGGCGGCACCAGGGACTTCTTCACCGAGGTGCTGCCCGAGGCCGCCCTGGACGTCCTCATGGAGAAGGACGAGCCCCCGTTCGACGTGCTCGTCGTGGACGAGGCACAGGACCTGATGCGTGAGTCCTACCTCGATGTCCTCGACTTCTCCGTACGGGGCGGCCTGTCCGCAGGCCGATGGCTGGGCTTCGGCGACTTCACCCGTCAGGCCCTCTACGGATCCGACGGCCAGGGCATGGACGTCCTGCACAAACGGGCCGGAGAGCTGCCCTCGGTCACGCTGAACCACAACTGCCGCAGCGTCCCCGACATCACGCTGTACGTGGAGGTCACGTCGGTACTCGACCCCGGATACGCGGGCACCCTGAGGCCCTCCAACGACCGCCAGGCCACGAACCTCTGGTGGGCGGACGAAGAGGAGCAGCAGCGACAGCTGGCCAGCCGCCTCACGGATCTCACCCGGGAGGGTTTCTCGCCCGAGGACATCGTCGTCCTGTCTCCGCTCCGGGACGAGCTCAGTGCCGCCGGCACCTGCCGTGCCCCCAGCTGGAAGGGACGGCTGACACCCCTGGACTCCCCGAAACCGGGATCCGTCCGGTACGGAACCGTGCACACGTTCAAGGGGCTGGACGCCCCCGCCGTCGTCCTCACCGACATCACCTCCTTCGGCACGGACCGGGACCGGACGCTCTTCTACGTCGGTGCCTCCCGGGCCAGGGACGAGCTCACCGTGCTGATGGCCCACAGCGCACGCCCCGGATACATCAAGCAGGTTCAAGGAGCAGGCAGAGCATGACCACGGCCAGTGACAACCTCGGGGCCCGGGAGGACGTAATCGACGCCCTGCGGGCCGAGCTTATGGGTCCGGCCCCCGCGGGCAAGCCCCTCGACCAGACGTCGTTCGACGGCTGGCCCGCCGCCCGCGGACCGTGGACCGACGCTGACAGCGGCGAGGAGATCCTCGACCGTGCTCCCCTGCTGCGCTACGGCGTCGGCATCCTCTACCCCGCGACACCGGAGGACACCGCTGGCCAGCGCGCGGACTCCGAGGCGGACGAAACGGTGGACGCCGGCGAAGACGGGCAGGACGGGGAGGAGGACGAAGACGCTCCGGAGGTGCCCGAAGGCATCCAGGAGGCATACGCGCGGAAGGGAGGTCATGCCGACGACGATGACTTTGAACTCCTCGGCGCCAACGACCGGCGCCCCAGCGCCATGGGCCTGTCGATCCTCCTGGCAGGAGAACGGGCCGGTCTGCGGATCTCCGCCACTGGTGGCCGCTACCGGCGCCGGACCGTGCACATCGGCAGCAGCGTCCGTCACTGGTGGGTCCGCGGCCCCGTCGCGGCCGTCTGGGATCTGTCGCCGGAGGCGCTCGCCAGCGCCGGCCCCCTCCTGCGCAAGCCGCAGCCGTCCTCCGACACCTCGACCGGCCTCGACGGCCTGGACCTCGAACTCACCGTCCGCATCAGGCCTCACCGCGACGGGCGCCTCATCACGGTCGCCCTCGTCAACCGGACACCGCTGGGCAAAGGGGCCCCCGACGCTCTCAGCCTCTTCCAGACCGAGATCACCGTCGAGCCGGTAGAGGGCTGGCTGGCCCCGTACCCGGAGGCGGCCGAAGCCGGAACCCACCCGGATGACGCCTCGTTCAGCCTGATCTACCGGGGTGCCCGCACCTTCGCCGTCGGACACGGCTGTGCGGCGGACTGGGACACGCCGATGGGGGACCGCTCCTCCTGGGCCAGGGCCGATCCCATGCCGCAGTACGAAGCCCCCAGCATCACTCCCGACATTCGGCTGCCCGACGGCACCCCGCTGACCGTCTCCATGGACCAGCTGGCAGGAGACGGACCGGAAGGCCCCGAGCAGCTCAGCCGGGTCGTCACCGCCTACGCGCAGTGGATCGACGAACTCGAGGAGAAGGCCGCAGGACTCGACGGACGGTTCCAGCCGACCGCCGCCAAGCACATCGAGGGCTGCCGCACCGCCCTGGCCCGGATGCGGGAGGGCCTCGAACTCGTCCGCGACCCCAGCACGGATGTCGGCCGCGCGTTCCGCGTGACGAACCGGGTGATGCTGCGCCAGCAGCTGCGCTCCGGTGCACCCCTGCGCAGAACCCGTTACGTCAACGGCTGTTACGCGGTGGACGGCGTCCAACTGGACGAAGACACGGCCCGCAGCCAGGGGAAGGGCAACTGGCGCGCGTTCCAGATCGCCTTCCTCCTCGCCGCTGTCCCGTCGACCGCAGACCCGTTCCACGACGACCGTGACACCGTCGACCTCATCTACTTCCCCACCGGCGGCGGCAAGACCGAGGCGTACCTCGGTCTGTCCGCCTTCACCATTCTCCTGCGCCGTCTGCGTGACCCCGCCGACGCCGGGGTCACCATCCTCATGCGCTACACCCTGCGTCTGCTGACCGCGCAGCAGTTCCTGCGTGCGGCCTCCCTCATCTGCGCGCTCGAAGAGCTGCGGGAGGATGAGCCGGACCTCGGGGGTCCCTTCTCTATCGGCATCTGGGTGGGCGGCGACACGACCCCCAACAAGCGCGGCGATGCGACCTCGGCCCTCGGCCGGCTCCGGGCTGGCGGTGAGGACAATCCCTTCCTCCTGCTGCGTTGCCCCTGGTGTGCGGCCCAGATGGGTCCCGTCGCCGGCCAGGAAGAGAGCGGCGCGCCCCGCCGGCGTCCCCGCAGGGGCGGAAGGGGCGGTCAGGCTGCCTCCGCGAGCCGCACTCCTGTGGCCGGGTACGTCGAGTACGCGGGGACCGTACGGTTCATCTGTCCGGACTACGAGTGCCGCTTCTCGGCGGACGACACCCCGCTGCCCGTCTTCGTCACCGATGACGACCTCTACGACCGCCGGCCGACGCTCGTCATCGGCACCATCGACAAGTTCGCCCTGCTCGCCTGGCGCCCCGGGGCCCGCGCTCTGTTCGGCCTGGGAGCTTCAGGACTCGGCGCCGACGGTGCCCGGGAATTCTCGCCGCCGTCACTGGTCATCCAGGACGAGCTGCATCTCATCGCGGGCCCACTCGGCTCCCTCGCCGGCCTCTACGAAGGCGTCATCGAAGAGCTGTGCACTGACCGGCGAAGCGGCACTCCCGTCCGCCCGAAGATCGTCGCCTCCACCGCCACGATCCGCCGCCACGAGGAACAGGTACGCGCCCTCTACGGCCGTGAGCGGATTCACCTCTTCCCGCCGCACGGCATCGACGCCTCCGACTCGTTCTTCGCCGTATACGACCGGAACCCCGAGACCGGCCTGCTCAAGCCCGGACGGCGCTACATCGGCGTGCACGCCCCTGCTCTCGGCTCCATGCAGACCGTCCAGGTCCGCACCTTCGCGGCGCTTCTCCAGGCCGCCGGGGATCTCCCCGAGGACCAGCGCGACCCCTGGTGGACGCTGCTCGCGTTCTTCAACAGCCTCCGCGAGCTCGGCAACTCGCTCTCTCTCATGCAGTCCGACATCCCTGACTACCTGCGCACCATCAACAACCGCTCCACCGCGGACCGCAGCGGCATGCGCTACCTCAACTGGGTCGAGGAGATGACCAGCCGCCTCCGGCAGGATGAGGTTCCCGAGGCCATCCAGAAGCTGGAGCGGCAACTCACCCCGGAACAGCGGGCCGTGGACACCTGCCTGGCGTCCAGCCTGATCGAAGTCGGCATCGATATCCCCCGTCTCTCCCTCATGGCCGTCGTGGGTCAGCCCAAGAGCACCTCCCAGTACATCCAGGTCACCGGCCGTGTCGGCCGTCGGATCCCCGGCCTGGTAGTCACCCTCTACGGCGCCGGCAAACCCCGCGACCGCAGCCACTTCGAACGCTTCCGCAGCTACCACGAGCGACTGTACGCCCAGGTTGAGCCCACCAGCTCGACCCCGTTCGCCCCGCCCGCCCTGGACCGGGCCCTTAGGGCCGTCGCCGTCGCCTACATCCGCCAGGCCGGGGGCAAGGCCGTCGACGCTCCCCTCCCATTCCCGGCCGATCGATGGGAGGAAGCCAGGGAACTGCTGCTCGGTCGCGCTGAATTCTGTGACCCCGACGAGGCCAGCCGTACAGCGGCCCTGCTGGACCGGATGCGCAAGGAATGGGAGGCATGGCGGCCCGGCGAGTGGGGCGATTTCGGCCCCGTGGGCCACGGTCGGCTCCTGCGGCCGCTCGGCCACTACGCACCCGAGAACCAGCGGAATCTGAGCTGGGCGATCCCCTCGTCGATGCGCGGCGTCGATGCCGAATCCGAGGTCGAGGTCACCGTGCAGTACGCGATCGAGGAAGGAAACTCATGATCCGCGGAAGTGTCCGCCGCTCCCAGCTGGTTGTCCCGTTTGGCCCTGGCGCCATGCACGTGCTCTCTGACGGTACGTCCGTCATCACAGCGGGCCTTGACCACTGGTTCCCGACCGGGAAGGACCGCGACCGTGAGGAGTACCGGATCCACGAGTGGCGTCTGGAGCAGCATCTGGGTATCGACGC
Organism: Kitasatospora sp. NPDC036934; assembly: GCF_055608425.1. Classification (NCBI taxonomy): domain Bacteria; kingdom Bacillati; phylum Actinomycetota; class Actinomycetes; order Kitasatosporales; family Streptomycetaceae; genus Kitasatospora; species Kitasatospora sp. NPDC036934. The sequence continues at coordinate 1,981 of NZ_JBVJQR010000051.1, read as the reverse complement.
GCTCTACTCGCCGCCGGACTACCGGGTCTGGTCAGAGGACGAGATGAACAGAAAGGTCCGTGTCCCCGTCCTCCGATTCCCTGTCTGGGGTTTCTGCCCGAGCTGCCGGACGCTGACCAGAGACCGTCTCCACGCCGACCGCCGCCCCGTATGCGATCACCACGAGGGCACCCGCCGCAAGCCCGTCATCGCCCAGGTCCCCTTCGTGGCCATCTGCGAGCGGGGACACCTCCAGGACTTCCCGTGGAACGAGTGGGCGCACCGTTCCGCCGCGCCTTCCTGCCGCAACCACGTCCTCTCACTGCGTTCTTCCGGCGGAGGCACCCTCTCAGCCCAGCGGGTCTCGTGCAGCTGCGGCGAGGGCCGGAGCCTGGAAGGCGTGACCTCGACAACGGCAAGCAGGGACAACGGCTCCTCCACCGTTCTGTCCGAGGAACTCGAACCGGGCGGACCCGCCTACCTGTGCCGGGGTGCCGCGCCCTGGCTCGGCATCGAATGCGTGGGAGAGCCCTGCGGCAGTCCGCTCAGGGGAAGCCTCCGGGCAGCCGCCAATGTGTACTACCCGCTTCTGAGCAGTTCCATCTTCGTGCCCGAGGACGGCAGCAGCGCCGCTGACCCCAAGGTTGTGGAAGCCCTCCAGGACGGGACGATCGTTCAGGCCCGGCGGCAGGCAGCCGTGTTCGTAGGAGAGGGAGTGATCCCCTCGCCGGATCTGCTCCGGAGGGTCGCTCAGGGAAACGCCTTCATCCTCGAAGGCTTCACCGACCCGCAGATCGAGGCCGGCCTCAAGGCCCTCCACGACGCCGAGACCACCGGCAGCTCCAGCTCCAGCTCCAGCCCCGGCGGGCCTGTCCTGGCAGAAGACCCAGCGGACTTCCGGGTCACCGAGTACCAGGCGCTGCGTGACTCCATCGAGTCCAGCGAACTCGTCGTCCGCCAGCCAGCGGCGGACTACGGCCAGCCGGTGGCCGGAGCCTTCGCGCGCGTGCGGCTGGTGGAGAAGCTCCGGGAGACCCGGGCGCTCTGGGGCTTCAACCGTGTCTTCGCGGAGTCCTCGCACGACCGCACGACCCGCAAGGCCCTCCTGCGGCGTACCCCGGCCCGTCCGGGCAGTGGATGGCTTCCCGCTTACGCGGTCAGCGGAGAAGGCATCTACCTCGAACTCGGTACCGGCAGGCTCGCCCCCTGGGAGGAACAGCCCGACGTACTTGAACGAACCGGCCTCCTCACCCGGCGCTTCGCCCGCCTGGCTGTGGACCGGGGGCTGCAGCAACGCGAGCTGTCACCCCGTTTTGTGCTCCTGCACACCCTCGCCCACCTGCTCATCAACCAGCTCACCTATGAGTGCGGATACAGCTCGGCCTCCCTGCGAGAACGCCTCTACGTCAGCCCTGGTGCCGACGGCATGGCAGCCCTGCTCATCTACACCGCCGCCGGCGACTCCGAAGGCACCCTCGGCGGCCTCGTCCGGATGGGACAGCCGGGCCGCCTCGAAGACGTGCTCCAGAACGCCCTCGCACAGGCCGCCTGGTGCTCCTCCGACCCTGTCTGTATCGAAAGCTCTGGCCAGGGCCCTGGGTCCTGCAACCTCGCCGCCTGCCACAGCTGCGCCCTTCTCCCCGAAACCGCGTGCGAGGAGTACAACCGGTTCCTCGACCGGGCGCTCGTCGTCGGGGGGCTGGAACAGAGGGACCTCGGCTTCTTCCCGGCATCCTAAGCTTGGCTTGTATGCTCGTCGGGCTTGATGCTCCCTGATCGAATCGGCGCGTTCGACCGCCTTGCCGACGGCGTGGCGCTTGGCCCGGTGCTTGTTCTTCGAGCCGGGAGGCCGCCCCGGGCCCGGCCGGGATGGTTTCAGTGCGGCTGCCGGTGGACGGCTGTCGCGGGGACGTTGCGAAACCCTCGGCGGACGAGGGCGGGGGTGAGTCGGCGGGGCTCGGTCAGTCGTCCCCCCCGGGGGGCGTCCTCGGCGAAGGGTGGG